>NZ_JARGEK010000025.1 GCF_029211165.1 Roseisolibacter sp. H3M3-2
GGCGCGGGCGCCGCCCCGACGCCGGCCGCGGCCGTGGCCGCCCCCACCCCGACCGCCGCGGCCGCGCCCGCCGAGGACGGCCCGCCGCGGATGACCAACCCCGAGCCCCCGTTCCGCTACCCGGCCGCGCTCTACGCGCGGAAGGTCCAGGGGAACGTGACGCTGCGCCTCTGGGTGGACTCGGCGGGGCAGGTGCTCCCCGAATCGACGCACGTCGCCGAGCCGTCCGGGTACCCCGCGCTCGACTCGAGCGCCGTCGCCGGGTCGGAGAAGCTGCGCTTCCGCCCCGCGGTGCGGGACGGCAAGGCGGCCGGCGCGGCGATCCTCTTCCCCGTCTACTTCCGTCACCCCGACGGCGCGCCGCTGCCGGGGGACTCCGTGCTCCGCCCCCGCCCATGACCGCTCCCGCCCCCGAGGTCGCCGTCCGCAACGCGCGCCCCTACGACTCCGTCCTCGACACGATCGGGTGGACGCCGCTGATCCGGCTGCACCGGCTGGGGCGCGGCGTGCGCACGCCGGTCTACGGGAAGGCCGACATCTTCAACCCGGGCGGGTCGGTGAAGGACCGCATCGGGATGCCGATCATCGAGGCCGCCGAGCGCGCGGGGCTGCTCAAGCCGGGCGGCACGATCGTCGAGGGGACGAGCGGCAACACCGGCGTCGGCCTCGCCATCGCGGCGGCGATGAAGGGCTACAAGTGCATCTTCACGATGCCGGACAAGATGTCGCAGGAGAAGGTGCGCCTGCTGAAGGCGTTCGGCGCCGAGGTGATCGTCACGCCGACCGCGGTCGCGCCCGACCACCCGGACAACTACGTGATGTGGGCGAAGCGCATCGCGGAGGCGACGCCGAACGCGATCCTCGCCAACCAGTTCTACAACCAGGCGAACCCCGACGCGCACTACGCGACGACGGGGCCCGAGCTGTGGGAGCAGACGGAGGGGCGCATCACGCACTTCGTGGCGTCGGCGGGGACGGGCGGGACGGTCACCGGCGTCGGGCGCTACCTGAAGGAGAAGAACCCCGACATCCAGATCGTCTGCGGCGACCCGACGGGGTCGATCCTCGCCGAGCTGTGGCGGCAGAGCCGCGGGCGGGGGACCACGGACAAGCCGGTCGGCGCGCCGTACAAGGTCGAGGGGATCGGGCAGGACAAGCTGCCGTCGACGCTCGACCTGTCGGTGGTGGACGACTACCAGACGGTGAGCGACAAGGACGCGTTCGCGATGGCGCGCCGCCTGACGCGCGAGGAGGGGCTGTTCGTCGGCGGCTCGGCGGGGCTCATCACGCACGTCGCGATGCAGCTCGCGCGGCGCCTCGACGACCCCAACGCGTACGTCGTGACGTTCCTGTGCGACACGGGGGAGCGCTACCTCTCGAAGCTCTACAACGACGAGTGGATGCGCGAGAACCAGCTGCTCGACGCCGAGCGCGTGACGCTGGCGCAGCTGCTGGCGGCGAAGGCGGAGAGCGCGCGCGACGGCGCGCCGCCGCAGGTGGTCGCCACCGCCCCCGGCGCGCTGGTGCGCCAGGCGCTCGGCCTCATGCGGCTGCACGACGTGTCGCAGCTGCCGGTGATGGACGGCGAGCGGTGCGTGGGGAGCGTGACCGAGTACCACCTGACGACGCGCGGCCTCGAGAGCACGCGCTTCCTCGACGCGACGGTGGGCGAGGTGATGGACGAGCCCTTCCCGACCGTGGCCGCCGGCGAGGCGGTGGAGACGGTGACGAAGCTCCTGAGCAAGACGACGCCGGCCCTGCTCGTGCAGGAGGGCGGGCGGGTCGCGGGGATCGTGACCCGGTCGGACATGCTGCAGTTCCTGATGCAGCGCTAACCACGAGCACAACCCTTCTCGACGCTCGACGCTCGACGCTCGACGCGCGGTCCGTCCCGGGGGACGGCGGCAGCGTCGAGCGACGAGCGTCGAGCGGAGGTCATTCGGTTTGAACATCACCGTTCTCCTCGGCGGCTACTCCGCCGAGCGCGACGTCTCGCTCGCCTCCGGCCTCCGCATCGCCGAGGCGCTGCGCACGAAGGGGCACGCGGTCACCTGCGTCGACCCCGCCGAGGGGGCGCTGACGCGCGAGCGGGAGCAGGCGCACCTGGCCGCGGGGGTCGGGTCGACGCCGCCGTCGCTGGAGCAGCTGGGGAAGCTGGGCGGGGGCGGCGGGTCGATCGCGCCGGCGCTGGCGCAGCTCCCCGAGGTGACGGGGGCCGACGTCGTCTTCCTGGCGCTGCACGGCGGGCAGGGGGAGGACGGGACGGTGCAGGCGCTGTTCGACCTGGGCGGGATCCGCTACACCGGGAGCGGGCACCTGGGGAGCGCGCTGGCGATGGACAAGCACCTGTCGAAGGTGCTGTTCCGCGCCGCCGACGTCGGGACGGCCGACTGGCTGATGGCGCCGCACCCCGACGGGACCACCCCCAAGTCGCGCGCCCACTTCGCCGAGGAGGTCGAGCGGACGCTGGGGCTGCCGGTGGTGGTGAAGCCGTCGAAGCAGGGGTCGACGGTCGGGCTGACGGTCGTGAAGGAGATCGGGCAGCTCGACGACGCGCTGACGCTGGCCTTCCGCTACGACGACGAGGTGATGGTCGAGCAGTTCGTGGCGGGGCGGGAGCTGACGGTCGGGGTGCTGGGGGACCAGGCGCTCCCGGTGCTCGAGATCATCCCCAAGAACGAGATCTACGACTACGAGGCGAAGTACACGCCGGGGATGGCCGAGGAGAAGGTGGCGGAGCTGGGGGACTCGGCGCGGGCGCGGCTGGAGGAGCAGGCGCTGCGGGCGTTCCGGGCGCTGAAGCTCCGGGGGTGCGCGCGGATCGACTTCCGCATGGACGAGCTGGGCAACATCTACTGCCTGGAGGCGAACACGTTGCCCGGGATGACCCGGCTGAGTCTGATCCCGCAGGCCGCGGCGGCGGCGGGGCTCTTGTTCCCGGAGCTCTGCGAGCGCATCGTGGCGCTGGCGGCGCGCGCGTGACCCGACACGCGCCGCAGCGCGCGCCCGCACGCGGCACCGGGAGTGCAGTGTAGGCGGCTCCGCCCGTCCGGAACCCCCGCTCCCGGTCGGGGTCTCGTATTGCCGTCGCCTCGCCGTCGTTCGCCGCCCTGGCCGTGTCCATCTCCTACGTCCCGCCCGACGACCCGGCCGCGCCGCGGATGACCCCGGCCGTGCTGTGGCTGATCGCGATCAACGTCGCGGTCGCGTTCGTCCAGCTCACGCTCCAGCAGGACCTGCCGCTGACCCTCGGGTTCCGAGCGGACGAGCTGGAGCCGGGGCGGCTGTGGACGGCGGCCACCTACCCGTTCGTGCACGCCGGGTTCTGGCACCTGGCGTTCAACATGTACTCGCTGTGGCTGTTCGGGCCGCGGCTGGAGCGCGTGTGGTCGGCCGGGACGCTGGTGCGCTACTACTTCTGGTGCGGGCTGGGCGCCCTCGTCGCCCACGCGCTGCTGGTGCGCGGCGGGCTCCTGGTCGGCGCCTCGGGGGCGATCTTCGGGCTGATGTACGCCTACGCCCGCCGCTGGCCGGACGAGGAGGTGCTCTTCTTCGGCGTCGTGCCGATGAAGGTGAAGCACATGGTCTGGGGGCTCGTGGCGGTCAACGTCGCCCTGGGCATGCTGTCGGCCGCCGGCGGCGAGGGGGGCGGGGTCGCCTACCTGGCGCACGTCGGGGGCGTGGCGTTCGGCGCCCTCTGGTTCCTGCGCCCCACGGGCCCGAGCGTCGAGCGGGTGCGCCAGCGCGTCGCCGCCGCCCCGGACGTCGGGGACGAGCCGCCGCGCGCGGTCCCCAAGTCGTTCCCGCGCCCGCGCGAGCGGGGGAGCGAGAGCGACGAGGTGGTGGAGAAGAGCAAGGCCGTGACGGCCAAGCCGCAGCCCGCCCGCCCCGCCGCCCCCGCCCGCCCCGCCCCCGTCCCCGCGTCGGCGGCCCGCGCCGCGGCGCTCGACCTGGTGCTGGACAAGATCTCGTCGCAGGGGATCGAGAGTCTCTCGTCCGAAGAGCGGAGGCTCCTCGAGGAGACGTCGCGCAAGCTCCGGGACGGGTAGGGCGGGAGTCGGAACCACGGGAGTCGTCACTGCGGGAGTCGTGACTGCGTAGCTTTCGGCGCGCGGTCACGACTCCCGCGTTTTCGACTCCCGCTCTTGCGACTCCCGCAGTATCACGCCCTCCCATGCCCAAGCCCCAGCTCCTCGAGACCTTCCCGAACCCGTACGCCGACCGGGACTACACCATCCACATGGAGTGCCCGGAGTTCACCTCGCTCTGCCCGCTGGGCGGGATCGAGGGGGACGCGACGGACCTGCACGCGCTGGAGGGCGGGGCGCCCGACTTCGCGACGATCCGGATCACGTACGTCCCGGGCGCGAAGTGCGTGGAGCTCAAGAGCCTGAAGCTCTACTTCTGGAGCTTCCGCAACGACGGGATCTTCTACGAGCGCGCGGTGAACCGGATCCTCGACGACTTCGTGGCGGCGGTCGAGCCGAAGGAGGTCGAGGTGGTCGGCGACTTCAACGTGCGCGGCGGGATCAAGTCGCTCATCACCGCGCGCCACTCGGCGCGTCGCTGACGTCGCCGAGCGGGACGCCCGCGGCGTCGGCGATCGCGCCGCGGCAGCTGCCGCAGGCGGTGCCGACGGCCACGTCGAGCACCGCGCCGTCGCGGCGGAGGTGCACGACCTCGAACGGGACCTCGGGGCGCGCGGCGCGCGCCTCGGCGTCGCAGTGGCAGCGGACGTTGGCGCGCACGCTGCGCCCGTCGCCGGTGACGAGCACCGCGCGCGCGCCGAGCGCCACGACCCACCCCTCGGTGCCGGCCGGGCCGGTGGTGCGCGTCCCCTCGCCCGGCGCGCCGGTCGCGCCGACGGGCGGGCGGCGAGGTGGGCGTCCCACGCCGGGTCCTCGACCTCGGGGTGCGCCGGCGGCAGCGCGCGCAGCGAGTCGAGCGTGCGGGCGTAGGTCGCCTCGAACTCGGCCCACGTGCAGGTGAGGACGGGGCGGAGCAGCCGCCGCACGCGGTGCGCCGACGGCGGCGGGTCGCCGAGCAGGGGGAGGAGCGCGGCGGCGGCGTCGCGGGCGACGGCGGCGAGGCGCCGCTCGGTCAGCGGCGGGCCGTCCTCCCCGGCCGGGGCGTGGGTGCCGAGGGCGAACGGGCGGAGCGCGGCGTCGAGGGCGGGGCGTCGGTCGGGGGCGGGCACCCCGGGAAGCTAAGCGCGGGCGGGGTCAGGGGTTTCGTCGCGCGGCGGGGGCCGATACATTCCCGGTCCCCCGCAGGACGGGGGACGACGGCCAGGTAGCTCAGTTGGTAGAGCAGGGGACTGAAAATCCCCGTGTCGGGGGTTCGATTCCCTCCCTGGCCACTCCGAACGCCCGGCCCCCGCGGCCGGGCGTTTCGCGTGATGGAGGGTCCGATGCAGGTGCATCGTGCGCATCGTCGCTCCTCGGTGCGCAGTGCCTTCGGCCCGCGGCTCTCCGGCGGAGCGTGCGTCCGCATCGGCAACGCGACTCCTCGAGGCTGGCCCGTACGAGGGGAATCAGCCGAGCCACGGTCCTCCGATCGGGGGGTGCGGGCGCGAGTGCGCGAACCCGCCACGTCCCACGCTCGACCTCTTCAGGAGCGCGCGAACGCGATCGCCACCGGCGACGGCCTGCGCTGCGAGCCCCGCCGAATCGCCCACTCGGCCACCGCGACGTTGATCACCCACGCGGCGCCCATCATCACGGCCCGCGCGATCTCGCCCGGCCAGCCGTCGGCGAACAGGAACCAGGGAAGGTGCGTCAGCACCTGCGTCCCCGCGCCCAGACCGATCGCGTACGCGCGCGTCATCCACGCGCCGTGCGCCGCGAAGTCGCGCCGGCGGATCGCGTCGACGGCGAGCACCATCGAGGCGAGCATCGCCGCGCCGAAGACGAGGCGCTCCACGTACACGCCGTGCCCGTCGCCCGCGGGCCACGGGTAGAAGTGGGCCATCCAGAGCCCCGTCAGCGCCGCGGCGAGCCCGCACGGGACGAGGAGCCGCCCCACGGCGCGGTGCCACCCGCGATGACGCCTCCGGAACGCGGGGGCGAACTGGAACGCGCCGAGGAGGCTGTAGGGCACCGCCGCCAGGACGTGCAGCACGACCGGCAGCGGCTTGGCGACGAACCGCGCGTTCTCCGGCGTCACCGCGCCGCCCCCCGCCAGCTCGGCGAGCCGCGCCGTGCCCATCACCGCCGGCACGAGGCCCAGCAGCACCAGCAGCGCGGGGATCCGCCACTCGGCCCACCGCGCGGCGGCGCCGGTCGCGGTGCGGACGGGCGCGCTCATCCGCCGCGCCTCACGTAGCGCAGCCCCGCCATCACGACCACGTCGTTGCGCGCGGTCGTGGTCCCTCCACCACGGAGCGGCCGGAAGCCCGTGAGGTAGTCGCGCGCCTCGAGCCGCAGGCGCAGGCGGCGCAGCCCCAACTCGCCGCCGACCGCGCCGTACGCGGCGACGACGTGCGTCGCGTCCAGGTCGAGGCTCCGGTAGTCGTAGCTCCGCGCGCCCGCCCCGACGCCCGCGAACGGCGCGAGGGTGAGCCCGCGACCCACGGCGACGCGCGGCGCGCGCGCCTCGGCGCCCAGGTCGTACGTGAACACGTCCACCTTCGGCGCGTCGGCCGACGCGACGTCGCGGCTCCGCGCCCACCCGACGGTCGCCGTGACGGCGAGCGCCGGACCGACGACCCGCGAGAGCTGCACCGCCGTCAGGTTGGCCCGCCCGAGCGCGGCGCGCTGGGCGCCGGTGGGGACGACGGCGCCCCCCGGCACGAGGAACTCCCAACTGGACCGGTGACCGCGCGTCTCCGGGACCGAATCGGAGGTCTGCGCCGACAGCTGGCGCGGGGCCACGAGGGTGCCGCCGAGGGCGGCGGCGGCGAGGAGCGAGCGGGTGGACATGGTGTCTCCAGGGCGCGGCGTGGCGTGAACGTGCCTGACGTCAGCCAAGCTGCGGGCGCCCCGCACCCGTCGCCTCGGCCGAAAGGTGCAGGCCGGGGTGCAGACGGGGGTGCAGCCGGGCCGCCCGTCGCTACAGCACCCGGAGCTCGCGTGCCCGCGCCAGCGCCTCGGTCCGGTGCCGCGCGCCCAGCTTGCCGTAGGCGTTGGCCACGTGGCGCTTCACCGTCGCCGGCGCGACGGCCATCCGGTCCGCGATCTCCTGGTTGCGCAGGCCGGCGGCGATGAGGCGCAGCACTTCGAGCTCCCGCGCCGTCAGCGCCTGCGCGGCGGCCGGGGCGCGCGCGCCGCGCGGAATCACCGCAGGCGCCGGTGGGGTCGCGGCCGGAGGCGCGGCCGTCTCGAACGCCGCCAGCACGCGCGCCGCGTACGAGCCGCCGACGCCGCGCACGACCGCCTGCCGCAGCAGCTCGCGCAGCGGGCCGCCCTCGTCGACGAACACGCGCAGGAAGCCCTCGGGCTCGGCCTGGGTCAGCGCGCGCGCCAGGGGCTGCGTGGCGCCGCGCGGGTCGCCCTGCGCCCGCCGCGCGAGCGACTGCAGCAGCAGGATCTCGATCGCGCTCCCCGTCCGCCCGCCCTCCTCCGCGGCCGCCAGCAGACGCTCGAGCAGCCGCGCCGCGTCGCGCAGCGCGCCCGCGTCGTCGCCCGACGCGTGCCGGGCCACGAGCACGCGCGCCAGCGTCACGTGCTCGTACTCGCGCGCGTAGGAGAGTTCGTCCTCGACGGAGAGCCGACGCTGGCGCGCCCAGTCCGACGCCTCGGCCAGTCGTCCGCGCGCGACGTCGAGGCGCGCCCGCATCGCCGCGATCGGGCGCACGCGCGGGATCGGATCCCGGACGTCGTGGGCCTCCGCCTCGCCGAGGAGGGCGAGCGCGGCGTCCACGTCACCCTGCGCCTCTCGGAGCCGGGCCATCGCCGTGCACCAGCGCTGCCGCTTGCCCCGGTACCCCGCGCGCTCGGCCGACTCGGCCGCCCTCCGCAGGTGCTCGGCCGCCGCGTCGAGGTCGCCCCACTCGCGGTGCACCTCGCTCAGCCCGAGGTGCAGCTCGTCGACCTCGGGCGCCGCGTGCGGCGGCTGCTCGGCGCCGAGCCGCAGCCCCTCCTCGTAGGACCCCGCCGCCTCACGCAGCCGGCCCTGCGCGGCGCGCAGGTCGCCGAGCACGAACGTCCCGCGGACGACGTCGAGCTGATCGCCGTTCCGCCCCATGAGGGCGAGCGCGTCGGCGAACGTCCGATGGGCGAGCGCCAGCTCCCCGCGCGCCCATCGCGCCAGCGCGAGGAGCGCCGTGCCCGTCGCGCGCGCCGCGAGATCGCCCTCGGCCATCTGCTCCAGCGCGCGCTGCGCGTGCTCCACGGTGCCGGGGAGCTCGCCGCGCGCCTGCGCGAGGTAGACGCGCGCCGCGGCGAGCTCCCTGGTCAGCGACGACACGCGCGCCGCGTCCTCGGCGGGCGCGGCGGCCAACCAGGCCTCCACCGCGCGCAGCGCGGCCGCGGCGGCTGCCAGGTCGCCGCTGTTGAGCAGCGCCCACGCGTAGCCCATGCCGAGCAGGGGCCGGGCACGCACGACCTCGTCGGGCAGCGTCCTGGCCAGCCCGAGCCAGCGGGCCGACGCGTGGCTGCGGTTCTTCGCCGGCCACGTCGCCTCCAGCAGGGCGGCGGCGCGGTCGGTGTCTTCCGCGCCGAGCGCGTGGCGCACCGCGTCGGCGATCGCGCCGGCGCGCTCGTGCCACGCGCTCGCCCGGCCGTGGGCGGCGCGCACCCGCCCGGGATCGTCCGCGAGCGCGCGCGCGCGCAGCACGTCGGCGAACAGATGGTGGTACCGGTACCACTCGCGCCGCTCGTCCAGCGCCACCACGAACAGGCCGCGACGCTCCAGCTCCTCCAGCAGCGCCTGCGACCCACATCCGCCCGCGACGGCGTCGCACAGCGGCCCGCTCATGCGCTCCAGGATCGCGGTGTCGAGCAGGAAGCGCCGGACGGGCGCCGGCTCGGCGTCCAGCACCTCGCCGACGAGGTAGTCCGCGACGTACCGGTGGTCACCCGGGAACGCGTCGACGAACGCGCGCGCGTCCTCGCGGCCGCCCTCGCGCCCGCGCATCGAGAGCGCGGCGAGCTTGAGCCCCGCGATCCACCCCTCGGTGCGTCGTTCCAGCGACGCCGCCTCGGCCGCCGACAGGCCGAGCGACATGACGTCGTTGAGGAAGGCGGCCGTCTCGTCGGGCGTGAACCGCAGGTCGCCCGTCCGCAGCTCCGCGAGCTCGCCGCGCGCCCGGAGTCGCGCGAGGGGGAGCGGCGGCTCGGCGCGACTCGCGATCACCACGCGCATCCGCTGCGGAAGGTGGTCGAGCAGGAAGGCCAGCGCGTCGTGGATCGGCGGCGCCTCGACGACGTGGTAGTCGTCGAGCACCAGCACGCAGTCCTCGTCGAGCGCCGTCACGTCGTTGATCAGCGCGGTCAGCGCGGACTCGACCGCCGACGGCACCGCATGGAGCGGCGCGGTAGCGCGCGTGCCGAGCGCGGGGTGGGCACGCCGGAGTGCCGCGAGCACATACTCCCAGAACAGCGCGGGCTCGTTCTCGCTCGCGTCGAGCGACACCCATGCCACCGGCCGCCCGGCGCCGACCGGGTCCGCGAGCCAGCTCGCGAGCAGCGTGGTCTTGCCGGACCCCGCGGGCGCCACGACGAGCGTGAGCCGGCACTCGCGCCCCTCGCGGATCCGCTCGACGAGCCGGGGGCGCGCGACCAGCGCGCCCCGCGCCCGCGGGACGTGGAGCTTGGTCTCGAGCAGCCCCGCCGCCGTGCCCGCGTCGGGCGGCGACCCACCGGGCGCGTACGCCGGCGGGTCGCGGGGGAGCACCGCGAGGCGGGACGGGAGCGGGCGGGGCACGGTCGGCGGGCGACGCGGGAGGGGCGGAGGCGGGACCGGCCTCCGAAGGGTGTGGAAGTCCGGCCGCCGCCGCCAGAGGGTGCGCGGGCCCCGCGGGCCCCGCGGTCCGCGCGCCCCGACGCGCGAGTCACCGCGGTGCCGCGTCGGGGGCGCGCAGGAACACCGCCGGCGCGGCGACGGGCGCGGACAGGGTGCGCAGGAACGCCTCCAGCTGCCGGCGCTCCGCGGCCGAGAGCCGCAGCGGCTTCAGCTCGCTGTGCCCGGCCGGCGCCGTGGGCGCGCGGTCGTAGTGCGCCAGCACCTCGCCGAGCGTGGCGTGCTGACCCGCGTGCATGTACGGCGCCCGCTCCGCCACCCCGCGCAGCGACGGCGTCTTGTAGGCGCGCACCAGCTCCTCGCCCTCGGTGACGGCGAACCGCAGCTCGTCGCACTCGTCGGGCTTCGCGTCGCTGTAGCGGCTCGTGCAGCTGAACTCCCCCGCCACCGCCTGCCGCGCGCCGACCGCGCGCCCGCTGTCGAACGGGAGCGAGGTGGCGGGGAGCGGCACGCCGGTGTTGTGGAAGTGGTCGTCCGTGAGGCGCGGCCCGTTGTGGCAGTTCACGCAGCTCGCCCTGCCGATGAACAGGCGCAGCCCCGCCTCCTCGTCGCGGTCGAGCGCCGAGGCGGCGGTGTGTGGGCGCCCCGCGAGCTCCGCCTCGACGTACCGGTCGAAGCGCGAGGGCGAGAAGCCGATGCGCCGCTCGTAGGCCGCGATGGCCTTGCCGATGTTCGCGTAGACGCGGCTGATCTCGTCCCGGCGCGAGGCGGGGATGCGGTCCCACGCCCCGCGCCACGCGGTGTCCGCGACCGGCCCCGCGTGCCGCGGCAGCCCGTCGAGGCGCGGCAGGGGGCCGAACACCGCCTCGTACTCCGCGCGGTGGTGCGCGGCCACCGCGTGCGCGTACTGCGTCCGGCTGCCGCCGTGCTCCACCGCGCTCTCGAGCGGGCCGAGCGCCTGCGCCCACTGGCTGTCGGCGCGCCCGTCCCAGAAGAGCCACGGCGAGTGCGCGGTGCCCGTGACCGGCATCGTGCGGCGCGCGGCCAGGGCCACCCCCTCGGCGAGCGGCACCCCGTCCTGGAAGTCCTTCCCCGGGACGTGGCAGGTCGCGCACGACACCTTGCCGGTGCCGCTCAGGCGCGCGTCGAAGAACAGGCGGTGGCCGAGCGCGGCGGCGGCGCCGTCGTCGGCGACCCGGTTCGACGGGTCGGGGGCGAGCGGGCCGAGCGACGCGAGGGAGAGCGAGCGGAGCGTCTCGCGCTCCTGCGCCCTCCACCGCGCGCCCGTGATGGACGCGGCGGCGGAGGTCAGCGCGAGGGCGAGGGCGAGGACCGCGGCGGCCGAGGCGGCGAGGGGCGCGGGACGCATGGGGCGCCTCAGACCTTGAGGTTGAACACCAGCGAGTCCGCGCCGTCGGTCGCGCGCACGCGGAACTTCACCACCCACCAGCCGCCCATGTTGAACTTCATCCCCTCGACCAGGTGGTCGCCGCCGCCGAGCGCGCGCGTGACGCGCGGCTGGGTGGGGAGCCCGTGCCCGTGCTGCGGCATCCCGCCGTCGACCGTCACGGCGGCGCTGTCGACGGGCGCCCCGGCCGCCGTCTCCAGGTGCAGCGTCCAGCGGTGCAGCCTCCCCTGCGGGAGCGAGTCGCCCTGCGGGCGGATGGTCGCGCGGTAGTGGCCGCCCTCGCTCGCCCGCGTGCGCGAGTAGTCGAGGTCCTTCGGGGGGCGGGCGAGCAGCATGCAGCCGGAGAGCAGCGCGGCGGCGGCGAACGCGGTGGCGAGCGCGGTGACGGCACGGAAGCGCACGGGAAGACCTCGCGGGAGGGAGGGGGAACGAGAGACGCCACGTCTCCGGACGTGCGGAGGACGTGGCGCCACGATGCTCCCGGCGGGGTCGCGCGGACTTGAACGGAGCGGCTACGCCGTTGAACGCAGGGGCTGAGTTGCCGATGCCGCGGCCGGCGCGTGAGCATCCAGCGGCCCGACCATCTGCATCGCCGACGGCGGGAAGCCGAACATGGTGCGCGACGTGCGCGAGAGGTGCGCGGCGTCGGCGAACCCCGCGGCGTGCGCGGCGGCCGACAGCGACGAGCCGCGCGTCAGCAGCTCCCAGACGCGCAGGAAGCGCCGCCAGAGCACGTACGGCCGCAGCCCGACGCCGGTCTCCTCGACGAACAGGTGCCGGAACCGGCTCGGCGACAGGCACGCCTCGGCGGCGACCTCCTCGAGCGCGAGCGGCCGGTCGAGGTGCGCCTTGATGTAGGCGACCGCGCGCAGGATGCGCTCGTCCGACACCACCGACGGCGCGGCCCCGCCGGCGAGCGCGTGGACGAGCCGCCGGGCCGCGTCCTCGACGGCGCCGGCGCTCCGCGCGTCGCGCCACGCCGAGAAGACCGACGGCGCGAGCGCGTCGAGCACGTCGTCGGGAAGCGGCGCGATCCCGCCGCCCGCGAAGCGCTCGGCGAGGGCGCGCCCCTCGCGCGTCTCGGGCTCCACGAACAGCACCGCGCTCGCGGACACGCCGGTGGCGTCCATCGTGTGCGGCTGGCGCGAGGGGATGACGACGCCGCGGTAGGCCGTCCACGGCTCGGCGTCGCCCGGCCGGAAGCGGATCCCGGGCTCGACGCCGAACGCGAGCTGGATCGCGTAGTGGGCGTGCATCGGCGTCACGCCCGGGGAGCGCCCGCTGAGGAAGACGCAGCCCCCGTCCCAGGAGACGAACTGGCTCGAGATGGCAGTCATGGGGATCCCATTCGTCGACGGGCCCATTCTACCATCCCGCGCGGGCGTCGTCAGGCCGTCACGAGGGCCTCCGCGCGCGCCGCCACCCGCGCCGCGGCGTGCGCGGCGTCGCGCCCGACCCCGCCGAGCAGCGAGGACGTCATGCGGTGCTGGAAGCGCAGCCCGACGAAGTGGAGGCCGGGCGCGTCGACCGCCTCCCCGCGGCGGTGGCGGGGAGCACCCCGCGCGTCGAGCACCGGCAGGTCGATCCACGCGTAGTCGGGCGCGAAGCCGGTGCACCACACCACGACGCGCGGCTGGAGCGCCGCGTCCCCGCACACGGGGAGCCCGCCGCGCTCCGCCGCCACCCGGCCCACGCGCACGACCCCCGCCTCGCGCAGCTGGCGCTCGGGGATCCCGATCAGCGCGTCGCCGCCACGCGCCGCACGCGCGCGGAGCCGCCGGCCGAGCGCGGTGTCGGCGGTGGCGCGCGTCATGACGGGCCACAGCCAGTCGAAGAGGTCCCGCCCGAGGAGCCGCCGCGGGAGGTGGCCGGTGTCGCGGCCCGCGAGCCAGACCTTGCGGAAGCGCGCCAGCTCCAGCGCGATCTGCGCCCCGGAGTTCCCCGCGCCGACGACCAGCGCCGGGCCGTCGGGGAGGTCGAAGGGGCTGCGGTACTGGCTGGAGTGGAGCTGGTGGATCCCGGGCGAGAGCGCCGCCGCGAGGTCGGGGACGCGCGGCCGCTGGAACGGGCCCGTCGCCACGACGACCTGCTCGGCCTCGAACCGCACGTCGCCCGCGCGCGCGACGAAGCGGTCCCCCTCCCGCGCGAGCGACTCGACGCGCGTCTCCGACCGCACGGGCAGGTCGAAGCGCTCGGCGTAGCGCGCGAGGTAGTCGGCCACCTCGTCCTTGTCGGGGAGGTGCGCGGGCGGCGCGGGGAAGGGCATCCCGGGGAGCCCGCTGTACGCCGCGGGGGTGAACAGCCGCAGCGAGTCCCACCGCCGCCGCCACGCGTCGCCGACGCGCCGCTCGGCGTCGAGGATCACGAAGTCGAGGTCGCGCGCGGCCAGTTGCTGGCCGACGGCGAGGCCGGCCTGGCCGCCGCCGACGACGAGGGTGTCGAACCGCTGCACGCGCACGGCCGGCGCGGGGGCGCTCATGCGGCGCGCGCCCGGAGCGCGGACGTCGGCGCGGCGCGGAGCAGGGCCGCCGCCAGGCAGGCCGCCGCGGCCAGGTCGTACCCGCCGCAGAAGCCCGGCCACCACGGGGGCACGCCGGCGCTCTCGACGAGGCGCGCGTGGAAGACATCGAGCACGCCGTGCGCGGCGAGGCCCGCCGCGACGAGCCAGAGACTGCGCCGGAAGCCCACCGACGCGGCGAGCACGAAGCCGCCCGCGATCACCGTCTCGACGACGACGGTGCGGGCGGAGCCGCCGATCGCCGCGAACAGGACGTAGTACGACGCGACCACCAGCAGGACGACCGTGTGGAACGCGCGCTCGCGGTCGAGCCGCAGCGCCGCGGCGTAGGCGGCGACGGCGAGCGCCAGGACGACGCCGACGATCCAGGGCATGGGATCCCCCGATGGGTGACGGGTCAGGCCGCGCAGCCCGACGCGGGCTGCTGGTAGTCGCAGCGGCACCGGTCCGGCGCGCACGACATGGCGCCGCGCCCCGCGCGGACGCAGCGCCAGCACTGGGCGAGCGGGTCCGCGGCCTCCGGGAGCCCGAGCACGCGCGACGCGATGCGGCCGCCGCCCGGCGTCAGCCCCCGGAGCGCGGCGCGGCCCGCGGCGTCGAACGACAGCTCCGCCAGCGCGACGAAGCCCGCCTTCCGGATCCCCGCGCCCGACGCGTGGTTCTCCGGCGCGTACGCGATCCAGAAGCGCTCGGCGGCCGCCGCGCCGCGCGACTCGCCGCGCACGATGGCGTCGAGGAGGCGCGGGTAGATCCCGAGCCCGCGGTGCGACGGCAGGGTGACGAAGTTCCACAGGTACCGCTCGCCGTCGGGGACGGCGAACGACGAGCCGAGCTCCCCGATGTCGGCGGTGCGCGTCGCGACCCACCCCCACGCGGCCGGCGCGTCGTGGAGCCGCGCGACGTAGGCGCGGTGCCCCGCGTCGAAGCGGCGCCGCATCTCCTCCTCGGTGCGCCCCTGCAGGGCCGCCATCGCGGCGGCGCACTCCTCGCGCGCGACGGCGAGGCCCGGCAGCGGGGCGATCGGCGGCGTGGGGTCGCTGCGGTGGCGGACGGCGAAGGGCATGGCGGCATCCTCGGGTGGCGGGGCACGCGCTCTCGTGAGCGCGAGCCTACGCTACCGCCGGACGCCGGCGCTCAGCTTGAACGCAGCGGCTGACCTGGCGGCAGCGGCGCCGCGAACCGGATGGCGGACGGCGGGAAGCCGAACATGCTGCGCGAGGTGCGCGAGAGGTGCGCGGCGTCCGCGAACCCCGCCGCGTGCGCCGCGGCCGACAGCGAGCCGCCGGCGCCGAGCAGCTCCCACACGCGGAGGAACCGGCGCCAGAGGACGTAGGGGCGCAGCCCCATCCCCGTCTGCTCGACGAACAGGTGCCGGAAGCGGCTCGGCGACAGGCACGCCTCGGCGGCCACCGCCTCGAGCGACAGCGGCGCTTCGAGGTGGCCCTGCACGTACGCCACGGCGCGCAGGATCCGCTCGTCCGACACGACCGACGGCGCGACGTCGCCCGCGAGGGCGCGGACCACGCGCCGCGCCGCCTCGGCGACCGCGTCCGCGCTCCGCTGCGCCTCCCACGCCGCGAACAGCGCGGGCCCGACCCCGGCGAGCGCCGCGGCCGGGAGGGCGGTGATGCCGCCGCGATGGCGCTCGGCGAGCGCGTGCCCCTCGCGCGTCTCGGGCTCGACGAGCAGCACGGCGCTCGGGGCCACGCGCGTGGCGTCCATCGCGTGCGGCTGGCGCGACGGGATGAGCGCGCCGTCGTATTCGACCCACGCGTCGTCGTCGCTCGCGCGGAAGCCGATGCCGGGCGCGGAGCCGAAGGCGACCTGGATCGCGTAGTGCGCGTGGACGGGGATGGCCTGCGCGACCCGGCCGATCAGGAGGCAGCCGCCGTCCCAGGACACGAAGTGTCCCACGTGCCGCGCGACGCCGGTGGCGCCCATGTGCCCTCCCGTGCGAGTGCGTGCCGACCGACTCCGCGGCGGCGCCCCAACGGTAGGGCCGCCCCGCGTCCGCCGCCACCCGCCGCCGCCCCGGTCGCGCGGCCCGAGAATCCCCGCGTCGGGGGCTCGATTCCCTCCCTGGCCCCCCCGAACGCCCGGCCCCCGCGGCCGGGCGCGTCGCGTGGTGGAGGGTCCGGCGGATGCGCTCAGGGCGGCGCGCCGAGTGCGCCGAGTGCGCCGAGTGCGGCGACGCCGGCGCACAGCTCGTCCACGGGCATCCCGACGCCGATGAACAGCGCGGTGGGACGCGACGTCGCGAGCGCCGCCGACGGATCGAGCGTCAGGACCTTCCGGCCGTCGACCCGGTTCCACACGAACGCGACGCCCGGCCGGTCCGCGAACCGCACCAGCCCCTTCGCGCGCACCACGCTGCGCGGCAGCCCGCGCACGAACGCGACGAACGCGTCGCGCGCGACGACGTCGGGGAGGCCGACGGAGAAGCTCGCGAACGGGTGCGCGTGCTCGTGCCCCGCGTGCCCGTGTCCCGCGTGCCCGTGCGGGCGCGGCGTCGGCATCGGCGGCCGTCGGCCCGCCCCGGCCGCGGCGAGCCGCTGCAGGTCGTCCGCGAAGGCGGCCGGCGTCGTGAACGTCGCGCCCGGGTTGACGGCGCGGACCCCTGCCTCCACGGCCGCGCGTCGGTCCGCGGGCACGCGCTCCGTCCAGTTCACGTGCACGTGCGTGGCGGTGCGGGCCTGGCCGACCTCGAGGTCGCCGTGCCACCACCGCTTCCGCCACCGCTTCGCGTCCACGACGGTGACCTGGAGGGGGAGCGTGTACGCGCCCAGGCGGTGGTCGGTCGTGAGGCGTCCCAGCAGCTCGTCGGTCTCGGTCGCGCCGTTGGCCTCGATCAGCGTCACGGAGCCCGGCACGGCGGGCATCGTCGCCAGCGCCGTGAGCAGCTCCTCCAGCGACGAGCAGCAGACGCACTCGCCCGAGAGGGGCGTGACGAGCGCGTTCAGGGTCGCGAGGCGCGTGGCGTCGATCTCCGCGCTCTCGAAGTCGTTGAGCAGCACCTGCGCGCGCAGCCCGCGCGCCCCGAGCTCGGGGAGGGCCGTCGTGAGGAACCGCGTCTTCCCCGCGCCGAAGAAGCCGGCGACGAGCACGAGAGGGATCATCGGTCAATGTACCCGGGGAGACGTGTCGAGTGATCGGGTCCCGTGCGGCCGGGGCGACCGGGGCGTAGAGTTCCTCCCGGGAAGCGAGGGGTGCGACACGACACCGGCGATGCGAAGGGTGCGGATGACCGAGCGCACGCCCCGCGGGCGCGCTGCGCACGACAGCGCCGGCCGCCGCAACGGGACGCCGACGTGCGCGGCCGTCGGGCCGCGCACCGCCGCGGCGCTCACGCGATAGCCGCGTGTCGCCCCGTCACCAGGACACACGATGAGAGCCGTCCTCTACGAAGCGTTCAACGAACGCCCCGCGCTGGTCACCCTCCCCGATCCGTCGCCCGAATCGCACGGCGTCGTGCTCAAGGTCGAGGCGACCGGCGTCTGCCGCAGCGACTGGCATGGCTGGGTCGGCCACGACGCGGACATCCGGCTGCCGCACGTGCCCGGTCACGAGCTGGCGGGCGTCGTCGAAGCCGTCGGTCGGGACGTCACCCGATGGCAGGTCGGCGACCGCGTGACGGTGCCGTTCGTCGGCGGCTGCGGGTCCTGCCCCGAGTGCCACGCCGGCCAGCAGCAGGTGTGTCACCGCCAGTTCCAACCCGGCTTCACGCACTGGGGATCGTTCGCCGAGTACGTGTCGCTCCACCACGCGGACCTGAACCTGGTCGCGCTGCCGGAGGCCGTCGGATCCGCGGCCGCGGCGAGCCTGGGCTGCCGCTTCGTGACGTCGTTCCGGGCCGTGGTGGACCAGGGCCGGGTCGCGGCGGGCCAGTGGGTGGCCGTGCACGGCTGCGGAGGCGTGGGTCTCGCGGCGATCATGATCGCGGGCGCGCTGGGCGCCAACGTCGTCGCGGTGGACATCGCCGACGACAAGCTGGCGCTGGCCCGGCGACTGGGCGCGGCGGCGACCGTCAACGCCAGGTCCGTCGCCCGGGTGCCGGAGGCGCTGCTCGACCTGACCGGCGGCGGCGCGCACGTCTCGCTGGACGCGCTCGGCCATCCCGAGACCTGCGTCAACTCCATCCTGGGCCTGCGGCGACGCGGCCGGCACGTGCAGGTCGGGCTGCTGCTGGGGGACCAGAGCACCCCCGCCATGCCGATGAGCCGCGTCGTGGCGTACGAGCTGGAGATCCTCGGCAGCCACGGCATGCAGGCGCATCGCTACGACGTGATGATGCCGATGATCCTGTCCGGCAGGCTGAGGCCCGAGCTCCTCATCGGAAAGGAGATCAGCCTCGAGGAGTCCATCGACGCGCTGGTGTCCATGGACGAGTTCCAGGGCACGGGCACCACCGTGGTGACGAGGTTCTGAGCCGGGGCCACGCGGCGTCGCTCCACGACGGAACCGCCCGGCGCCCGGTTCGCGGAACCGATGCGGGGCCGACACAGGCGCCAACGGCCCAGCCCGCCGCCACCGCCGACGCCGGCCGTCCGGCGCGCGCCCTGCGATAGTCGGTGTGATGACCGTCACCTCCCCGGCCCCGACACCAGGCGGCGGCCCGGCCGTCCTGCTCGTCGACGACCGGCCGGAGAACCTGCTCGCCCTCGAGGCGATCCTCGAGCCGATCGCCGCCGAATCGGGGGCGCGGCTGCTGCGCGCGGAGAGCGCCGAGGAGGCGCTGCGGCACGTCCTCCAGGAGGACGGCGGCATCGCCGTGGTGCTGCTCGACGTCGTGATGCCCGGCACCGACGGCCTCGAGACCGCGCGCCTGATCCGCGCGCGGCGGGCGACCGAGCACGTCCCGATCATCTTCATCACCGCGCTCGACGCCGACCGCCGGCGCGTCACCCTCGGCTACCAGTTCGGCGCCGTCGACTACCTCACGAAGCCGCTCGACCCCGAGGTGCTGCGCGCCAAGGTCCGCGCGTTCCTGGAGATCCACCGCCGCCGCGGCGAGCAGGTGCTGCACGAGCGCCGCCGCTACGCCGACGAGGTGCAGGCGCTGCGCGAGGCGGCGCTGCGCGACGAGACCGCGCTCGTCGCCACCATCCAGCGCATCGGCAGCGCGCTGGCGTCGGAGCTGGAGCTGGAGCGCGTGGTGCAGCTCGTGACCGACGAGGCGACCGCGCTCACCGGCGCGCGGTTCGGCGCGTTCTTCTACAACGTCGTCGACCCGGCGCGCGGCGGCGACGCCTACACCCTCTACGCCCTCGCGGGGGTGCCGCGCGAGCACTTCGCCGGCTTCCCCCACCCGCGCTCGACCCCGGTGTTCGGCCCGACGTTCCGCGGCGAGGGGGTGGTCCGGAGCGACGACATCACCCGCGACCCGCGCTACGGGCAGCTCGCGCCGCACCACGGGATGCCCGAGGGGCACCTGCCGGTGCGGAGCTACCTCGCCGTGCCGGTGCGCTCGCGCACGGGGGAGATCCTCGGCGGGCTGTTCTTCGGGCACGAGCGGACGGGCGTGTTCACGCCGCGCGAGGAGCGCCTCGTCCTCGGCGTCGCCGGCTGGGCGGCGGTGGCGGTCGACAACGCCCGGCTCTACGCCGCCGAGCGCCACGCGCGGACGGCCGCCGAGTCGGCGGCGCGCACGAAGTCGGAGTTCCTGGCGACGATGAGCCACGAGTTCCGCACGCCGCTCAACGCGATCCTCGGCTACGCGCAGCTGCTCGGCATGGGGGTGCTCGGCCCGGCGACGCCCGCCCAGCACGCGCACCTCGAGCGGCTGCAGGCGAGCGCGCGGCACCTGCTGGGGCTCATCGACGACGTCCTCGACGTGGCCAAGGTGGACGCCGAGCGCCTGCGCGTCCGCAGCGAGGCGCTCCTCACGGGGGCGGTGGTCGCGGCGGCCGTGGCCGTCGTGCAGCCGCAGGCCACGATGAAGGGCGTGCGCCTCCTGGACCTGGGCGCCGGCGACCCGGGCGTCCCCTACCTCGGCGACGAGCACCGGGTGCGGCAGGTGCTCGTGAACCTGCTGGCGAACGCGGTCAAGTTCACCCCGCCCGGCGGCGAGGTGACCGTCACGTGCGGCGGCGCCGCCGAGCCGGATCCCGGCACGCGGACGGCCGGGGCGGCGCCGTCGCCGTCGGGCGCGTGGACGTTCGTGCGGATCACCGACACCGGCCCCGGGATCGCGCCCGAGCTCCTGGCGCGCCTCTTCGAGCCGTTCGTGCAGGGCGACGGCGCGCTGACCCGCGAGCACGGCGGGACCGGGCTGGGGCTCGCCATCAGCCGCCGACTCGCGCGGCTGATGGGCGGCGACGTGACGCTGCGCAGCCAGCCCGGCACCGGCGCCACCTTCACGCTGTGGCTCCCCGACGCGAGCGCCCCCGGCGAGCGCGCCCCCGGCGAGCGCGCCCCCGGGGGGGCGGCCGACGACCCCCGCCGCCCGCCCGACGCATCGCCGACCTCCACGCCGGCGCGCGGGATGGGGGCGATCCTGCGCGCGTTCGACGCGGGGCCGCTCGAGGCCACGGCCTACGCGGTGCTGCACGCCCTCGGCGTCCGCCTGGCGGCCGAGGCGGAGACGGTGGCGGAGCGCTACGTGGCGGCCCTCCAGGCCGACGGCCGCTTTCCCGGCGCGCGCGACCTGCCGACGGTGCAGCTCCGCAACCACGCCACGCCCACGGTGGGGCTGCTCGCCTCGCAGCTGATGATCATCGGCGAGACCCACGGGCAGGCGCCCGAGCTGCTCGGCGACGGCGCCCAGGTGCAGCGGCTGATGGCCGAGCTCCACGGGGCGCAGCGCCACCGCCTCGGCTGGTCCGAGGCCGACGTGGAACGCGAGGGCCCGATGCTCGAGGCGGAGATCGAGCGCGTCCTGCTCGGCGCGCTGGCGTCCGACGCGCCGGACGACACGCGCGCCGCGCTGCGGTACGCGACGGCCGTCGCGCGGCACATCGTGGAGCAGGGCACCGCGACGTCGCTGCGCGCCTACCGCTTCGCCAAGGCGACCGCGGGCCCCTGATCGGGGCGAGGCGACGGCTGTGCGCCGACCCGGCTGCCGCGCAGATTGCGGTACACCTCCGCGCGTCGGGTCGTCCGACGCTCGACGTCGGTCGGCGATCCACCCGGAGGGCGAATGCACGACGGTCGGTCCACACGGATACCGCCGGACCTGGCGACGGCGCTCGACGCGCTGACGTACACGGCGTGCGTGCCGAACCCGAGGGGCGGGGCCGTCCGCGTGGCCGCGGAGGCCGTGGGGCGCGTGCTGCACGCCGGCGGCTACGCGCCCCCGCAGGCGCGGTCGCTGCTCGCCGGGTGGCTCCTGCCGGCGCTCGACGCCGTCCACCCCGGCCCCGAGGGGGAGTGGCTGTGGGACCGCGTGCTCGCGCGGGTCGCCGCCGCCCAGGCGGGCGCCGCCGGGTCGCCCGCGGCGCACGAGCCTCGCCCGCCGATCGTGTCGTATCGCCTGGATGCGGACGACGTCGTGATCCGGGTGAACGACGCCTGGAGGGCGGCCGCGGCCGCGGGGGCGGCCGGCGCGTTGGCCGACGCCGTCGTCGGCACGTCGCTCTGGACGCACGTCCAGGGCGCCCGGACGCGACGCGTCTACGCCGCCGTGCACGCGGGGGTCCGGCGGACGGGCCGCCCGTTCACGCTCCAGTTCCGCTGCGACGCGCCCGACGAGCGGCGCTGGATGCACCTGGGCGTGCATGCGTTGGGACGCGGACGGCTGGAGGTGCACTCGACGCTCGTGCATCGGGCCCCGAGGCCCGCGCCCGCGCCCGACGGGGCGCCGTCGGACGTCGTCGCCCTGCGCCGGTGCTCGCTCTGCCTGCGCGTGCGGACGGCGGCGGCGCGCGGGCGAGGACGCCCCGACTGGCGGGAGGTCGAGGACGTCCCCGCCTCGCACGTACGCCCGGCGGGCGTCGCGCGCCCGCGCTACGACCTGTGTCGCGACTGCGCCGCCGACTCCCGCGCCGCGCTCTCCCGCGCGGCGCACGCGCGCGCGTCCGCGTGACCCGCGCGCGGAAGCGGACGGTCTCCGCTGCTGCATGCGGCGAGCATTAGAATACGGATCCCGCGTTGGGCCCCCCGCGTTCTCCCGCCGTGCACCCGCCCAGGCCGTCCGACGCTCCGCCCCCGTCCCCGCTGCCGCACGACGGGCTCTCGCACGCCCTGTTCGCGCAGTCGCCGCTCAGCACCGTCGTCTACGACGCGACCGGGCGCCTGCGGGCCGCCAACGCGGCGTTCGAGCGGCTGTTCGGGGTGCGGGCGGCCGACCTGCCGGCCGACTACAGCATCCTCGAGGACCCGCAGCTCGCCGCCCAGGGGCTGCTGCCGGACATCCGCCGCGCGTTCGCCGGGGAGGCGGTCACGCTGCCCCCCGTGCGCTACGAGGCGGCGGCCGACCTCGGGGTGACGACGTCCACGTGGACGCAGGCCTACCTCTACCCGCTGCGCGACGGCGGCGCCGTGGCGGCGGTGGTGCTGGTGCACCTCGACCTGACCGCGCGCGTGGACGCCGAGGAGGCGCTGCGCGGCAGCGAGACCCGGCTGCGCCTCGCGCTCGAGGCGGGGCGCATGGGCGCCTGGGAGTGGGTGCTCCCCGAGCGGCGCGTGCGCTGGTCGGAGACGCTCGAGCGGATCCACGGCCTCGCGCCGGGCGCCTTCGGCGGGACCCCCGAGGCGTACGAGGCCGACATCCACCCGCACGACCGCGGCGTGGTGTCGGCCGCGGTGGAGCGGACGCTCGCCGGGCACCCGCACGAGCTGACGTACCGCATCATCCGCCCCGACGGCGAGGTGCGCTGGCTGAGCGCGCGCGGACAGCTGGTGCGCGACGCCCACGGCGCCCCCGAGCGCATCGTCGGCATCTGCACCGACGTCACCGACGCCCGGCGCGCCGAGGAAGGCACGCGGCTGCTCGCCGAGGCGGGCGCCGCGCTGGCCGGCTCGCTCGACTACGAGCACACGCTCGTCACGGTCGCGCGGCTGGCCGTGCCGGCGCTCGCCGACTACTGCGTCATCGACCTCGTGGACGACGCGGCGCCCGGCGGGATGCGGCGCGTCGCCGGCGCGCACGTCGACCCCGCGCGCGAGGCGGCGATCGCGGCGGTGCGCCGCTTCCCGCCGCTGCTGACGTCGGACGGGATCGTCGCCCGCGCCATCCGCACTGCGGCCCCGCAGACGCTCTCGCCCGTGACGGACGCGGAGCTCGTCGCGTCGGCCGCCGGCCGCGCCGAGCACCTGGCGCTGCTGCGCGCGCTGGGCCCCGAGGCGCTGCTGTGCGTGCCGCTCGTCGCGCGGGAGACGGTCATCGGCACGATGCTGCTCGCCTCGGCCGGCTCGCGGCGCCGCTACGGGCCCGACGACCTCCCGGTGGCCACGGAGCTGGCGCGCCGCGCCGCGTCCGCGGTCGACAACGCGCGCCTGCACGCCGACGCGCTGCGGGCGCGCGACGCCGCGGAGCGCTCGTCGCGCGACACGGCGGGGATCCTGGCGAGCATCAGCGACCCGTTCGTGGTCTACGACGCCGACTGGCGCTTCCGCTACATCAACGCGCCGGCGCACGCCGTCTTCCGCGCCTCGGGGCGCGAGCCCGGCGAGCGCGACCTGCTCGGCGCGCGCGTGTGGGACGCCTACCCCGAGCTGCTGGGCACCGAGTTCGAGCGGGCGATGCGCCGGGCGGCGGCGGCGCGCGCGCCCGCCACGTTCGAGGAGTTCTCGCCGCGCGGCGCGACGTGGACCGAGGTCCGCTGCGACCCGATGCCGGACGGCGGGCTCGCGGCCTCGTGGCGCGACGTCACGGCGCGCCGGCAGGCCGAGGAGTCGGCGCACTACCTGGGCGAGGCGACGTCGATCCTCGCGTCGTCGCTCGACTACGAGGCGACGCTGGCCTCGCTGGCCCGGCTCGTGGTGCCGCGCCTCGCCGACTGGTGCGCGGTCGACCTGCTCGGCGAGGGCGGCGCCATCGCGCGCGTCGCGGTGGCGCACGCCGACCCGGAGAAGGTGCGCTGGGCGGAGGAGATCCACCGCCGCTTCCCGCCGCACCCCGACGCGACCACGGGGGTGCCGAACGTCCTGCGCACCGGGCGCCCCGAGGTCACGCCGGAGATCACCGACGCGATGCTCGCCGCCAGCATCGCGGACCCGGAATACCTCGCGCTGATCCGCAGCGTCGGCCTGCGCTCGGCGATGGTGGTTCCGCTGGAGGCGCACGGCCGCACGCTCGGCGCGCTCACGCTGATCGCCGCCGAGACCGGGCGCCGCTACGGCGACGCCGACGTGCGGCTCGCCCTGGAGCTGGGGCGCCGCGCCGCGCTGGCGGTGGACAACGCGCGGCTCCACCGCGTCTCGGAGGAGGCGCGGCGGCAGGCCGAGGCGGCGAACGCGGCCAAGAGCCAGTTCCTGTCGACGATGAGCCACGAGCTGCGCACGCCGCTCAACGCCATCGGGGGGTACCTCGACCTGCTCACCCTGGGGATCCGCGGCCCGCTGACGGACGACCAGCGGCAGGACCTGGAGCGCGTGCGGCGCGCGAACCAGCACCTGATGTCGCTGGTCACCGACATCCTCAACTTCGCGCGCGTCGACGCCGGGCAGATCGAGTACCGGCTGGCGGACGTGGAGCTCGCGGACGTGATCGGCGACCTCGAGACGCTGATCGGCCCGCAGCTCGCGGCCAAGCGCATCGCCTTCGACCACGACGCGTGCGCGCCCGACACGCCCGACCGCCCGCACGTCGTGCGCGCCGACCCGGAGAAGCTGCGCCAGGTCCTGCTCAACCTGCTCGGCAACGCGGTCAAGTTCACGGAGCCGGGCGGGCGCGTGACGCTCGCGTGCGCGACCGACCGCGCGGCGGGCGTGATCCGCGTGCGCGTGGGCGACACCGGGCGCGGCATCCCGCCCGACCAGCTGGAGCGCATCTTCGAGCCGTTCGTGCAAGTGGACCGCCACCGCACGCACGAGAGCCAGCAGGGGGTCGGGCTCGGCCTCGCGATCAGCCGCGAGCTGGCGCGCGCGATGGGCGGCGACCTCACGGTCGAGAGCGCCCCCGGGGTCGGCAGCACGTTCACCGTCACGCTGCCGGCCGCGCGCTAGCACGCGCGCCTGCTCGCGCGCGTCGCCCTCCCGCCGGACCCGGACGTCGGGCCGCGCCGCGCCCCACCGCTCCCTGCATGCCACCCTCGCCGCGTTCGCCGCGATCGTCGCAACCGCCCGCGGGCCGCGACGCCGCCGACCCGTCGCTCGGGCTCGCGCGCGGCGAGGTGCGGCTCGCCGAGCCGACGCCCCGCTGGGCCGCCCTGTACGCCGAGGAGGCGGCGCGGCTCTCGCCGGCGCTGGCCCCGTTCGGCGCCGCGCTCGCGCACTGCGGCAGCACGAGCGTGCCGGGGCTCCCCGCGAAGCCGATCCTCGACCTGCTCGCCGGCGTGCCGGCGCCGCTCGACGTCGCCGCGCTGACCCGCGCGCTCGCCCCGCTCGGCTACGAGCACGCGCCGTGGGCCGGCGTCCCCGGCCACGAGGTGTTCGGGCGCGGGCAGCCGCGCACGCACCTGCTGCACGCCGTGCCCGCGGGCGGGGCGGCGTGGGCGCGCATGCTCCGCTTCCGCGACGCGCTGCGCGCCGACCCCGCGCTGGCCGCCGAGTACGCGG
>NZ_JARGEK010000250.1 GCF_029211165.1 Roseisolibacter sp. H3M3-2
CGGCGCTCGGCGCGGGGGCCGCCGGGGCTGCGCTGCTGTCGCGCGTGCGCGCGCTGCGCGCCTGGCCCTACCGCGCCCGCGACGTGCTCCCGCCGGCCGCCTTCGTCGCGCTCCCCGCGCTGCTGCTCGTCGTGTCGAGCGCGGCGTCGGTCAGCCGGCTCGGGATCACGCTCGGCTTCGCCATCGCCTGCGCCGGGCTGCTGCTCGTGGTGCGCGTGGTGACGGTGCTGTGGTACGCCGAGACGCGCGCGCGGGCGCTGGCGGCGCCGGTGCCGCGGCAGCTCGGGTGGTGGATCGTGCTCGCCGCGCTCTCGGTGTACGCCGGCTACCTCGCGGCCGACCGCGGGCTGGTGCTGCTCCTGTTCACCGCCGTGCTCACGACGGTGGTGTTCGGCGCCGCGACGCTCGGCGGGCGGCGGCTGGCCGGCGCGCTGGCGATGCTCGCCGCCGTGGTGACGGCCATCGCCTTCGCGCTGCACGCGCCGCTGCGCGGGCTCCCCGACCCCGACGCGCGCCTCGCCACGCCGCAGATGCGCTACGCCGCCGTGCGCGCCCCCGAGGCGCTGCAGCGGCAGGCGCTGGTCGCACCGCCGGCCGAGGCGCGCGAGATCGTCAGCACGCTGCAGCAGGACTGGGGGATGCGCGCCTACGCCGCGCTCGGCGGGACGTGGGGGCGCGGCGCCTACGGCGTGCCGTACGTCCCGCGCGCCATCGCCCCCGACGTCGCGCTCACCGACAACGTCTTCTCGCTGTGGGTGCTGGCGGAGCACGGCTTCGCCGGCGCGGCGGCGGTGCTCGCCACGTACCTCGCGCTGGCCGGCGCGCTGCTGCTCGCCGCCGCGCACGCGACGCGCCGCTACGCCACGGTGCACCGCGCCATCCTGCTCGGCGGGCTCGCCGCGTACGTGCTGACGCCCGCGCTGTACATGGCGGCCGCCAACGCGTCGCTCCTCCCGCTCACCGGGCAGAACCTCCCCGGGCTCGGGCTGCGGTCGGGCGCCGACGCGGCGTTCGTGGCCTGGCTGGTGGCGCTGGCGCTGGCCGCGCTCCCCGGCGACGGCGACGACGCGTCGCGCGACTACGTCGAGACGCGCGCCAGCGCGGGCGCGCTGCGGCGCGCGCGGCGCGCGCTGGCGACGACGGCCGCGCTCGCGGTCGCGCTCACCGCCCTCGTGGGCGCCGCGGCCTGGCGCGCGACGCACGCCGAGCTCGCGCCGTTCACGCTCGACTCGCTCGGCGACGCGCTGCGCGTGGAGCTGGCGCGCGGCGACGTGCGCGTCGCGGGCGACACGCTGGCCGTCGCGTCGACGGCGCTCGGCAAGCCGGGGTTCGGCGAGGGGGCGTTCCTGCGCGCGCTGGTGGCGCAGGGGAACGCGTTCGCCGCCGGGCGCGGCGACCGCCGCGCGCGCCGCCGCGACCGCGGCCCGTGGCTGGTGCGCGCCGACTCGGCGGTGCGCGTCGCCGACCAGGGGTGCCGCGTGGCGTCGCCGATCGCCGGCGAGACGTGGCGCGGCACGCTCGCCGGCGGCGCGACGGGCGCGGGCGCCGAGCGGCTGCTGGTGTCGCGCCGGCTCGTGGTGCGGTTCGACGACGCGGCCCCCGAGACGGTCGTGTCGTGCGCCGACACGGGCGTGGTCGCGGCGCGCGCCGTGACCGTGCAGTGCGGCGCCGCCCGCGCGCGCGTCGACGGCGCGCGGCCGCTCCTCCCCGGCGCGGTGCTGGCCGTCGAGGGGGCGACGTTCGTGGCCGACGAGGCGGCGCGCGGCGCCTGGGGGTACGCGCGGTGGCGCAACGGCGACGTCGGCCGCGTCTCCCCCGAGGGGACGCCGGCGCCGCTGGCGGCGCTCGACGCGACGTTCGCGCGCTCGCTGCGCGCCTCGGGCGCCGACGACGCGGCCGCCGCGGCGCGGCCGAGCGTCGCGCGCGTGGAGCTGACGCTCGACCGCGCGCTCGCCCGCGCGCTGCAGGCGCGGGTGGCCGAGCGGTGCGCCGCGGCGGCCGTCGGGCGGCTGCACGCGCGCGCGGTGACGCTGGTGGACCCGCGCACCGGCGACGTGCTGGCGCTGGCGTCGTGGGAGCGCCCCGGCTTCCGCCCGCGCGCCTACCAGCCGGTGGACGCCAACCTGCGCGCGGCGCGCGGCGCGTCGACGGTGAAGCCGCTGATCGCCGCCGCGGTGCTGGCGCGCTACCCGCGCCTGCGCACGCTGGAGGTCGACCACCCGGGCGAGGCGTTCACCGCCGCCGCCGGGTGGCCGGTCGCGACCGGGATCCCGTTCGCCTCGGCGCTGCACGGGTGCCGCGCGCCGATCGGGTGGGACTGCGCGCTCGCCGGCTCCAACAACCTGTACGCGGTGACGCTCGGCCTCCTCGGCCTGGCCGCCGAGCCGGGGCCCGACGCGCCGCTGCCGCGCCTCGACGGGCGCCCGTCGGCCGGCCCCGAGTTCCGCGTGGAGGGCGCGGCGGTGCGGGCGCGCCCGCGGCTGGCGGTGCGCGACGTCGGGGCGCTCAAGAAGGCCTCGCCGCTCGCCCGCAACCTCGACACCCTGTTCGGCGCCCGCACGGTCGTGCGCCCCGCCGAGGGGTTCGACACCACGCTGTGGGCGGGGCTGCGCGCGCGCGGGCTCGTGACCGCGCTCGGCGGGCCGTGGGGGCGCGTGTCGCCCGAGCCGGTGCAGCTCCCGCTGGCGTCGGCGCGCTACGACACGCTGCGCTTCCTGGCCGGCTTCCTGATCGGCGAGGGGGAGCACGCCTGGAGCAACGCGGCGATGGCGCGGGCGATGGCCCGGCTGGCCACCGGGCGCGCGGTCGAGCTGCGGCTGGTGCGGCGGGTGGGGGACGTGGCGCTCCCCGCCGCCGCGGCGCCGGCGCTCCCGTTCGGGGAGGGGCGCGGGGCGGTGCTCGACGGGATGCGCGCGGTCGTCGAGCGCGGGACGGGGGTGCGGGCGCGGCAGGCGCTCCCGGCCCCGGCGCTCGACCTGTGGGGGAAGACGGGGACGGCGGGGACCGACGCCGCCTCGGGGGCCACGCCGGTGTCGCGCTTCGTGTTCGGAGGCGGGGCGCGGGAGCGCGCCGACGCCGGGCGCCTGTGCCCCGCGGTGGGGGCGGTGCTGGTGGAGGCCGAGCGCGGGGCGGCCGAGCGGCTGCCGGCGGTGGAGCTGTTCGCCGACGCCGTGGCGCCCGTCCTCCGGGAGCGGCTGGGGTGGGACGGGGCGGGCCGATGCGGCGGGGGCGCGCGGCCCTGAACTGGCAAAGGGGAGGGGCCGGACCATCTTAGGGTCTTCCCCACGTCCCCCGCACGGCCGGCCGTGTCCGACTCGCTCGCCATCCCGTTCGTCTCGGTCGACACGCCCATCGACCTCACCAACTGCGACCGGGAGCCGATCCACATCCCGGGGGCGGTCCAGCCGCACGGCGCCCTGCTGTCGCTGCGCGACCCCGACCTGCTGGTGCTGCAGGCGAGCGCCAACGTCGGCGGGCTGCTGGGCATCCCCGTGGAGCGGCTGCTGGGGACGCGGCTGGCCGACCACGTCGGGGCCGAGCAGGCGGAGGCGCTCCTCGCGCCGCTGCGGCGCGGCGAGTCGCGCGCCTACCACCCGATCGAGCTGACGCTCGGCGACGCCCGGCTGGACGGGGTGGTGCACCGGAGCGGGCGCGCGATCGTCGTCGAGCTGGAGCCGCACGACGGGACGACGCTCTCGTACTACGACTTCCACGAGCTCGTGCGCGGCGTGCTGACGCGCATCGAGACGGCGGAGTCGCTGGTCGCGCTGGCGGGGACGATCGCCGAGCAGATGCGCGCGCTCACCGGCTTCGACCGCGTGTGGGTGTACAAGTTCCACGAGGACTGGCACGGCGAGATCATCGGCGAGGCCAGGCGCGGCGACATCGAGACGTGGCTGGGGATGCACTACCCGGCGAGCGACATCCCGGCGCAGGCGCGCGCGCTCTTCCTGCGCCACTGGCTGCGGATGATCGTCGACATGGACTACGCGCCGGTGCCGCTGGTGCCGCGCGACGACCCGACGACGGACGCGCCGCTCGACCTCGGCGGCGCGGTGCTGCGCGCGGTGTCGCCGATCCACGTCGAGTACCTGAAGAACATGGGGGTGACGGCGAGCCTCGTCGTCTCGCTGGTGAAGGAGGGGAAGCTCTGGGGGCTGATCTCGGGGCACCACTACTCGGGGCCGAAGTTCGTCCCCTACGCCACGCGCACGCTGTGCGAGTTCCTGGCGCAGGCGTTCTCGACCCAGCTCGGCATGGCGGAGCGGGTGGAGGACCGCGAGCGGGCGCTGGAGGTGCGCGCGCTGCAGGCGCGGCTGCTCGAGCGCTTGGGGCGCGAGGCGACGTTCGCCGGCGCGCTGGCCGGCGACCCGCGGCTGCTGCTCGACGTCGTGGGCGCGGGGGGCGTGGTGCTGTCGCTGGGGGGCGAGACGACGTCGGCGGGCGACGTGCCGCCCCCCGACCTGGTGGCCGCGCTCGTCGGCTGGCTCGACCTGCAGCCCGAGGCGGTGCTCGCGACGTCGGCGCTCCCGTCGCGCTTCCCGCCGGCGGCGCGCGCGCAGGGGGTGGCGAGCGGGCTGCTGGCGGTGCGGCTCTCGGCCACGCGCCCCGACTGGCTGCTCTGGTTCCGCCCCGAGTGCAAGCAGTCGGTGCGGTGGGCCGGCGACCCGCGCAAGCCGGTGCTGATGACCGAGAGCGGCGTCGCGCGCCTCCAGCCCCGCGGCAGCTTCGAGCTGTGGGAGGAGGAGGTGAAGGGGACGTCGACGGCGTGGCACCCCGCGGAGGTCGCGGCCGCCGGCGAGCTGCGCCGCGTCGTGATCGACCTGCTGCTCCGCCGCGCCGACGAGATCGCGGCGCTCAACGCCGAGCTGGCGACGGTGAACGACCAGCTGATGGAGAGCGCGACCGAGCTCGAGCTGCAGGCGGAGGAGCTGCGCATGCAGACGGAGCTGCTGCTCGAGGAGCGCACGGCGCGCGAGGACGCGCTCGACCGCGAGCGGGCGGCGCGCGGCGAGGCCGAGGCGGCGAACCAGGCCAAGAGCGAGTTCCTGGCGATGATGTCGCACGAGCTGCGCACGCCGCTCAACGCCATCGGCGGCTACGCGCAGCTGATGGAGCTCGGGCTGCGCGGCCCGACGACGAACGACCAGCGCGCCGACCTGGGGCGCATCCAGACGAGCCAGCGCCACCTGCTGGGGCTCATCAACTCGATCCTGAACTTCGCGCGGCTGGAGTCGGGGCAGGTGCAGTTCGCCTTCGCCGACGTGCCGCTCGCGGAGCTGGTGCAGGCGGCGCACGACCTGGTGGAGCCGCAGCTGCAGGCGAAGGGGCTGCGCTCGCGGTGGGAGGCGTGCGACGCGGGGGTCGTCGTGCGCGTGGACGCCGAGAAGGCGCGGCAGATCCTGCTCAACCTGCTGTCGAACGCGATCAAGTTCACGCCGACCGAGGGCGAGGTCGTGGTCTCGTGCGCGGTGGACGGGGCGGCGGCGGCGGTGCGCGTGCGCGACACGGGGCGCGGGATCCCCGCCGACCGGCTGGCGCACATCTTCGAGCCGTTCGTGCAGGTGGACCGCCACCTCTCCCCCGCCCACTCCGACGGCGTCGGCCTCGGCCTCGCGATCAGCCGCGACCTCGCCGAGCGGATGGGGGGGACGCTCGCCGTCGAGAGCCGCGTCGGCGTGGGGAGCACGTTCACCCTCACGCTCCCGATCGCGGACTGACGCCGCGGGGCTGCGGGCGGCGGGCTGCGGATTCGGAACCCGCAGCCCGCCGCCCGCAGCCCGCAGCGTCTCACCGCGTGAGCTCCGCGTACGAGTAGTCGAAGTAGTCCAGGCTCGCGTCCGCGCGCGCGATCAGCCCCTCCGCGATCCCGACGCGCGACGCGGGCACCGCCGCGACCTGCGGGCGCACGACGTGGTCGAGCCACCCCTCGGCGTGGCCGACGTCGATGATGGCGTGCGCGGCGTAGTAGCTCATGACCTTCTTGGGGATCCCGACGCGCAGCGCGCCGGTGACGAGGCGCGTGCACCGCTGCGGCGCGAGCAGCTCGACGGCGCCGAGCGTCCCCTGCGCGCGGAAGGCGTTGCGGCGCGGGATGCAGCTCCAGAGCATGACGTTCGCGCCGGCGAGCACGGGCCACGACAGCTCGTGCGCCTCGGGGGCGGTGATCTTCAGCCCTTCGGTGAGGCGGTGGAAGAGGTGCGTGTGCACCGCGTGGCTCTTCCCGTTCCCCAGCTCGTCCCAGTAGTTCCGCCCCATCTCGATCTTCACCTCGCCGCGCGTCCCCACCTGCCCGAGCGCGACCAGGTCGTCGAACGCCGCCTCGCCGGCCGCCTCGAGGCGCAGGAAGCGCTCGAGCTGCGCGCGGTCGGCCTCGGACGACAGGAAGCCGTGCAGCGGGTGCTCGTAGAGGGGGTGCGTGAACGCGACGCGCTTGTACCACTCGACGAACGCGTCGGGGTCGGCCGGCAGCGCCGACGCGTCGAGCGCGGTGCCGAGGCGGCGCGCGGTGCGGCGCGCGCGGGCGAGCAGGTCGCGCTCCCACGCCCGCTCGAGCGTCGCCAGCAGGCGGCAGGTGAAGGGGTGGAGCTGGTTCTCGGCGGTCTCGTGGTGCGGCAGGCGGACGTGGGTCTGGTAGCACGCGAGCAGCGTGCGGTGCAGCTCGTCGCGCGCGGCGTGGTCGACGGTGGCGTCGGCGGCGCGGTCGCTGACCGCGTCGCGCGGGTAGGCGCGCTCTGCCAGCCGGCGCGCGCGGGCGACGACGGCCTCCTCGCGCCCGGGGTCGGCGGCGAGCACGTCGTCGAGCGGCGGGCCGAAGAGGAGCGCGGCGACCTCGGACGAGAGCGAGGGCGCGACGTCGGCCAGCTCGGCACGCGCCGTGCGCCTCGCGTCCTGCTGCGCCGACGGCGGCGCGAGCAGCAGGGGCAGCTCGAGGTGCGCCTCGGGCTCGGGGGCGTGGTCGGCGAGCGCGCGTCGGCGCGCGATCCCGCCGCGCGGCGCGGCGGACGACGGGGAGGACGGGGATGCGTCGGAAGACTTCATGGTGCCTGCGACGAAGGCAGGGCGCGTACCGCGGGGCCGCCCGTGCGTGAGCGCGTCGCGCCGCGCGCGTCGGTCCCGTCGCTCGCCGCCGCGGCGGCGGCGCGGCTGGAACGATTCCGCCCCCCGTTCGCGTTCGGCGACTTCTTCGCCCCCGAGGACACGCTGCTGTGCGTCCTCGCCGCGGAGCACGCGCTGGCGCGCCACGCCGCCGACCGCGGCGCGCCGCCGCGCGCGTACGTCGAGCTGACGTGCGGGAGCGCGGTGGTCGCGCTGGCGCCGTTCGGCCGGTGGCCGGCGCTGCGCGCGTGGGG
>NZ_JARGEK010000251.1 GCF_029211165.1 Roseisolibacter sp. H3M3-2
GCGCGCCGGCGGGCGACATGGCGGCGGCGTGGCGCGACGCGCCGTGGGTGGAGACGGGCGCCGCGTCGCGCGACCGCCCGGCGCGCACCGACCACTCGTTCACCTACGAGCGGCTGCTGCGCGACGCGCGCGCGCACGGTGCCGAGCTGCGCGAGCGCGCGGTGGTCACGGTGAGCGGCGACCGCGTGACGAGCGCGCGGCGGTGGCTGGTGGTGCCGGCCGCCGGGGAGCGCGGCGCGCGTGCGCCCCCGGCGCCGGAGCGCGCGCTGCAGACGGCGGGGTTCACGCTGCTGGTGGTGGGGGCGATCGGCGCGCTGGCGGTGTTCCTGCTGCGGCTGCGCGCCGGCTCGGCGCTGCTCGGGCGGGCCGCGTACTGGAGCGGGATCGTGTTCGCGTGCGCGTTCCTCACCGGCGCGCTGGCCGACTACGCGCTGCTGGGCGCGTGGGACCCGCTGTGGCCGCGGTGGATCGCGCGCTTCGCGTCGCTGGCCGGGCAGTCGCAGGGGACGGCGTGGATGTTCGTGCTGCTGTTCGCGTTCATCGCCGCCGGCGACGCGCTCGACCGGGAGCAGGGGGCGGGGCGCGGGGCGACGCTGTGGCGGCTGGGGCGGGGCGGGATCACCGACCCGGCGGTGGGGCTGGCGTCGGCGCGCGGCTTCGCGGTCGGGCTGGTGTGCGGCGGGGTGATGGCCGCGTCCACGTGGGTGCTGGAGCGGACGGCCGGCGCGTACTCCGGGGTGCAGCCGACGGGGTTCTTCTACTACGCGCTCAACTCGACCCTCCCGTCGCTCGCGACGCTGCTCTTCTTCACGAACATCGCGCTGCTCGAGGAGCTGGGGTACCGCCTGTTCGCCGGGAGCTGGCTGCTGCACGTCACGCGGCGGCCGTGGGTGGCGATCGTGGTGCCGGCGGTCGTGTACGGGCTGACGCACACCGGGCTGTCGTTCCTCCCGCCGCAGGAGCCGTTCTGGGGGCGGGCGGTCGTGATGTCGCTCGTCGGGTGCGTGTGGGGGTGGGCGTTCCTGCGGTGGGACGCGCTCACCGTGGTGACGTCGCACCTGACCGCGGACCTGTTCATCTTCAACTGGCCGCGGCTGGCGAGCGCGCACCCCGAGGTGCGGCTGGCCGCGCTGGCGACGGTCGCGGCGCCGCTGGTGCCCGCGCTGGCGGCGCTTGCCGCGCGGGCGTTCCGGCGGCAGCTTCGGGCATGATCCGCGAGCACCTCGTGAAGGCGCACCCGGCGCGCGACGGCGACTTCCGCTGGCGCGGCGACGGCGTGTCGCGCGTGGAGGGGCTGAGCGACGCGGTGTTCGGCTTCGCGGTGACGCTGCTGGTCGTGTCGCTGGAGGTGCCGAGCACCTTCACCGAGCTGGCCGACATGATGCTCGGGGTGCCGGCGTTCGCGATCACCTTCGTGCTCCTGCTCATCGTCTGGCACGCGCACTACAAGTTCTTCCGCCGCTACGGGCTGGAGGACCGGCGCACGGTGGTGCTGAACGCCGGGCTGCTGTTCGTGGTGCTGCTCTACATCTACCCGCTCAAGTTCCTCTTCCAGACGATCGTCGGGCTCACCATGGCGCTGGCGGCCTGGAAGCTGGACATCGCCTGGCTGGACGGCACGCGCGAGGCGGCGCTGGGCGCGATCCGCCCCGACCAGTGGCCGGCGCTGCTGAGCATCTACGCGGTCGGGTACATCGCGCTCTACGGGCTGTTCGCGCTGCTGCACCGCCACGCGCTCTCGCAGCGGGACGTGCTGGAGCTCGACGCGGTCGAGACGGCGATCACGCGCCACAGCATCCGCGAGTCGCTGGTCATGATCGCGGTGGCGGTGCTGTCGGTGGTGATCGTGCTGGGCGGCGCGTACGGCCTCGGGTGGCCGCCCTGGGTGGCGGGCTTCCTCGGGGGGTGGAGCTACATGCTCATCTGGCCCGCGCAGACGATCATGGGGAAGCGGCACGACCGCGAGCTGACCGCGCTCCGCGCCGCCCGCCTGGCGCCCGCGTGAGCGTCGCCCCCCTGCTCGACCGGATCCGCGGCTTCCTCGACGCCCGCGTGCTCCCGCTGGAGCCGGCGTTCCTGCAGCGCGAGTTCCGCGACCTGCTCCCCGAGCTGGGCGCGCTGCGCGCGGAGGTGAAGGCGCGCGGGCTGTGGGCGCCGTACTTGCCGGCGTCGCTGGGCGGGCTGGGGCTGTCGCTGGTCGAGTACGCGGAGGTCAGCGCGGTGCTCGGCACGTCGCCGATGGGGCACTACCTGTTCAACTGCCAGGCGCCCGACGTCGGCAACGTCGAGCTGCTGCACGCGCACGGGTCGCCGGCGCTGCAGGCGCGGTGGCTCGAGCCGCTCGCCGCCGGCGAGATCCGCAGCTGCTTCTCGATGACGGAGCCCGACTACCCGGGCTCCAACCCGGTGTGGATGGGGACGCGCGCCGAGCGGCACGGCGACGCGTACGTGATCACGGGGAGGAAGTGGTTCACGTCGAGCGCCGACGGGGCCGCGTTCGCGATCGTGATGGCGGTGACCGACCCGGACGCGCCGCCGCACCGCCGCGCGTCGCAGATCGTGGTGCCGATGGACGCCCCGGGCGTGCGCCTCGTGCGCAACGTGCGGATCATGGGCGAGGCGGGGAGCGACTGGGCGAGCCACGCCGAGGTGCACTACGACGGGGTGCGCGTCCCCGTCGCCAACCGCATCGGGCCGCAGGGCGAGGGGTTCGCGCTGGCGCAGGAGCGGCTGGGGCCGGGGCGCATCCACCACTGCATGCGGTGGGTCGGGATCTGCGAGCGCGCGCTCGACCTCATGTGCCGCCGCGCCGCGACGCGGATGCTGGCGCCCGGCAGGGCGCTGGGCGCGCAGCAGCAGGTGCAGTTCTGGATCGCCGAGAGCCGCGCCGAGGTCGACGCCGCGCGGCTGTACGTGATGGACACCGCGCGCCGGATCGACGCCGACGGGGCGCCGGCGGCGCGCGACGCGATCAGCGCCATCAAGTTCCACGTCGCCGGCGTGCTGCAGCGGGTGCTCGACCGCGCGATCCAGGTGCACGGCGCGCTCGGCGTCACCGACGACACGCCGCTGGCGTGGTGGTACCGGCACGAGCGCGGCGCGCGCATCTACGACGGCGCCGACGAGGTGCACAAGGCCAGCCTCGCGCGGCGCATCCTCAAGCGCTACGGGCTGGACGCGCGGGAGTGAGGCGCGCGTGAGGGAGGACGCGCCCCGCGCGGTGCGTGCGGGGGAGGAGCTCGACGTCGCCGCGCTGGCCGGCTTCCTGGCGCGCGCGGTGCCCGGCTGGGCGGACGTGGACGCGGGGGCGCTCTCGGTCGCGCAGTTCGGGAGCGGGTTCTCGAACCTCACGTACCTGGTGCGCGCGGGCGACCGCGAGCTGGTGCTGCGCCGCCCGCCGCGCGGGGTGCACGCGGGGAGCGCGCACGACGTGCTGCGCGAGGCGCGGCTGCTGCGCGCGGTGCGCCCCGCCTACCCGCGCGTCCCCGAGGTGCTGGCCCTGGGCGACGACGCGTCGCTGCTCGGCGCGCCGTTCTACTGCATGACGCGCGTGCGCGGCGTGATCCTGCGCGGGCTCCCCGGCGAGCCGGTGCCGGACGCGGCGGCGATGCGGCGGCTGTCGGAGCGCTTCGTGGACGAGTTGGCGGCGCTGCACGCGCTCGACTGGCGCGCGGCCGGGCTCGCCGAGCTGGGGCGCCCCGACGGCTACGTCGAGCGGCAGGTGGCGGGGTGGGGGCGGCGGTGGCTCGCGGCGCGCGCCGGCGACGTCGCGTCGGTCGACTGCGCGGCGGCGTGGCTGGAGGCGCACCGCCCGCCCGAACGCGGCGCGGCGTTGATCCACAACGACTTCAAGTACGACAACCTGGTGCTCGACCCGGCCGACCCGTCGCGCGTGGCGGCGGTGCTCGACTGGGAGATGGCGACGCTCGGCGACCCGCTGATGGACCTCGGGACGTCGCTGGGGTACTGGGCCGACCCCGACGACCCGCCGGAGCTGCGCGCGCTCGGGCTCGGGCTCACCGCCGCGCCGGGGAACCTGTCGCGCGCGGAACTCGTGGCCCGCTACGCGAGTATCACTCGTCGCGACGTCGGGGCGGGGGACGCGCTGTTCTACTACGTGTTCGGGCTGTTCAAGCTCGCGGTGGTGGCGCAGCAGATCCACGCCCGGTACGTCGCGGGGCACACGCGCGACCCGCGCTTCGCGGCGCTGGACGCGTCGGTGCGCACGCTCGGCGCGCTGGCCGGGCGGGCGGTCGCCCTCGGGCGGATCGATCGCCTCGGGTGACGCAGCGCACGCTCGATCGTGTATCCCATGCGCGCGTGACGCGCTATATTTCAGGCAACTCGAGTGGTCGGTCGGGGAGACTCCTGTTTTGACCCGACACTCTTGAAGCCGGGCGTCGTTCCACAGTCCGTTGACGTCATGCCCCAGTGCGGGGAAGGCGGAAGGCGGAGGGCCGGTCGCCCAACTGATGCAATGCATCGGGGCTTCAAAACAACCTTCCCGGCAGACTCTCGAGCCTCGCGGCCCGCATCCGGTTCCCCGGAGCGGGCCGCGAGGCGTTTCGGCCGCGGCCGTGCCGTGGCCCGTTCCTTTCCTTCTCTCGCGCCCGGACGAGCGATCCGGACGAGCGACGAGGAGGAGACGATGGGACAGCAGATCAGGCCGGCGGTGGAGGCCGGCATGCACCGGGCGGGACGCCTCGCGAGCGAGGGGGCACCCTGGCTCACGCGCGCGGCGCGGCTCGGCTACGCGGCGCGGGGCGTCGTCTACGTGACGCTGGCGCTGCTCGCGCTGCAGGCCGCGATGGGGCGGCGGCAGGCGGAGGGGCAGGGGGGCGCGCTGCGGACGATCGCCGAGCAGCCGGCGGGGCAGCTCCTGCTGGTGATCGTGACGATCGGGCTCTTCGGCTACGCGGCGTGGCGCCTGCTGGAGTCGGCGCGCGGCGCCGACGGCGAGGGGAGCGACGCGAAGGGGATCGCCCTGCGCCTCGCGCACGCGGGGAGCGGGCTGCTCTACGGCTCGCTGGGGCTGCAGGCGATCCGCCTGCTGCAGGGCGGCGCGCAGAGCAACGACGAGGCGCGCGCCGAGGGCTGGACGTCGCGGCTGATGGCGCTGCCGTGGGGACGCGCGCTGGTGGCCGCGGTCGCCCTCGGCGTGCTGGTCTACGCCGGGCAGCAGCTCTGGAAGGCGGCGCGCGGCGACGTGACCAAGCACCTCGACCTGCACGCGCTCGGCGCGTCGGGGCGCCGCAACGTCGAGCGGCTGGGGCGCGCGGGGACGGCGGCGCGCGCGGTGGTATTCGTGGTGAGCGGCGGCTTCCTGCTGCTGGCGGCGCGCGACGCGAACCCGAGCGAGGCGACCGGGCTGTCGGGCGCGCTGACGACGCTGCAGGGGGCGCCGTGGGGGCCGTGGCTGCTCGGGCTGGTGGCGCTGGGGCTGCTCGCCTTCGGGCTCTTCCAGATCGTGCAGGCGCGGTACCGCGTCGTGCGCCCGGTGGCGTGAGCGCCGCCCCCGGTGCACGATAGACCCGACCCCCTCACACGCCGGAGGTGCACGTGGAGCTGAACACGACCGTCGCGATCCTGATGGGCGTCCTCGCGCTCGCCGCGCTGTACGCCGCCGTGCGCGTCAACGGGCGCTCGGAGGCCGGGCGCCGCGCCGCGCCGGGCTACGTGATCTTCGCCATCGGCGCGGCGCTGCAGGCGATGACGCTCGTCCGCAGCGAGTACAGCACGCTGATGGCGGTGCTCGGCACGGCGGGGCTGGTGCTCGGGCTGGGGATGATCGCCCGCGCGTGGAGCACGCGCTCGGCGTCCGCCTAGCCCGAGTCCGGGCGTCAGTCGACGAGCGGCGGCAGCGGCTCGCTCTCCGGGACGAAGCGGAGGGCGACGCCGTTGTTGCAGAAGCGCTGCCCCGTGGGCTCCGGGCCGTCGTCGAAGACGTGCCCCTGGTGCCCGCCGCAGCGCGCGCAGTGGTACTCGGTGCGCGGCCAGAAGAGCTTGAAGTCCTTCTTGGTGCCGAGCGAGCCGGGGACGGGCTGGAAGAAGCTCGGCCAGCCGGTGCCGCTCTCGTACTTCGCGTCGGTGGTGAACAGCGGCGCGTGGCAGGCGGCGCAGACGTAGGTGCCGGCGCGCTTCTCGTCGTTGAGGGGGCTGGTGCACGACCGCTCCGTCCCCTCCTCGAACAGGACGGCGTACTGCTCCGGCGTGAGCCGGCGGCGCCACTCCTCCTTCGAGATGTGGACGGGGAAGGCGGCGGGCGACGCGGAATCCGACACGTGGGCTCCTGGGAAGTGTGGGTGAACAATACCCCGGCGTGACGGGCCGCGATCCGCCCTTGACAGCCGCCGCGCCCGGCCGGATGGTCGGGCGCATGCGCCCTCTCCTCCTGCTCGCCCTCACGCTGCCCCCGGCCGTCGCCGCCGCGCAGCCGCAGCCCGCGGTGCTGGCGGGCGTCGTCACCCGCGACGTCGCCGACGGCCAGCCCACGGGGGCGCCGCTGCGCGGCGTCACCGTCGCCGTGTCGGGCGTCCCACGACGGGCCGCCACCGACGCCGGCGGCCGCTTCGTGATCGGCGGGCTGCCGATCGGGACGCGCGACGTGGTGGTGCAGGCGGCGGGGTTCGCGCCGGTGACGATCCAGGCCGAGCTGGCCGCCGGCGACACCACGTGGATCGACTTCGCGCTGGTGCCGACCGGCGCCGCGGCGGCCCGCGGGACGGTGGCCGCGGCGGGCGAGGCGGCGGGCGCGCCGGGGCTGGTCGAGTTCGACCGGCGGCGGAAGGGCGGCGGCGGCGTGTACTTCACGCGCGCCCAGATCCAGCGCTTCGTCGGGCGCCGGCTGACCGAGATGCTGCGGCCGATCCCGGGGGTGACCATCGCGACCGTCGGCGGCGGCACCACCGTCATCGCCAGCCGGCGCGGGCTGACGAGCGAGCGCTCGAACACGCTCTGCTACTTCCAGGTCATCGTGAGCGGCGTGCGCGTGTACTCGTACGACCCGTTGACCAACGAGCTGCCGCCGGACCTCGAGCTGTTCGACCCGGCGAACCTGGGGGGGGTCGAGGTCTACGCGGGCGGGGCGCGCACGCCCCCCGAGCTGAACTCGACGGGCGCCGGGTGCGGCACCCTCGTGCTGTGGCCGCAGACGCCGCAGTGAGCCGCGGGACGGCGCGCGCGGCCGCGCTGGCCCTGTGGTGCTGGGGCGGCGCGGCGGCCGGCGCGCAGGTGGTGAGCGTGACCGTCCGCGAGGGCGAGTCGGGGCCGCCGGCGGCCGGCGCGGTGGTGTCGCTCACCGACTCGGCGGGGCGTCGGCGCGCCTCGGCGCTCACC
>NZ_JARGEK010000252.1 GCF_029211165.1 Roseisolibacter sp. H3M3-2
GGGGCGTCGGCCGCCGGCTCGGGCGTCGCGACCGGCGCCGCGGGCGGCTCGGCGCGTAGCCGCTCCGCCAGCGCCAGCACCGCGGGGTCGGGCGCGGTCGCGAACTCCTGCCGCAGCAGCTCGGCGTGGACGCGCGCGTGGCGGATCGCCCCGGCGCGGTCGCCGGCGCCCTCCAGCGCGCGCATCAGGCGCAGCGCGATCCGCCCGGCGTACGGGTCGTGCGACGCCAGCCGGCGCCACCACCCGACCGCCGCCCCGGCGTCGCCCCGCGCCTCGGCCGCCGCGGCGAGCGCCTCGAGGGCGCCGGCGTAGCGCTCGCCGAGCCGGGCCCGCTCGCCGTCGATCCACCGCTCCAGCTCCCCAGCGTCGGCGAGGTGGAAGCCGTCGAGAAGGGGGCCCGCGTGCAGCGCGACGGCGTCCTCCGGCTTCCCCTCGTCCAGCAGCCGCTCGAAGGCGGCGACGTCGCTGGTCACCGCCTCGTCGTTCAGCGCGAGGTCGTCGCCGGCGGCGCGCACGACGTCGGCGCCGAGCGCCGAGCGGACGATGTAGAGCGCGTCGGAGAGCTGCGCGCGGGCGCGGTCGGACGGGCTCTCGGGCCAGAGCAGCCCCGTGAGCTTGTCGCGCGTGACGGGACGCCCGCGGGCCAGCGCCAGCACCGCGAGGAGCGCCAGGCGGTGGCCCTGCGTCGCGCGGCCGACCACCGGCCGGCCGGCCGACTCCACGACCGGCGCGCCGAAGAGCTTGAGGGTCAACACGTTGGGGCGCGCGAGACCGACACGAGAGCGACGCGAGAAGGACGGGAGGGCGCCCGGCCACCATACGCCGCGCGTCGGGGCCCAGCAAGGACGCGCCTCCACCCGGAGGCCGCCCCGACGCGCCGTGCAGCCATCAGGCGGCCGTCGCCTCGACGCCGCCCTCCCGTCACCGACACCACGCCCCTTCCATGACCGGCCGCATCCTTCCGACGTCCCGCCGTCTGCTCTCCTTCCTGTCGCTGGCGCTGGCGGCGTGCGCCGACGCGCCGACCGTCGCCGTCCCCCCCGCCCCGTCCACCAACGCGGTCAAGTTCTGGGACGCGAGCGCGAGCCTCGCCTGGAACCGTACGGCGCGCGAGCTGATCGGCGCCCGCTCCGACGCCGGCAACCCGACGACGCAGGCCCGACTCTTCACCTACCTGTCGATCGCGCAGTACAACGCGGTGGTGGCCGCCGAGGAGGCGCGCGAGCGCGGCGACCACCCGTCGCCGGCGGCGGCGGTCGCGGCCGCGTCCGTCGCGGTGCTCAAGAGCTTCCTCCCCGCCGGGACGCACGCCACGCTCGACGCCCGGCTGCAGGCGCAGCTCGCCGCCCCCGGCTGGCCCGGCGAGCGGCACACCGACGCCGACGCCGGACTCGCGGTCGGGCAGGCGGTCGGCGCGCAGGTGGTCGCGTACGCGGCCACCGACGGCGCCAACGGGACGCCGGCGCCGGCGAACCCCGGCGGGGTGGGCCGGTGGACGGGCGCGGGCTCGTTCCTCGGCCTCTACGGCGCGCGCACGCTCGCCCTGACGTCGGGCGACCAGTTCCGCCCCGCCCCGCCGCCGGCCTACGGCTCGGCGCAGTACGCGGCCGACCTGGCCGAGGTGAAGGCGCTGTCGATCGGCATCACCGACGCCCAGCGCGCGACCGTCACCTTCTGGGCACCCAACAACGCGACGTGGATGAACGCGCTCGCGTCGGACCTCATCGTCTCCCACCACCGGACCGAGCGCGAGGCCGCCCGCATCCTGACGCTCGCGAACGTGGCCGGGTTCGACGTCCTGAACGCCTGCTTCGACGCCAAGTTCGCGTACTACTACGTCCGCCCGTCGCAGGCCGACGCGGGGGTGAAGCTGGCGCTCCCGCTCCCGAACCACCCGTCGTACCCCAGCGGCCACTCGTGCATCACGGCCGCCTACGCGACGGTGCTCGGCGACGTCTTCCCCGACGAGCGCGCGCGCCTCGACGCGATGGTGGACGAGGCGGGGATGTCGCGCGTGTACGCGGGCTTCCACTTCCGCTTCGACGTCGACGCCGGGCAGGTGCTCGGCCGCCGCGTGGCGGAGTGGGTGCTCGCGCACGGCGTCGACCGCCGCGCGCCGTTCGCGCTCGACTGACGGCCCGTCAGCGGCCGGTGAGCCCCGCCAGCGCGCGCGCGTACTCCGCCGCCGCGGCGCGGTCGCCGGCCGCCTCGGCGTCGCGCCGCGCGACGTCGAGCGCGCGCAAGCGGTTCGGCTCGACCTCCAGCGTGCGGCGGTACTCGGCGATCGCGTCGCCGGCGCGCCCCAGCTCCAGCAGGCGGTCGCCGAGCTGCTGGCGCGCGGCGGCGAGCGGCCCGGGCGTCACGGCGCTCTTCTCGGTCGCGGCCTCGCGCGTCGCCGCCTCCCGCAGCCGCGCGACGGCGTCGTCGCGCCGCCCCTCGGCGAGCGCGATCCAGCCGCGCGCGCCGAGCGCCTGGATCCCCACCTGCTCCGCCCAGTAGCCCTCGCCCCTCGCGGCGAGGCGCGTGGCGATCGCGTCGAGCGAGTCGGCCTCCGCGCGCGCCTCGGCGAGGCGCCCGGTGCGCGCCGAGCCGAGGGCGCGCGCGAAGTGCGTCATCGCCTCGGTCCACGGCCAGGGGCTCGCCGCCGGCTCGAGCGCCGCCGCCTCGGCCCAGGCGCGGCGCTCCAGCGCCCAGCGCGCCGGGATCGCCTTCAGCGCGAAGACGCCGGCCGAGCCGGGCGCGGCGCCCGTGACGGCGTTCGGGTCGAAGCGCGCGGCCATCGCGGGGAGCGCGTCGACGATCGCCCGCGCGGCCGAGTCGCGCCGCATCTGCAGGTACGCGTAGACGAGGTAGTCGGACGCGTGCAGCGCCTCGCCGAGCGAGGCCGTCCGCATGGCCGCGTCGGCGGAGCGGCGGTTGGTCTCGGCGGACTGCTCCCACAGGCCGAGGCGCGTGAAGGTGTGCGACGGCATGTGCAGCGCGTGCGCGGCCGCCGGGGCGATGCCGGCGTAGCGCCGCGCCGCGGCCGCCGCCTGCGGCGCCAGCGCGGGGACGTCGTAGCTGTGGATGATGTAGTGCGCGAGCCCCGGGTGGTCGGGCTGGTCGCGCCAGAGCGCCTCGAGGATCGCGCCGGCGCGCTTCTGCCGCTCGTACGTCTTGTCGGTCGGCGGCGCCGCCTGGACCATCGCCAGCGCCGCGAAGATGCGCGCCTCGGGGTCGTCCGGGAGGCGCGCCGCGAGCTCCGCGGTCGCCCGCTCGTAGGCGAGCACGCGCGTGCGCTGGTCGACGCGCGCGTGGTCGGCGAACAGCGTGGCGGCCGCGGCGGCGTACCCGCGCTCGCGCTCGGTCGCGCCCGCGGCGAGGCGTGTCGCCGCCGCCGCCGCCTCGCTCCCGCGCGCGAGCGCCGCCGGCGCGCGGTTCCCGGCCGCCATCGGGTTCCCCCAGCGCGCGAGCGCGATCCCCCAGTGCGCCATGGCGCACCCCGAGTCGGCCCGCGCGACCTCCTCGAAGGCGCGGATCGCGTCGCCGAACTCGAACGAGTGGAGCAGCGCGATCCCGCGGTCGAAGGTCGGCGCGACCGCGGGTCGGCAGGAGGTCGCGAAGCGGACCGTCCCGAGCCCCGGGGTCGGGTGCGCGTGCTGCTGCGCCGGGAGGGGGGCGGAGCCGGCGAGGGCCGCGAGCGACGCGGCCGCGAGGACGAGGGCGTGATGGCGGCGCACGGGAGTTCCCCTTGTGGGAGGTGCGACCACGGTGGGGACGCCCGACTCCGGCCGCAAGACGCGACGCCGCGAGAACGAATCGTGCGGGTTTCCCCGACCCGTGGTCGGCGCGCGTTCGACGGGGAGTGGGGGGCGGCGGGGTGGCGCGCGCGGGCGTCGGCCGCGACACATTGCAGAGATTGGCGTCGGGGAACCTCCCGACTCCGGTTCCCCGACCGCACGACATGCCCAACGACCAGCCCGCCCGCGCCGCCACGGCGGAGGCGGATGTCGAGATGCTGCACCGCCTCCTCGTGGAGACGGTGCAGGACTACGCGATGTTCGTCCTCGATCCCGACGGGCGCGTCCTGACCTGGAATCCGGGCGCCGCCCGGATCAAGGGCTACGCGGCCGACGAGATCGTCGGCCGCCACTTCTCGAGCTTCTACCCCGAGGAGAAGGTCCGCGAGGGGTTCCCGCAGCACGAGCTCGAGGTCGCGGCGCGGGTGGGGCGGTTCGAGGACGAGGGGTGGCGCGTCCGCAAGGACGGCACGCGGTTCTGGGCGAACGTCGTCATCACGGCGCTGCGCGGCGAGGACGGGCGGCTGCTCGGCTTCTCGAAGGTGACGCGCGACCTGTCCGAGCGGCGCGCCGCCGAGGAGCAGCGGGTGGAGGACGCGCGGCGCGTGGCCTCCGCGGAGGCGGCCAACCGCGCGAAGAGCGAGTTCCTCGCCTCGATGTCGCACGAGCTGCGCACGCCGCTGAACGCGATCGGCGGCTACGCGGAGCTGATGCTGGCGGGCGTCTACGGGCCGGTCGCGGCCGAGCAGGAGCAGGCGCTCCAGCGCATCCGCCGCAGCCAGCAGCACCTGCTGACGATCGTCACCGACCTGCTGAACTACAGCCGCATCGAGGCCGGGCACCTCACCTACGAGATCGCGCCCGTGGCCGTCGCGACGATGCTCGACACGGTGTCGGCGATGGTCGAGCCCCTGGCGGTGCAGAAGGGGCTGCACTTCGAGCGCGGCCCCTGCGACGAGCGGATCGTCGTCCGCGCCGACCGCGCGCGCGCCGAGCAGGTGCTGCTCAACCTGCTGTCGAACGCGATCAAGTTCACCCCCGAGGGGGGCCGCGTGGAGCTCTGGTGCGCGTCGCTCGGCGACCAGGTGGCGATCCGCGTGCGCGACTCCGGCGACGGCGTCCCCGAGGAGAAGGTCGAGGCGATCTTCGAGCCGTTCGTGCAGCTGGGGCGCACCCTCAACAGCCCGCGCGAGGGCACCGGGCTCGGGCTCGCGATCAGCCGCGACCTCGCGCGGGCGATGGACGGCGAGCTGGCGGTGACGAGCACGCCGGGAGCGGGGGCGACGTTCACCCTCACGCTCCCGGCGGCCTGACTCAGTCGGCGTGCGCGCAGCTGACGGTCGGGTTCCACGGCGCGAAGAGCCCCTTCGGGTTGTCGCGCGGCGCCCAGATGTGGAGCGCCCACACCCCGAGCGGCGTGTTGGGCATGAACTCGCGCCCCAGCAGCACGGGCGGCCGCGCGCCCTTCCAGGCGGCGAACGGGATCACGTAGTCGACCCCCACCAGCTCCAGCGTGCCGTCGGGCTGCGGCTCGTACATCAGCAGCTCGGGCTCGAGCAGGTCGGTCTTGGCGTCGACCAGCGCGCGGTTGATGTAGTGGAAGCCCTGCGCGCCGCCGGGCGAGGTGGCGCATCCGGCCGGGAACTGCTCGTCGTAGCCGGCGGCCTTCGCGACGGCGACGTCGGCGAAGCGCGCGGTGGCCGCGCGGACGCGCGCGGCGGCCTGCAGCTCGCCGGGGGTGGTCGCGCGGTCGGTGGCCGAGCGCCCGTGCGAGGCGTGGGCGTCGGGCTGCAGCGTCACGGTCGGCGACTCGTCGGCGGTGCAGGCGCCGACGGCGAGGGCGAGGGCGAGGGCGAGCACGGGCAGGCGGGACATGGCTTCCTCCGCGGGGGATCCGGGCCGGGCGGGAGTCGCCGGGCCGTCGTTCGGTAGAAGCCGAAAACCGGCGCCGGACGGCTCACGGCCGCCGGCGCGCGGCGGTATGCTCCGCCGCATGACCGCCCCCGACGCCGCCTCCGCCGCGACCGGCGCCTCGCTGGACGACGTCTTCCCCGTCGTCTACGAGGAGCTGCGGCGCGTCGCGCACCGGCACTTCCGCGCCGAGGCGACCGGGCACACGCTCGGCACCACGGCGCTGGTGCACGAGGCCTACCTCGAGCTGGCGCGGCTCGACCGCGTGCGCTGGGCCGGGCGCGCGTACGTGCTGGCGGCGGCCTCGCGCGCGATGCGCCGCATCCTCATCGACCACGCGGTCGCGCGGCGGGCGCAGAAGCGCGGCGGCGGCGCCCCGTCGGCGGCGCTCGACGACGCGGTGGCGATGGCCGAGTCGCGCGGCGACGACCTGGTCGCGCTCGACGAGGCGCTGGAGCGGCTGGCCGCCGCGAACGCGCGGTGCGCGCAGGTGGTCGAGTGCCGCTTCTTCGGGGGGCTGAGCGTCGAGGAGACGGCGGAGGCGCTCGGGACCTCGCCGGCGACGGTCAAGCGCGACTGGACGCTGGCGCGCGCGTGGCTGAACCGGGAGCTCGGCGCGGCGTGAGCGGCGGGAGCGGCGCGGACCCGCGGTGGCCGCGCGCGGCGGCGCGGCTGCACGCGGCGCTGGAGCGCGCCCCCGCGGAGCGCGACGCGTTCCTCGCGGCGTCGTGCCCCGACGACCCGGCGCTGCGCGCGGAGGTCGCGTCGCTGCTGGCGGCGCACGAGGGGACGGGCGCGCTCGACCGGCTGGCCGTGGCCGTGCGCCCGCTGGTCGACGGGCTGCGCCCGCCCGCGCCGGAGCTCGAGGGGCGCACGGTGGGGGCGTACGTGGTCGGCGCGCGCATCGGCGGCGGCGGGATGGGGGTCGTGCACCGCGCGCACGACGTACGGCTCGACCGCACCGTCGCGGTGAAGTTCCTCCAGCCGCACCTCGGCGCCGACCCGGTGGCGGCCGAACGGTTCGCGCTGGAGGCGCGCACGGTCGCGGCGCTCGAGCACCCGAACATCTGCACCGTGCACGAGGTCGGGGCCACCGACGACGGCGCGCTGTACCTGGTCATGCCGCTGTACGAGGGGGAGACGCTGCAGGCGCGCCTCGCGCGCGGCCCGCTCCCGACGCGCGAGGCGGCGGCGGTCGCGGTGCAGATGCTGCGCGGGCTCGCGAAGGCGCACGCGCGCGGCGTGGTGCACCGCGACGTGAAGCCGTCGAACGTGCTGTTGACCCCCGACGGCGTGGTGAAGCTGCTCGACTTCGGCGTCGCGAAGCTCGCGGACGTCACGCTCACCGGCGCGCAGGGGCCGATCGGGACGCTGGCGTACATGAGCCCCGAGGCGGCGATGGGCGAGCCGGTGGACCACCGCGCCGACCTGTGGTCGCTCGGCGCGGTGCTGTACGAGATGCTCGCCGGGCGGCGCCCGTACGCGAGCGGCGCCGCGCTGGCGGCGGCGAGCGCGCAGGGGCGCGCGCCGGAGCCCGAGCCGCTGACGCGCGCCCGCGGCGACGTCCCGGCGGCGCTCGACCGCCTGAAGTCGGAGGCCAAGCGGTCTTAGGAAGACAAATCGTGGTCTCAACTCCTTG
>NZ_JARGEK010000253.1 GCF_029211165.1 Roseisolibacter sp. H3M3-2
CCGACTCGCTGCGCGAGGCGCGCACCGACACCAGCGCCGCCCCGCCCCCCGGCGCCCGCTCGCGCGCCGACACCGCCCGCGCCCCCGGCGACTCGGCCCGGCGGGCGGCCGCCGCCCCCGACTCCGCCCGCGACTTCCTCCGCGACCTCGACCTGCGGGTCAACGGCCGCATGGAGTCGAAGCTCGAGCGCACCCAGGACGCCCGCTGCGCCCAGGGGTTCGCGGTCGCCCTCGGCTGCCGCGCCGCGTTCCAGCCCAACTTCGACTTCCAGTTCAACGTCCGCTCGACCGGGCCGGTGGCCGAGCGGCTGCGGCTGGACGTGGACTACGACTCGCAGCGCGAGTTCGACGCGTCGAACGTCATCAGCGCCTGGTACGAGGGGAAGCCGGGGGCGCGGCTGTCGCGCTTCGAGGTCGGCAACGTCTCGTTCACCCCGCCGACCTCGCGCTTCCTGACCGCCGGCATCCCGAGCAACAACTACGGCGTGCAGGCGGTCGGGCGGCTGGGGAGCATGACGTGGCGCACCATCGCCGCGCAGCAGAAGGGGACGGTGCAGCGCGACCGCGTGTTCACCGTCGGCGACCGCACGGTGCAGACGCGCGAGCAGCCGCTCGACGACTGGCAGATCGAGCCGCGCCGCTTCTTCTTCACGATCGACCCGCGGCTGCTCCCCGGCTACCCGAACGTGGACGTCCTGAGCCGCGCCGGGATGGCGCGCCTGGCCGCCGCGCTCCCCGACACGCTGCGGCCGACGCGGGTCTTCCTGTACCGCCAGCTGATCGGGGCGCAGATCCAGAACCCGCGCGGCCCGCGGCTGAGCGTGCGCGGCGCACGCAACCCGGCCGCGCAGACCTACGAGCTGCTGCGCGAGAACGTCGACTACTACGTCGACCCGTCGCAGCTCTGGATCGCCCTCCTGCGCCCGCTGCAGCTCAACAACGAGCGGCTGGCGGTCGCGTACGAGGTGACGATCAACGGGGAGCGCTCGCGCTACGTCGCCACCGGCGGCACCCCCGATACCGAGCTGCGCGAGGGGCTGCAGGAGGCGAACCTCGTCTGGGAGCCCGAGCTGACGCCGCGCAACCCGGCGTTCTTCCGCGAGATGCGCAACGTCTACCTCGTGGGCGGCGAGGAGCTGCGGCGCGAGTCGGTGTCGCTGCGCATCGTCACCGGCCCGGGGGGCGACCAGGAGAAGCCGGTCGACGCGTCGTTCGGCGCGACGTACCTGCAGATGTTCGGGCTCGCGCAGGCGGCCAACCCGACGACCTTCGACGTCGAGAACCGGCTCTGGCCGCGCCCGCAGGACCCGAACGTCAACGCCGCCGGGGGCGGCGCGGGCGGGCTGCAGGCGAAGCTGATCCGCAACTACTTCGTGATCTTCCCGTCGCTGCAGCCGTTCGCGCGCGCGGGGCTCGCGAAGGGGGCCGCCAACCCGGCCAACGATACGCTCTACACCTTCCCGTCGGAGCTCCTGTACTCGGCGCAGCGCCCGCAGAGCCTCTACCGGCTGCGCGCGCGCTACGAGGGGGAGGGGACCGGCGACCCGGGGACGCTGGCGCTCGGCGCGGTGCAGCTGCGCGCCGGGTCCGAGCAGCTGGTGGCCAACGGGCGCCCGCTGGTGCGCGACGTCGACTACCGCATCGACTACGACCTGGGGCTCGTCACCTTCGTCGACCCGCAGCGCCTCTTCCCGACGCCGACGCAGGTGACGGCGCGCTTCGAGGAGAACCCGCTGTTCGCGGTGCAGCCGACGCGCGTCTTCGGCGGCGCCGCCGAGTGGACGACCGGCGCCGGCATCCTGAGCCTGACCGCGATCTCGCAGGCGCAGCGCTCGACCTTCAACCGCCCCCCGCTCGGCTTCGAGCCGGTCGGGTCGATCGTGGGCGGGGCGCGCGCCGACCTGGCGTGGAACGCGCCGGCGCTGGCGCGCGCCGTCAACCGGCTGACGCGCCGCCTGGGCACGGGCGACACCACGGTCGCGCCGGCGCGCGTGGCGCTGCGCGCCGAGTTCGCGGCCAGCAAGCCGATCCCGAACCAGGCCGGCCAGGCGTACCTCGAGACCTTCGAGGGGGACGGGGGGCTCGGGCTCGCGATGACCGAGACGCAGTGGTACCTGTCGAGCCGCCCGGCGACGTCGTCGTCGCTGCGCGCCGCGGCGGGCAACCTGCCGCTCTCGCTCGACCGCGCGACGACGATCGCCTGGCAGAGCCTCGTGCGCCCGCTCGGCGGGACGGCGCAGCAGCTCTACCGGATCACCGACATCGACCCGTCGGTCCGGCTGAGCGCGGGCGGGATCGCGCCGCCGGAGCCGCTGCTCTGGCTCACGCTGTATCCGTCGACCGTGGGCGGGCTGCCGCTGCGCAACGACGCGGGCACCCCGGTCGGCGGCACGCCGACCTCGCCGGCGTCGCGCTTCCGCTGGACGCTCGACGGCGCGGCGGCGGGCGCGGGGCGGCGCTGGCGCTCGGTGCGCACCCTGCTCAACCCGGGCGGCGCCGACCTGTCGCGCGTCGAGGCGCTGGAGTTCTACGCGCTGGTCCGCACCGACGAGGGGGGGATCGCGCGCAACCCGACGCTCGTGTTCGACTTCGGCGACGTGTCGGAGAACACGCTGGCGTTCGTCCCCGAGTCGCTGTCGATCCGCCCGCGCGCCGCCGGGCCGGGGGTGACGGCGGGGCTCGACTCGCTGTTCCGCGGACGGCGCCGCGAGGGGTTCGACGTCCTCGACACCGAGCGCGACACGCTGACGCGCGTGTTCGACGCGTCGGTGAACGACCGCGGGCTGCCGGGCGACCGCGCCGCGACGCTCGCCGTCGACTCGCTCGGGACGCGCCTCGGCGCCCGGCCGGTGGAGCTGTGCCGCGCGCAGCCGGGGCGCATCGCGGTCATCGGCGACGCGCTCACGTCGTGCACGGTGCGCAACAACCGGCTGGACGAGGAGGACCTCGACCAGGACGGACAGCTCAACGCCACCGAGGCGACGACCGAGGGGTACGAGCGGCTGCGGCGGTACGTGGTGGACCTCTCGCGGCGCGCGACGTTCACGCGCGAGAACCCGGCCGCCTGCCAGACGACGGGCACGCCGACGATCGGCGAGGCGGTGGGGACGAACGACCGCCGCTGCTGGGTCCTGGTGCGCATCCCCTTCCGCTCGCCCAGCGACTCGCTCGGCGACTTCAACGTGCGACGCGTGCGCGCGATGCGCCTGACGATGATCGCCGGCGCGGGCGAGGCGGACAGCGCGTTCACGACGACGGCGCTGGCGCGGCTCCGGCTGGTCGGCGCGCCGTGGCTGCGCCGCGCGGAGCGCCCGGTGAGCGGGATCGCGGGCGACTCGACGGCGCTGGGCGCGGGGTACGTGATCGCCGGCGTCGTCGGGACGCAGGACTCGACGGCGCGCGTGCCGTACCAGTCGCCGCCGGGCGTCACCGACGAGACGGACGAGCGTCGCACCGGCTTCGAGGCCAACGCGGTGCAGGTGAACGAGCGCGCGCTGCGGCTGCGCGCGGGGGTGCCCGGCGGCACGCTCGGGCTGTACGAGCGCGCCGAGGCGTACCTGCGCTTCCCGGAGGGCGCGAAGAACCTGATGACCTACCGCACGCTCCGGCTGTGGATGCGCGGCAACTCGAGCGGCTGGGGGGTGGGCGGGGAGCTGAACGCGTACGTGAAGCTCGGGCGCGACGAGCACAACTTCTACGCCTACCGCACGCCGGTGCGCTCGGAGGGGTCGCGCGAGGCGTGGCTCCCCGAGGTGCGCGTCGACTTCCGCCGCTTCTACCGGCTGCGGGCGGCGGTGCAGGCGGCCTACCTGCGCGGCGGGATCGCGCAGCAGTACCGGTGCACCGGGGCCGACGCCGCGCTGATCGCGCGGTCGGGGCTCCCGCGCGGCTTCGCGGTGGACCGCTACGCGGCGTGCGAGGACGGCTACCTGGTGTACACCGTCGAGCCGAACGTCACGCCGCCCAACCTGGCCGCGGTGCAGGAGCTGGCGGTCGGCTTCGTGCGCGTCGACAGCGTCGCGCGCGGCGGGAGCCCGCTGGTGGCCGGCGACACGCTGGAGCTGTGGGTGAACGACCTCCGGCTGTCGGACGTCGAGGACACGCCGGGGATGGCTGGGGAGCTGGGGCTGTCGGTGCAGGCCGGCGACCTGGCCGACGTGCGCGTGAACCTCGTGCGGCGCGATCCGTACTTCCGCCAGCTCGGCGAGACGCCGACGTTCGCGACGGCGAACGCGGTGGACGTGGGGGCGTCGGTGCGGCTCGACCGGCTGGTGCCGGGGGCGCGCGGCTTCGCGATGCCGCTGAGCGTGAGCTACACGCAGAGCGACGCGGCGCCGCTGTTCCTCGCCAACTCGGACCTCGACGGCGAGCAGCTGGACGGGCTGCGCACGCCGCGCGACGCGCAGACGTCGGTCGCGCTGACCGTGCGCCGCGCCACGCCGCTGACCGGGACGCCGTGGGCGCCGCTGCTCAACAACCTCGCCCTCACCTCGACGTGGACGAGCGGCGGGGCGCGGAGCGCGTTCCAGCGGGCGTCGCGCGACGGCTTCACGCTGCGCGCCGACTACGACCTCGTGCCGGCGGCGCGGTCGCTCGGGCTGATCGGCGGGGCGTTCCGGTGGACGCCGACGACGCTCAAGCTCACCAGCCACCTGGTGCGCACCGGGAACCGGCAGGAGGCGTTCCTGAAGCCGGTGGTGGCGTTCGACGACACGGCGCGGGTGGTGAACGGGCGGGATCACGTGTGGCGCAACGGGCTGGTGGTCGAGTTCCAGCCGACGGCCGCGGTCACCGCGCGCTGGGACGCGAGCACGCTGCGCGACCTGCGCAACTATGCCGACGCCGACCGCGTGCTCGGGGACACGGTCGACCGCGTGGCGGCGACCGAGGCCGAGCGCGCGCGGCTGGCCGGGCTCGACGTGGGGCTGGAGCGCGAGCGGGCGATGGCGGGGCTGCTCCGCTTCGCGCCGGCGCTGAAGGGGTGGGTGCAGCCGCGCGCCGAGGTGGCGACGTACCACACGACCACGCGCGACCCCAACGCGCGCACGCTGCTGCGCGACGCGGTCGACGAGTCGGACACGACGGCCGCGCTCCGGCTGCCGCGCCGCATCGGGACGACGCAGGTGGCGAGCGCGGGGGCGACGGTGGACGTGGGGCGCGCGATCTTCGGCGCCGCGCCGACCGTCCCGCCCGCGCCGCCGGCGCCCGTCGACTCGCCGACGGTGACGGTCGCCGCCCGGGCGGCGGCGACGCTCGACCGGCTGCGCCGCGCGCTGGAGCCGGTGGAGGTGCGGGTCGAGCGCACGCTCTCGTCGAACGTCGACGCGACCGCGCTTGACCCGTCGCTCGGGCTGCAGCTCGGCGTCGCGGGGCTGGCGGGCTTCCGCGCGCCCGGCGGGCGGAGCGCGACGGCGGCGGGGGCGGTGACGCGGCTGGTCGTGTCACACACCGTCGGGCTGCCGCTCGGGCTGTCGCTCACCAACCGCGCGGAGGCGGGGGACACGCGCAGCTGGTGGCGCCGCGCCGCGACCGACCGGCAGGCGGAGGCCGACGGCGACCAGCGCACGCTCCCCGACCTGACGCTGCGGTGGAACTGGCGCCCCGCCTTCGCCGACGCGCTGGTCGAGACGGTGGGCGCGACGGCGGGGCTGGTGTGGCAGCGCTCGCGCACGACGACCCCCGCCGACTCCGGGGCGCCGCTCGACGCGCGCGCGCTCTCCTCGCGCCGCTACCCGGTGAACGGCTCGATCGCCTGGAAGGCGCTCGGCGGGTTCACCACCGCGGGCGGACTGTCGCTGACGCGCCGGCAGGACGACGTGCCCGGGAGCCGCACCGACGTCGAGGCGCGCGAGGGGGCGGTGGAGCTGGCGAAGGCCTTCGCCGCGCCGACGCGCTGGAACCTGCGCTCGCCGATCCGCACGCGGCTCGGCTGGCAGACGAGCGCCACCGAGGTGCTGCTCCGCCCGCGCGACGCGTCGGGCGCGGTGCTGCTGGACGACGCGCTGCGCGTGGTGCAGGCGGACAACGGGCGCCGCGCGCTCACGTTCAGCGCGAACTCGGACGTCGCCGAGACGCTGACGCTCTCGCTCAACGGCTCGCGCGTCACGACGTACAACGACAACCTGAACCAGCGCATCACGCAGACGGTGTTCAGCGCGGTGCTGAACCTGTCGTTCGGCGCGGCGCAGCTCCGCTAGGGCGCGCCGCCGCGCGTGATGGCGGTCCAGCGCAGCGTCGTCACCACGGTGACGCCGAGCTGGTAGGCGTCGCCCGCCGGCGCGGTGGCGGCGTCGGTGCCGAAGGACCGGGTGTGGCTCAGGTGCGCGTCCACCGGCCCGTCGCCCGGGAGCAGGGTGCCGACGGGGGCGACCAGTTGCGCGCCGAGCGGGGTCGAGCCCTCGACCACGCGGGTGGCGCCGCCGCGGCTGAGGGTGAGCCGCCAGTAGCCGCCGAACGCGCGGACGCCGTCGGGGGTGGTCGGGGGGACGAGGGGGAGGCGCAGCTCGTCGGCGGTGAGCGTGGGGCGCGTGCCGGCCGGCTGCGCGACCGCCTGGAAGCGGAGGGCGGCCGCGGGGAGGTCCTCGATGGTCGGCAGGACCACCGCGACGACGCCGTCGCCGGCGGGGGCGAGCTCGCCGCCGTAGCGGATCTGGCCGCGGACCGCGCGCGGGATGCGCCCGTCGAGGGCGGCGCCGTTGACCAGCAGCCGGCCGTCGCCCACCCGGCGGAGGCGCCCGTCGATCTCGCCGGGCCAGACCTGGGCGTCGACGGCGAGCGTCCCGCCGGCGGGGGCGACGCGCACGTCCGTGCGCGCGGTGAACGGGTCGAGGAGGTACGCCGTGTCGCCGGCGGCCAGCAGGCGGACGTCGAGCTGGGCGCTGGGGCGGGTGCCTCCGGGGCCGTAGCTGGGCAGGTCCGTCCCGTCGCAGGCGGCGAGCGGGAGGAGGGCGAGCGCGAGGAGTCGGCGCGCGGCGGGGCGGGCGGGGGAGGGCACGGCGGACGGCGGGGACGGCGGGACGAGGGGGGACCCCCGACGATAACGCGGCGTGGCGGCGCGCGCGTCGGCCGGCACCGGGGCGCGTCCGTCGGATACGGGGGATCGGCGCCGTCGGGGCGAGCGTGGGCGCCATGATCGCCGCGGAGCGGAAGGCACTGCTGTTCGTCGCGACGCTGGGGGTGCTGGGCGTCGGGGCGCGGGTGGCCGGCGGGGGGCGGGCGGACGCGCCGCTCCCCGCCGGCGAGCCGGGCGCGCTGGCCGCGCAGACGGCCGCGGTCGACCGCGCGATCGCC
>NZ_JARGEK010000254.1 GCF_029211165.1 Roseisolibacter sp. H3M3-2
CGCGGCGGCGAGCCGCGCGCGGGCGCCGCCGCCGTCACCGCGCGGGGGCGCCGGCCAGGTCGTCGGCCCGCGCCTCGGCGAGCAGGTGGGGGCGCGTCACGTCGCCGCGCGCGTCGAACGCGACCGGTCCCGAGAGCCCCACGAACGTCGCGCCGCCGTGCCCGACCCGCTCCAGGTACGCGCGCACCCCCTCGCGGTCGCGGGCGCCCGCGCGCATCGCCGCGACGATCAGCATGGTGGCGTCGTACGCCAGCACCGCGTCCGTCGTCAGCTCGCGCTTCTCCTCGGCGCGGTAGCGCTCGCGGAAGCGCCGCAGCGGCTCGCCGCCGCCCGCGGGGTCGACGAAGCGGACGAAGCGCACCCCGTCGAACCGCTGCGGCGCGGCGTACGCGAACCCGACGCCCACGCCGTCGCTCGCGTACACCGGCACGCGCGGGAGCCGCGCGCGCATCGGCACGAGGAACTGCGACAGCTCGCGCGCCCGCCCGAGCCAGAGCACGAGGTCGGGGCGCGCCGCGGCCGCGGCGAGCGCCGAGGCGGCGAGGCGCGCGGAGTCGGCGCCCTCGAGGTACGGCGACTCGTACACGGTCCGCGCGTCGCCCGCGGCGAGCCGCTCGCGCACCGCCGCCGCCAGCGCGCGCCCGTAGTCGTCGCTGACGTACACGAGCGCGACGCGCCGCGCGCCCTCGCCCGCGACCTGCCGCGCGAGGAACTCCGCCTGCCGCCCGTCGTCGGGGACGAGGCGGAAGCTGTACGGCCCCGCCTCGGCGAACACCGGCGCCGTCGTCGTGGGCGCGAGCTGCGGGAGCCGGCGCGCGTTGTAGACCTGCGACGCCGCGAGGCTGGCGGCGCTGTTCGAGTGCCCGACCACGGCCGCGACGCGCGGGTCGTCGGCGAGGCTGTCGGCGGCCGCGATCGCCGGCTCGGCCACCGTCGCCTGCCGCGGCGCGTGGACCACCAGCTCGAGGGGGCGCCCGTCGATCGGCCCCTCGGCGCGCGCGTCGGCGAGCGCCAGCCGCGCCCCGACGACGCCGTCCCCGTCCATCACCACGCCGATGCGCAGCGGCCCCGACGCCTCGCGCCGGCACGCGGCCGCGAGCGGCAGCAGGGCGGCGAGGATCGGGAGGAGTCTGCGGCGTCGCATGCTGGCGGGTAAGTTACACGGTCGTCATCTCCTGCGTCGCACTGCATCCCTTCGCACGCCGCAGACGTCGCGTCCGGGCGTCGCGCGGCGATGATTCCACGCACGTCGGCCGTCCAACGTTCGGACCCCCACGAACGGAGCGATGATCCCTGCGATCGAGACCACCGCGCTGGTGAAGCGGTTCGGCGAGACCCGCGCCGTCGACGGCATCGACCTGCGCGTCGAGCGCGGCGCCGTCTACGGCCTGCTCGGCCCCAACGGCGCGGGCAAGACCACGACCATCCGCCTGCTCGCCACCCTGCTGCGCCCCGACGGCGGGACGGCGCGCGTGCTCGGGCACGACGTCGCGCGCGAGCCCGCCGCGGTGCGCGCCAAGGTCTGCCTCACCGGCCAGTTCGCGTCGGTGGACGAGGACCTGACGGGCCACGAGAACCTCGTGCTCGTCGCGCGGCTGTTCGGGCACGCGTGGAAGGGCGCGCGGGCGCGCGCCGACGAGCTGCTGGCGGCCTTCGACCTCGCCGACGCGGCGGGGAAGCAGGCCCGCACGTACTCGGGCGGGATGCGGCGGCGCCTCGACATCGCGGCCAGCCTCGTCGTGACCCCCGAGCTGCTCTTCCTCGACGAGCCGACGACGGGGCTCGACCCGCGCAGCCGCAACCAGGTGTGGGACATCGTGCGCGCCATCGCCGCCGACGGCACGACGGTGCTGCTGACGACGCAGTACCTCGAGGAGGCCGACCGCCTCGCCGGCCGCCTGGCGGTCATCGACCACGGACGGGTGATCGCGGAGGGGACGAGCCAGGAGCTCAAGCGGTCGGTGGGGAGCAACGCGCTGCACCTGCGGCTCGACGACGCGTCGCACCGCGCCGAGGCCCGCCACGTGCTGCGGCGCGTGCTGGGCGCCGAGGTGCACGACGGCGCCGACGCGGCGTCGCTGACCGCGCGCGTGCACGACCCCGCGCGGCTCGCCGAGGCGGTCGCCGCGCTGGGCGCGGGCGGGATCGCGGTCGCCGAGCTGGCGTACGGGCAGCCGAGCCTCGACGACGTGTTCTTCGCCCTCACCGGCCGCGGCAGCGAGGACGCCGTCGCCGCCCCCGCCGCCTCGACGGAGAAGGTCGCATGAGCCTCCTCGCCACCACGCCCCGCCCGCCGGCCGCCTCGCCGTGGGCCGCGACGCTCACGCTCGGCTGGCGCGCGATGCTCAAGATCAAGCACGTGCCCTTCCAGCTGTTCGACGTCACGGCGTTCCCGCTGATGATGACGCTGATGTTCACGTACCTGTTCGGCGGCGCGCTGGCGGGGAGCCCGCGGGAGTACGTGCAGTACCTGATCCCGGGGATCGTCGTGCAGACCATCGTGTTCATCACGGTCTACACCGGCGTGGGGCTGAACGGCGACATCACGAAGGGGCTGTTCGACCGCTTCCGCTCCGTCCCGATCTGGCAGCCCGCGCCGATCTTCGGCGCGCTGCTCGGCGACGTGTTCCGCTACACGACGGCGGCGACGATGGTGATCCTGCTCGGCCTCGTGATGGGCTTCCGCCCGGCGGCCGGCGTCGTGGGGGTGGTGGCGGCGGTCGCGCTCATCATCCTGTTCGCGCTCTCGCTGTCGTGGATGTGGATCATCGTCGGGATGAAGGTGCAGTCGCCCGAGTCGGTGATGACGTCGAGCTTCCTGCTCCTGTTCCCGCTGACGATGGGGAGCAACATCTTCGTCGACCCGCGCACGATGCCCGGCTGGCTGCGGGCGGTGGTCGCGGTGAACCCGGTCACGCACCTCGCCGACGCGTCGCGCGGGCTGATGCACGGGAACGTCGCGGCGCGCGACGTGGTGTGGGTGCTGGTCGCGTCGGCGGTCGTGACGGCGGTGTTCGCGCCGATCGCGCTGCGCATGTACCACCGGGAGCGCTGAGGTGCGGCGCGCGGGCGGCGGCCCCGGCCGGCCCGGCGGCGAAACCCGCCGCCCGCCGCGGGCGTCGTGCAGGGCGTGACCGACCCCTCCGCCGACCCGCGCCCCCTCCCGGCGCCGCCATCGGGGCACGAGCCCGCGTTCGTCGGGGAGTTCCCGGCGCTGGCGGCGGCGCTCGCCGGCCAGCTGCGCGTCCTGCGCGAGCTGGGGCGCGGGGGGATGGGCGTCGTCTTCCTCGCCCGCGACGAGCCGCTCGACCGCCTGGTCGCGCTCAAGGTGCTCCCCGCGGCGCTCGCCGCGCAGCCGGCGACGCGCGAGCGGTTCCTCCGCGAGGCGCGCACCGCCGCCCGCCTCGCCCATCCCAACGTGGTGCCCGTCTACCGCGCCGACGCGGCCGGCGGGACCGCGTACTTCACGATGGCGTTCGTGGACGGCGAGTCGCTGGCCGACCGCCTGCGCGACCGCGGGCCGCTCCCGGCCGCCGACGCGGTCCCCATCCTGCGAGACGTCGCCTACGCGCTGGCCTACGCGCACGCGCGGGGCGTCGTGCACCGCGACGTGAAGCCGGAGAACATCCTGCTCGAGCGCGCGACGCGCCGCACCCTCGTCACCGACTTCGGGATCGCGCGCCCGGCCGACGGCGCGGGCGATGCGGACGACACGCCGGCGCCCCGCCTGACGCAGGACGGGCACGTGCTCGGCACGGTGCACTACATGAGCCCCGAGCAGGTGCAGGGGGAGCCGCTCGACGGGCGGAGCGACCTGTACGCGCTGGGCGTCGTCGCCTACCAGCTGCTGAGCGGACGCCTCCCGTTCGAGGGGATGGCCGCGCCGGGCGTGCTGGTCGCCCACGCGACGCGTCCGGCCCCGCCGCTGCGGCAGGCCGCGCCGCACGTGCCGGCGGCGCTGGCGGCGGTGGTCGACGGGTGCCTCGCGAAGTCGCCGGACGCCCGCCCCGCCAGCGGCGAGGCGCTGGCCGACGCGCTCAGCCGCGCGCTCTCCAGCGCGCTGGCGAGGCCGCCGCCGTGTGGCGCCGCGCGGCGCAGCTGCAGGCCGACGCGCTGCGCCGGCTGGAGGTCGAGCACTCGGCGCGCGCGCGGCTGGCGGCCGACGCCGAGGGCGCCGACGAGGCGACGCGCGGGTACGCCGTGCGCGACGTCGCGTCGGCGGCGGTCGAGGCGGGGATCTCCGAGCAGTACGTCGCGCTCGCGCTGGCCGAGTTGCCGCCGGGCGCGACGCCCGCGGTCGCCGGCGACGGGACGGGGATCACGGAGCGCCAGGCGACGCTGTTCCTGGGCACCGACGCGCGCTCGCTGGCGGTGTCGCACGTCGTCCCGGCGTCGCCGGCGCGCACGCTGCGCGCGCTCGGCCGCGTGCTGCAGCAGGCGCCGTTCGAGCTGCGGCTGCAGGAGGCGGTGGGGCCGCACCCGCTCGACGGCGGGGTGATCGTGTTCGCGTTCACCGGCCCGGTCATCGGCGTCATGAGCGCGTCGGGCGGCGGCTCCGGGGCGGGGAACGTGAACCCCTACTGGATGCAGACGCAGCAGGCGCTGGAGGCGCGCCGCCTGCACGTGACGCTCCGCGCGCTCCCCGGGACGCCCGAGCGTACCGAGGTGACGGCCACCTGCGACGTGCGCCCGGGCGTGCGCCGCAACGTGCGCGTCTCGCAGTGGCTGGGCGGCGGGCTCGGGGCGGGGACGGGCGCGTTCGCGGGCGGCGTGCTGGCGTCGAGCGCGGTCGTCGCGTCGGTCGCCGCGGTGGGCGCGGTGGCGGTGGGGCTGGCGGCCGCCGGCGCGAGCCTCTGGGTCTACCGGCTCGCGTATCCGGGGATGATGCGGAAGGCGCAGCGCGAGATCCACGGCGCGCTGGAGGCGGTCGCCGCCGCCGTGCAGTCGGAGGTGGTGTTCGGCGCGCTCCCGGGGCCGGGGCGCCAGCGGCGCATCGACCCCGACGGCGGCGCCGGCGGCGCCTACTGATACTGGATGTAGACCGGCTTGGGCGTCAGCGCGAGCACCTCGCTCGGCTTCATCAGCGGGTGCCCGGCCTTCGTGTCGTTGTGGTAGAACAGCTTGAAGCCCGTGTACTGCACGGGGTACGGGTAGATGAAGCGGGACCACGTCGCCTTCTTCCCGTACGGCGGCCCCCACCCGTCCATGTGCATCACGACCTGCACGCGCGGGTCGCGCTTGATGTTCTGGTAGTTCGTGACCATCGGCCCGGTGAACCGGTGGATCACCAGCACCTTGGGCGGCAGCTTGTGCTGCGTGACCAGCCCCGCGAGCAGGTCGATCGCCTGGTTGATGTGCCGCGCGTCGTACGTGCCGACGCGCCGCCCCGGGTCGCCGCCCTTCGTCATCGCGAACTCGGGGTCGAGGCCGAGGTGGACGTCGGGGCGCTGGAGGTAGGGGACGAGCACCTGCAGCTCGTCCTCGAGCGTGCTCTTCCCGATCTGCACGTCGAGGAACATCACGGCGTTCTTCTGCTTCGCCCACCCGTAGACCTTCTCGATGATCTTCGGGCTCTCGCGGCGGCGCCACTTCCCGTCCTCGCCGGCGGCGCCCTGCGCGACCACGGCGATCAGGTGCAGCGCCTGCTGCACCGGCGTCGACGGGTCGGCGCGGTTCCAGGCGGCGGTCTCGCGGTCGAGCTTCGCGAACATCTCGGGCTGCGGCAGCTCGCCGAGCACCCCCATGCGCTTGGAGTTCGGGTTGCCGTAGTAGGCGATGATGCGCTTCGCCGGCAGGAGGCTCCCCGGGAGCGGCGCCGGCCCCTTCACGGGCCACAGCTTCGCCGCCTCGGCGGCGCGCACGCTGTCGGCGCGCGCCTTCCGCGCCGCCGCCGGCTCGCCGGCCGGCGCGGCCGGGGCGGTGGCGGCCGGGCGGCGCGTCCCGCCCCCCTTGGCCGGGGGCTGCGTCGGCTGCGCGGTGAGCGCGAGCGCGGCGAGCGCGAGGGCGGCGGGGAGGACGACGGGGCGCAGCGACATCGGGGACGGACGGGGCGGGGGCGACGGAGGGGACGCGGCGGCGGGGCGCCGCGGCGCGGGGGATGCTAACCCGGGCCGTCCTACCCCGGCCACCCCGCCGGAGTGTCGCCCGGCGCCGCCGGGCCCGACCCGACCAGACGCGCACGGAGGAGTACCGATGGACGACCGACAGCGGCGGGACGACGCCCGCGAGATCGACCGGATGGCCCGCGAGGGCGGCAAGTCGGAGTGGCAGGAGCGCAGCGCGCCCGCCGCCGGCGACCCGGTCTCGGACGACGAGAAGCGGGGGCTCAACATCCTCGCCCAGTCCGACCCGCGCGGCGACGGGGCGATCGAGGGGGTGAGCGACCCGAAGGCCGACGACCTCCCGCGCACCCCGCCGCTCGACACGCGCGGCGACGCCGGCGGGGCCTGAGCGTCCGGCGCGGGCGTCGGGAGCCCCGTTACCGTTCAGCCGACCCTCCCGACGCCCGCCCGTGCCCCACACCGACCCCACCGACGCGCGCTGGCGCCGGCGGCGCCTCGCGGCGCGGCTGGCGTACGCCGCCGTCATCCTGCTCGCCACCTGGACCGGGCTGCGCTTCGACGGCGACACGTTCCTGGCCGGCGTGCGCCTGTGGCGCGCGGTGCACCCCGTCTTCCGTCCGAACGACGTGCTCGACGGGGTGCGGAACGTGGCGCTGTTCGCGGGGCTGGGCGGCGTGTGGGTCGTCACCGGCGACCCGGCGCGGATGGGACGCGCCCTGCTCGGCGCCACGGCGGCGGGGCTGGCGCTCAGCCTGCTCGCCGAGTCGCTCCAGCTCTTCTCGCCGGTGCGCATGGCGAGCGTCCTCGACCTCGCGACCAACGCCGGCGGCGCGCTGCTGGGCGGGGCCGCGGTCGCGTACGCCATCGCGGTGACCGCGCGTCGCCGGGCGCGCGGGCAGACGACGGTGGTGCCGCACCTGCTCGTCGCCGGCCCGTACCTCGGCGCGGCGCTGCTGGAGGCGTTCTCGGCGTGGGGGCGCCCCGACCGGACGCCGGGCGCCTGGGGCGGCCCGCGCACCCGCTGGGCGGCCTCGGTCGCCGAGTTCCTGCGCGCGCCGCACGCGCCGCCGGCGTGGAGCGACGTGCTCCTGTTCGCGCCCGCCGGGTTCCTCGCCGCGCGCGTCCTGCTCGAGCGCGGGCACCGGCGCGTCGTCGCGGCCGCGCTCGCGGCGGGC
>NZ_JARGEK010000255.1 GCF_029211165.1 Roseisolibacter sp. H3M3-2
TTCGGCGGCGCGCGGCGGTGTGGCGCCTGCTGGAGGCCGAGCGCGGCGACGCGGGGCCGCTGGCGCCGCGCGTGCGCGCGCCCGACGTGCCGGCCGTCGTCCCCGCCATGACGCCCTACGAGCTGACCGAGGCCGACTACCGCGTCACCGGCGTGTCGCTGCTCGGCCACCCGATGGCCCACCTGCGCGCGCCGCTCGTCCCCAACGGCGTGCGCACCGCGCGCGACGTCGTGCGCGACGGGAGGGACGGCGAGACGGTCGCGGTGGCGGGGCTGGTCATCTGCCGCCAGCGCCCGGGCACGGCCAAGGGGTTCGTCTTCCTCACCCTCGAGGACGAGACGGGGACGATCAACGTCGTCGTCAACCCCAAACGCTTCGAGCGCGACGCGCTGCTGATCTCCACCTCGCCGCTGGTGCTGGTGCGCGGGCGGCTGCAGGTCGAGGGGACGCCGCCGCACGTGGTCGTGAACGTGCGCGCCGAGCGCTTCCGCCGGCTGGAGGCGCCGGTGGGGGCGGAGCATGCGCGGAGTCACGACTTTCGCTGACGGCCGGGGGAGGCGAGCTTCGGGTACTGCGAGCTCGGGTACTGCGAGCTCGGGTACTGCGAGCTCGGGTACTGCGAACTCGGGTACTGCGAACTCGGGTACTGCGAACTCGGGTACTGCGAACTCGGGTACTGCGCGTTCTGCCCCACCCGCCCTCGCTTCATCCGAGTTCGCCCCTCCCGAATTCGCCCTTCCCGAATTCGCCCTTCCCGAACTCGCCCTCCCCGAACTCGCCGTATCGACACCATGCGCATCGGCATCGACCTGGGCGGCACCAAGATCGAGGGGATCGCCCTCGCCGACGACGGCGCGATCGTCGCGCGCCACCGCGTGGCCACGCCGAAGGGCTACGACGAGACCGTCGCCGCCGTGGCCGCGGTGGTGGCCGAGGTGGAGCGCGCGGCCGGCGCGCGCGGGGCGGACGCCGCGCCCGTCGGGATCGGGATCCCCGGCACCGTCGTCCCCGCCACGGGGCTGGTGAAGAACGCCAACTCGGTCGCGCTCATCGGCCGCCCCTTCCCCGCCGACGTCGAGGCCGCGATCGGGCGCGCCGTGCGCGTGATGAACGACGCCAACTGCTTCGCCATCTCCGAGGCCGCCGACGGCGCGGGCGCGGGCGCCGACGTCGTGTTCGGCGTCATCCTCGGCACCGGCGTGGGGGGCGGCGTGGTGGTCGGCGGGCGGTGCCTCGTGGGGCCCAACCTCATCGCCGGCGAGTGGGGGCACAACCCGCTCCCCTGGCCGGCCGACGACGAGCGCCCGGGGCCCGAGTGCTACTGCGGGCGCCGCGGCTGCATCGAGGCGTTCCTGTCGGGGCCCGGGCTGGAGCGCGACCACCGGCTGCACACCGGCGAGTCGCGGCGCGGCGACGACGTCGGGCGCGCGGCGGCCGCCGGCGACGCCGGCGCGGCGGCGACGATGGCGCGCTACCACGACCGGCTGGCGCGCGCGCTGGCGAGCGTCATCAACGTGCTCGACCCCGACGTGATCGTGCTCGGCGGCGGCGTGTCGAACGTCGACGGGCTCGCCGACGCGGCGCGCGCCCGCCTGCCGCGCTACGTGTTCTCCGACGCCGTCGTGACCCGCGTGGCGCGCAACGCGCACGGCGACTCCAGCGGCGTGCGCGGCGCCGCCTGGCTCTGGCCCCTCCGCGCCACCGCCCGAGCGGGCGACCCATGAGAGAGCACGCCACCCCGATCCTCCCCGCGCGCGACATCCGCGAGGCGCGCGACTTCTACCAGCGCCTGGGCTTCACGGCCGGCTACTTCGACCCCGACGCGTCCAACGGCTACGTGATCCTGCGCCGCGGCGACGTCGACGTGCACTTCTTCGCGCACCGCGAGGTCGAGCCGACGACCAGCCACGCCGGCTGCTACTGGTACGTCGCCGACGCCGACGCGTGGCACCGCGAGTTCTCGGCGCTCGGCCTCCCCGACCGCGGCATCCCGCGCCTCACCGCGCCCGAGGACCGCCCGTGGGGGATGCGCGAGTTCGCGCTCGTCGACCCGAACGGCAACCTCGTGCGCGTCGGGCACCCCCTCCCCGCACCCTGAACGCCCGTGACCCCCGCCGCCGACACCCCGCTCGCCGCCCTCGCCGGACGCTGGACCGGGAGCAGCCGCCTCGTGCTCTCCTGGGAGACGCCGTCGGAGTACACCTCCGACTCGACCGCCGAGGTGACGGTGGTCGCCGGCGGCCGCTTCGTGACGATCGCCTACACCTGGACGCACAAGGACCGGCCGCGCGAGGGGTTCCTCCTCGCCGGGCGCGAGACCAAGACCGAGGTCGCGCACGCGTCGTGGGTGGACTCGTACCACCAGCGCGAGTTCCCCATGACGAGCCGCGGGACGGTGACGGCCGACGGCGGCATCGACGTCCTCGGCAGCTTCCCGGCCGGCGACGGGCCGGACTGGGGGTGGCGCACCGAGGTCACGCCGACCGCCGACGGGTTCGCGATCCGCATGTACGTCATCCCCCCGGGCGAGGCCGAGCAGATCGGGTTCGAGAACGTCTACACCCGGGGCTGATGCGTCCGCGCGACGGCCAGCGGTTTGCGAGACGGGGCGGGCATGACTCCCCCGCGCCCCTTCACGGCCACGCGCGCCGGCCGCGTGCTCTTCTGGCTGTCGCTGCTCGCGCTCCCCGGCTGCGTCGTCTTCACCTGCCGGATCTGAGCCCCGTCCCATGGACCTGCGCATCTGCCACGCGATCGGCGAGCGGGCGCTCCTGATGTTCGGGTACAAGGGGACCGTCCGGGTCGCCGAGCCGCACCTGTACGGGCGCAACACCGCCGGCCACGACGCCCTCAGCGCGTGGATGCGCCCCGGGTGGAGCCGCACCGACCCCGAGGGCGGGTGGCGGATGTTCCTGGTCGCGGAGCTGGAGGCGATCTCGATCCTCCCCGACGGCTTCGGCGGGGCGCGGCCGGACTACAACCCCGACGACCCGCATTTCGTCGAGGTCTACTGCCGCGTAGATTCCGCCGCACGTCCGACCACATCCATCACCGCGGAGGCCCCATGACGACCGACACCCCCTGCTGCTGCTGCGGCTGCGAGATCTGCTGCTGCGACTGACCCGCGACCGACCGCGTCGCGGAGCCGTGAGAAGTCGCGCCCGCCCGTTGTGGCCGGCGCCGGCGGGGGGGAAGGTTGACGCCATGCGACGTCACCTCCTCCCCGCCCTTTGCGTCCTGGCCGCCCCCCTGGGCGCGCAGGTCGACACCCGGATCGACACCGTCCGCGCCGGCGACCCGCGCCTGGCCACCCTCGGCCTCGCGCCGAAGGCCGACACCGTCGACAACTGGTTCGTGAACGCCGCCGGCGAGCGCCGTCTGGGCGTCGTCTACGTCGAGACGGTCACCGCCACCCCGGGCGGCTTCCTGGTGGTCGAGCACAACCGGCGCCCCGACGGGCGCACGCTGACGCTCGACAGCATCGAGGTGGACGCGCGCACGCTGGCCACCCGGTGGCACGCCGACGTGACGCCGCGCGGCGGGCGTCACGTGACCTTCGCCGGCGGGCGGGTCACCGGCACCGCCACCGACAGCGCGGGGCGCGCGACCCCGGTCGACGCCGCGGCGCCGGCCGCCATCGACTACAGCGTGCAGGGGCTGGTGATCCCGCGCCTGCCGCTGCGCGAGGGCTACCGCGCCGTCGTCGAGACGTACGACGTGACGCGCGGTCCGCAGGCGGTCGCGGTGCGCGTGGTCGGCGCCGACACCGCCGCGGGGCGCCCGGCGTGGCAGGTCGAGCTCGACTACGGCGGCTTCCGGGCGACGCAGTGGATCGACCGCGAGCGGCGCCGCACGCTGCGCACGCGCGTGACGCGCCCCGGCATGGAGCTGGTCGCGGAGCCGCGCCCGGTGGCGGCGGGGGGGCCGGGTGCGTAGCCTCCACGCATGCTCCCAGTCATCGACCTCGACGCGGAATTCGCGCGGCTGACCGACTTCTGGTCGCCGCGCGTCGTCGCCCGCGTGAACGACCAGTACGTGAAGGTGGCCAAGCTGCAGGGCGAGTTCGTGTGGCACGCCCACGCGGAGGAGGACGAGCTGTTCCTCGTGCGCCGCGGCCGGCTGGTGATCCAGCTGGAGGACGGCGCGGTGACGCTGGAGCCCGGGCAGTGCGTGGTCGTCCCGCGCGCCGTGCGCCACAACCCGATGGCCGCCGAGGAGTGCTGGGTGGTGCTGGTCGAGCCGGTGGCGACCACGCACACCGGCGACGTCGTGGTCGAGGGGCGCACGCGCTCGATCGCCGAGCAGCTGGCCGGGCGCGAGCGCTGACCGTGGCCCTCACCGCGACCGTCTACACCTTCGACGTGCAGCTCTCGCACGTCGACCGCGGCGTCTACGAGACGCTGTCGGTGCGCGCCGCGCGCCACCCGTCGGAGACCGAGGAGTACCTGCTCACGCGGCTGCTGGCCTACTGCCTGGAGTACCGCGAGGGGATCGGCTTCACGCGCGGGCTCGCGGAGCCCGACGAGCCGGCGGTCGAGGTGCGCGACCTCACCGGGGGGCGCACGGCGTGGATCGAGGTCGGGAGCCCCGACGCGGCACGGCTGCACCGCGCGAGCAAGGCGTCGCCGCGCGTCGCGATCTACACGCACCGCGACCCGGCGCAGCTCCTCCGCCAGCTCGACGGGCAGAAGATCCACCGGGCCGAGCACGTCGAGCTGTGGGCCGTCGACCGCGAGCTGCTGGCGGCGCTGTCGGAGCGGCTGGAGCGGCGGATGGCGATCGACGTCGCGGTGACCGACGGGCAGCTCTACGTGACCACGGGCGGCGAGACGCTGGAGGGGGAGGTCACGCGGCACGCGCTGCCGTCGTGACCCGGGGCTGAGGCGGCCGCGCCACAGGCGGCGCCGGGGCCACACCCCAACCCGTTGACGCGGGCCCGGTTACGACTGACGAGCCCGGCGCGTCCCCGGGCATATGCGCCCCACGCGCCCGACCCCCGTCACGCCCGCCACCGCGCGCCCCGCCCCCGCGGCGGGCGCGGTGCAGCTGTCGCTGTCGGAGGTGCTGACGGCGCTCTCGCACGCGCTCGACCTCACCGAGGGGCAGCCGCTCGGGCACACGGTGCGCACCTGCCTGATCGGGATGCGCCTCGCCGAGGAGCGCGGGCTGCCGGCCGCCGAGCGCTCGGCGCTCTACTACGCGCTGCTCCTCAAGGACGCCGGCTGCTCCAGCAACGCGGCGCGCATGACGGCGCTGTTCGGCGCCGACGACCGCGCGATCAAGCCGCGCATGAAGCTCGTCGACTGGCACCGCCGCCTGGGCCTCGCCGTCGAGACGTGGCGCTGCACCGCGCCCGCCGGCTCGTTCCGCGACCGGCTGCGCCACTTCGCCGAGATCGCGCGCACGCCCGACGTGACGCGCGACCTGATCCAGGTGCGCTGCGACCGCGGCGCCGAGATCGCGCGCCGCCTCGGCTTCCCCGACGCGACCGCCGACGCCGTGCGCGCGCTCGACGAGCACTGGAACGGCGGCGGCTACCCCGACGGGCTGCGCGGCGACGCGATCCCGCTCGGCGCGCGCATCGCCAACCTCGCGCAGACGCTCGAGACGGTCGCGCGCACGCACTCGCCGGCCGACGCGCTGCGCCTCGCGCGCCGCCGCCGCGGCACCTGGTTCGACCCGGCGCTGGTGGACCACGTGCAGCGCTGGCGCCGCGACCGCGTGTGGTGGCGCGCCGTGGCGACCCCGGACGCCGAGTTCGCGGCGTCGACGCTGGAGCCGGTCGACCAGCGCCGCACCGTGGACGACGTCGGCCTCGACGAGGTGGCGCGCGCGTTCGCCGAGATCATCGACGCCAAGTCGCCGTACACGTACCGCCACTCGGCCAACGTGGCGACCTTCGCCGAGCGCATCGCCGGGGCGTGCGGCATGGACGCGGCGGCGCGCAAGCGCGTGTGGCGCGCCGGCATGCTGCACGACGTCGGGAAGCTCGGCGTGTCGAACGCGATCCTCGACAAGCCGGCGCGGCTGACCGACGAGGAGCGCGCGGCCGTGGCCCAGCACCCGCGCTTCACCTGGGACATCCTGACGCGCGTGCGCGCCTTCGCCGACTTCGCGCGGCCGGCCGCGCTGCACCACGAGAAGCTCGACGGCTCGGGCTACCCGTGGGGGCTCGACGGCGACGCGCTCGACGACTCGGCGCGCGTGCTGGTGGTCGCCGACATCTACGAGGCGCTGACCGCCGACCGTCCGTACCGCGCCGGGATGGACGCCGGGCAGGCGCTGGCCATCATGGACGTCGACCGCGGCACCAAGCTGTGCCCCCGCGCGCTCGACGCGCTGGAGGCGGTCGTCCACTCCGGGCTCGGGGTCGCCGAGGCGGCCTGACCGCCGTCAGCCGCCGAGCGGCAGGCGCACCACGAAGCGCGCGCCGCCGGACGGCGCGTCGGCGACGCGCGCCGTGCCGCCGTGCGCGGCGACCAGCTGGTGCACCACGCTGAGGCCGAGCCCCGTCCCGGCCGCCCCGTCGGCCGCCGTCTCCAGCCGCGCGAACGGCGCCCACACGCGGTCGCGCTGCGCCGCCGGGATCCCCGGCCCCTCGTCGTCGACCACCAGCACCACCGCGCGCCGCTCGACCGCCGCCGCGAGGCGCACCGTCTGCCCCTCGCCGCCGAACTTGATGGCGTTGTCGAGCAGGTTGAGCAGCACCTGCCGCATCAGGTCGGGGTCGAGCGGCACCTCGCACCCCGCCGGCGCGTCCACCGCCACGCGCGCCGAGCGGGCCTGCGCCATCGGCGCGACGAGCGCCGCCACCTCGTGCGCCAGCTCGCCGACGTCGGTGCGGCGCGGCACCACGCGCAGCGCCTGCTGCTCGCCGCGCACGTGCAGCAGCAGGTTCTCGGTGAGCGTCGTCAGGCGCCGCCCCTCGCGGTGGATCGCGTGCAGCCAGCGGCGCGCCTGCTCCGGCGACTCGGCGCGGCCGAGCAGCATCGTCTCGCTCAGCGCGGTCACGTGGGCGAGCGGCGTGCGCAGCTCGTGCGACACGGTGGCGACGAACAGCGCGCGCGTGCGCGACAGCTCGCGCTGGCGCCGCACCGCGGCGAGCGCGGCCAGCGCCAGCGCGCCGCGCCGCGCCAGCTCGGCGCCGAGCACCAGCGGCTCGCGGCCGAGCGGGGTCGACGCGGCGACCAGCGCCGACGCGCGCCCCGCCGGGAGCGCGACCTCGAC
>NZ_JARGEK010000256.1 GCF_029211165.1 Roseisolibacter sp. H3M3-2
CCGCGCGGCGGCGCGCCAGCTTGCGCGCCACGCGCCCGAAGCGGCGCTCCAGGTCGCGCACGTCGGTGCCGCGCGTCCAGCCGCGCACGATCGCCGGCAGCGCGTCGGGCGCCCACGTCACCGCCGCCGGGTCCAGCCCGCACTCGCGCAGCTGGCGCGGCACGAGGAAGCGCTCGGCGATCGCCAGCTTCTCCGGCTCCAGGTAGCCGGGGATGCGCACGATCTCCAGCCGGTCGCGCAGCGGCTCGGGGATCTGCGCCAGCCCGTTCGCCGTCGTCACGAACAGCACCTTCGACAGGTCGTAGTCCACCTCGAGGAAGTGGTCGCTGAACGCGTGGTGCTGCTCGGCGTCGAGCACCTCCAGCAGCGCCGCCGCCGGGTCGCCGCGCCAGTCGCTCCCCATCTTGTCGATCTCGTCGAGCAGCAGCACGGGGTCGGCCGTCTCGGCGCGCCGCATCGCCTGCAGGATGCGCCCCGGCATCGCGCCCACGTAGGTGCGGCGGTGCCCGCGGATCTCGGCCTCGTCGCGCACCCCGCCCAGCGCCACGCGCACGAAGCGCCGCCCCGTCGCGCGGGCGATCGAGCGGGCGAGCGACGTCTTGCCGACGCCCGGCGGGCCGACCAGGCAGAGCACCGGCGGGCGCGGCTCGCCGTCCCCCGCCGCGGCGCCCTGCCGCTGCCGCAGCGCCAGCACGGCGAGGTGGTCGAGGATGCGCTCCTTCACCTCGTCCAGCCCGTGGTGGTCGGCGTCGAGCGCCGCGCGCGCCGCCGCCAGCTCCACCGCCGCGGGCGCGCCGCGCGCGTGCCACGGGAGCCCGAGCACCCAGTCGAGGTAGGTGCGGACCAGCGTCGCCTCGGGGGAGGTGGGGCCCATGCGGCGCAGGCGGCGCACCTCGCGCAGCGCCCGCGCCTCCACGGCCTCGGGGAGCCGCGCCTCGCGCACCGCCGCCTCGAGCGCCGCCACGTCGTCGCTCTCGTCCTGCCCCAGCTCGCGGTGGATCGCCTTCAGCTGCTCGGTGAGCCAGAACTCGCGCTGGTGCTGCGACACGGCGCCGCGCACGCGGGCGTCGATGTGCTGCCCCAGCCGCAGCAGCGTCGACTCGGCCGCCACCGCCTCGGCGAGCCGCGCCAGCAGCGCGTCCAGGTCCTCGGCCTCGAGCAGCGCCTGCCGCGCCTCCACCCGCACGTCGAGGTGCGCGGCCACCCCCCAGGCCAGCCGCTCCAGCGACGGCGACTCGCGGAGCACCGCCACCACCTCGGGCGGGACGCGGCGGTGCAGGGCGACGTACTCCTCGAAGCCGACCAGCAGGTGCGCCGCCGCCGCCCTCCGCGCGTCGTCGTCCTCGTCCCCCTCGCCCACCAGCGGGAAGGGGGCGAGCGTGGCCCGCAGCGGCGCCACGTCCCCCTCGCCGAGCGTCGAGACGTGCGGCGCCCGCACCCGCTCGGTCGCCTCGACCAGCACCTTCACCGACCCGTCGGGGAGCCGGCTCACGTGCTCCACGCGCGCCACCACGCCCACCGCGTGCAGCTCGGGCGCCCCCGGGGCGTCCACCGCCGGGTCGCGCTGCGCCAGCAGCACCAGCCGCCGGTCCCCCTGCATCGCCGCCTCCACCGCCGCCAGCGAGGCCGGGCGGCCGACCAGCAGCGGGGTCGCGACCGAGGGGAAGACGATTACGTCGCGGAGCGGGATGACGGGGGCGGATTCGTTCATATCCGATCGAATGTAGCCCGGGCCGGGGACCGCCGCCCGGGAAACGACGAAGCCCACCGGGCGGTGGGCTTCGCGACGGACCGGCGGAGGACTCAGGCCTCCTTCTTCACCCGCTTCGGCGCCAGCTCGATCAGCGGCGGCGCCCCGTGCGTGATGCACCCCTCGGTCACCTTCACCTCGACCACGTCCTCCCGCGTCGGCAGGTCGAACATGACGTCGAGCAGCGACTCCTCGAGGATCGCCCGCAGCCCGCGCGCGCCCGTCCCCCGCTTGAGGGCCTTCTGCGCCACCGCCCGCAGCGCGCTCTCCTCGAAGGTGATCTTCACCGACTCGAGGTCGAACAGCTTCGCGTACTGCTTGGTGAGCGCGTTCTTCGGCTCCTTGAGGATGCGCACCAGCGCCTCCTCGTCGAGCGCCTCGAGCGGCACCGCCACCGGCAGGCGCCCCACCAGCTCCGGGATCAGCCCGTAGCGCAGCAGGTCCTCCGGCTCCACCTCCTCGAACGGGTTCTTCGACTTGGCCTTCGCGGCCTCGTCGGCCTTCCCCGTGAAGCCGATCTGCCGGCGCCCGATGCGCGCCTCGATGATCTTCTCCAGCCCGTCGAACGCCCCGCCGCAGATGAACAGGATGTCCTTCGTGTTGATCTGGATGTACTCCTGCTGCGGGTGCTTGCGCCCGCCCTGCGGCGGCACCGAGGCGACCGTCCCCTCGAGGATCTTGAGGAGCGCCTGCTGCACCCCCTCGCCGCTCACGTCGCGCGTGATCGACGGGTTCTCGCTCTTGCGCGCGATCTTGTCGATCTCGTCGATGTAGACGATGCCGCGCTCGCACTCGGCGACGTTGAAGTCGCCCGCCTGCAGCAGCCGCACGAGGATGTTCTCGACGTCCTCGCCGACGTAGCCGGCCTCGGTCAGCGTCGTCGCGTCGGCGATCGTGAACGGCACGTCGAGGATGCGGGCCAGCGTCTGCGCCAGCAGCGTCTTGCCGACGCCCGTCGGGCCCACGAGGAGGATGTTCGACTTGTCGAGCTCCACCTCGTCGTCGCGCACGCTCGCCGAGTTGATCCGCTTGTAGTGGTTGTACACCGCGACGGCGAGCGCCTTCTTGGCGCGCTCCTGCCCGATCACGTACTGGTCGAGGACGTCCTTGATCTCGGTGGGCGTCGGGACCTGGGTGATCGCCTCGGCGACCTCGCGCTCCTCGTCCTCCGCCAGGATCTCGTTGCAGAGGGCGATGCACTCGTTGCAGATGTAGACGCTCGGGCCGGAGATGAACTTCCGGACCGAGTCCTTCGACTTTCCGCAGAACGAGCAGCGCAGGTGTTTGTCGTGCGACATGGCAGCGGGGGCGGAGCGGGGGGACGTCGGGCGAGGCGCCCGGGCCCCCCCAAATCACGTAATAGTCTCGGCCGCGGACGGTCAAGCATGAGCGCCGGCCGGGTGCCGCTCGCTACGGGGAACGAGACGCCGGGGACCGGGCCGCCGCAAGGGTCGTCCGGGGCGGCGAGCGGAGAAAGCACTCCGGGCCCGGCCGCCGAGGCTGGCGGCCGGGCCCGGGCACGCCCGCGCGGGGTCAGGCGCTGACCGTGGGCTGCTGCGACGCCTCGACGATCTCGCCGCGCGTCGTGACGATGTTGTCCACGATCCCGTAGTCCTTCGCCTCGTCCGCCGACATGTAGCGGTCGCGGTCGAAGTCGCGCTCGATGCGCTCCGCCGGCTGGCCGGTGTGCTTGGCCATGAGCTCGTTCATCTTCGTGCGCAGGTACAGGATCTCGCGCGCCGCGATCTCGATGTCGGCCGCCGTGCCCTGCGACCCGCCCGACGGCTGGTGCATCATGATGCGGGCGTGGGGCAGGGAGAACCGCTTCCCCTTCGCGCCGCCGGCCAGCAGGAAGCACCCCATCGACGCCGCCATCCCCATGCAGATCGTGCTCACCGGGGACGACAGGTGCTGCATCGTGTCGTAGATCGCCAGCCCCGCGCTCACGCTCCCGCCGGGGGAGTTGATGTACAGGTGGATGTCCTTCCCCGGGTTGTCGGCCTCGAGGAAGAGCAGCTGCGCGATGATGATGTTCGCGACGTCGTCGTTGATCGGCGTCCCGAGGAAGACGATGCGGTCGAGCAGGAGGCGCGAGAAGATGTCGTACGTCCGCTCGCCGCGGCTCGAGCGCTCGATGATGTAGGGCGTGTAGATCGTGGGCATGGGCTCGTCGTCGTCGTCGTGGTCGAGGGTCGGCATGGGCGCCTCACTGCGCAATCGACGCGCCGGGCGGGGGGGCGGACAACCCCCCCGAACGGGCGACGGTGACTCAGCCGAGCGTGTTCCGCTCCTTCAGCCATTCGAACACCTTCCGCTCGGTGATCCCGTGCTCGATCTCCGAGAGGCGGTTCGACTTCTGGAGCGTCGCGTACACCTTCCCCGCGTCCAGCCCGCGCGACTCCGCCATCTGCTGGACCTCGGCGTCGACGTCGGCCTCGGTCGCCTGGAGCTGGTGCTGCTTGGCGATCGTGTCGACCACCAGGTCGCGGCGCACCTGCCGCTCGGCGATCGGGCGGAACTCCTGGGCGAAGCGGTCGACGTCCTGCTCCGGCACCTGGTACGCCTGCGCGTAGCTCTGCGACAGCTGGCGCACCCACGTCGGCGGCACCTCGAACGGGTTCGCGTCGATGATCGCGTCCAGCAGCTTGGCGCGCTGCTCGGCGTCGGCCTCGCGCGTCGCGTTCGCCGACAGGTCCTCCCGCACCGCCGCCGTCAGCGCGTCGACCGAGTCGAAGTCGCCGATCTCGCGCGCGAAGGCGTCGTCGAGCACCGGCGTCGTCTTGCGCTTCACTTCCTTGACGGTCACGCGCGTCAGCTTGCTCTGCCCGCGCTGCGCCTCGTCGGGGAAGTCCTCCGGCCACTTCACGGGGCGCTCCACGGTCTGCCCGGGCGCGGCCTCCATGATCAGCTCCTCGATCCCGGGGATCGCCTGGTTGTCGCCGAGCGTGATCCGGTACTCCTGGCCCGCCGGCACCGTCCCGTCGGCGTCCGCCGTCGCCAGCTCCACCGTCACCATGTCGCCCGGCGCCGGCTTCTCCTCCACCGGGGCCCACGTCGCCTTCTGGTCGCGCAGCGCGTCGAGCTGCTGCTGCAGCATCTCCTCCGTGACCTCGCCCGACCCCTTCTCGACGGTGAAGCCGTCGAGCTTCTCGAGGGTGATCTCCGGGCGGACCTCGAAGTGGAAGGTGAACGTCATCGGCGCGCCATCCTCGAACTTCAGGTCGTGGATGTGCGGCTGCGTGATGGGCTCCAGCTTCTGCTGCGCCATCAGCTGCGTGTAGGCCTCCTGCACGAGCGCCTGCACGGTGTCCTGCCGGATCTCGGCGGCGAAGCGCTTGCGCACCATCGCCGCGGGCGCCTTGCCGGGGCGGAAGCCGGGGAGGCGCGCCTGCGACGCGTAGCGGCGCGCGGTGCGCTCCTCGGCGGCCTGCACGGCCTCGGCCGGGATCGACACGTCGACGTGCCGCTCGGCGCCGGCGCTCTCCTTCTGTGTGATCTGGATGTCCATGGGTCGGTTATAGACGGGCGGAGCGTCGCTGGCCCGGGCCGGGCCGGGGGCGACGCTCCGCCCCACAAGCTAAACGGCGCCGGTTGACGATAGAAGCACGGCGCCCCGCTGGAGCCTGGCGCCCGGCGGGGGGTAGCTTGGCAGCAGGGGTCGACGCCGGCCCCGGCCGCACCCAGACCCCACCCCCATGTCCCTCCTCCGTCCGCTCCTCGGCGGCGCCGTCGCGCTGCTCCTCGCCGCCCCCGTCGCCGCGCCCCTCGCCGCGCAGGCCCCCGCCGCCCCGCGCCCCGTCCGACAGGCGATCGGGGTGAACGCGCTGGCCCTCCCCTTCGGGCTCTTCTCCGCCGAGTACGAGGTCGCCCTCCCGACCCCGGGCTTCGCCTTCGGCATCGGCGGCTCGTGGCTCACCACCGACGTCGACGACGACGACTACGACGCCTCCGACCGCGACGCCTGGGTCGAGCTGAAGGGGCTCTACTACCCCGGCGAGCGCCCCTTCCGCGGCTTCTCGCTCGGGCTCAGCCTCGGCGTCCACTCGGCGCGCAACAGCGACGGGGGGATCTGCGACTTCAACGGCTGCCGCGACGCGCCCCGCCGCTCGCAGACGGCGCCGACCGCCGGCGTCCTGGTGAGCTACGACTGGCTGCTCGGGCGCGCCGAACGGTTCCGCGTCGGCCTGGGCGTCGGGGCGAAGCGCACCCTGCGCGACGTCCGCCGCAACGACCCGCTCGAGCAGGTCTACCCGGACGGGCGGTTCATCGTCGGCGTCGCCTTCTGAGCGACGCTCCTCCGACGCGAGGCCCCGCGGCGCACTGCCGCGGGGCCTCCCGTCGTTTCCGACCTCAGCCGCATAGGTCAGTCGACCTTGGCGGGCCGGATGACGGGATCGATAGGTTCGCCTCGCCCCGAGAGGGCCGTCCTCCACCCACCTCCGAACAGGCATGCGAACCCTCCGCCTCGCCGCGCTCGCCCTGGCCGCCGTCGCCAGCACCGGGTGCTACCACGCGGTCGTCGAGACCGGCCGCCCGGCCGGCAGCACCGTCGTGTCCCGCCCCTGGACGCCGACCTTCGTCTTCGGTCTCGTCGCCGCCCCCGAGATCAACGTGGCCGCGCAGTGCCCGCGCGGCATCGCGAAGGTCGAGACGCAGATGAGCTTCGTGAACGGGCTCGCCAGCTTCGTCACGCTCGGCATCTACACGCCGCGCACGGTGACCGTCACCTGCGCCGGCGGGACCGCCGCGCTCCCCGGCCGCACCATCGAGGTCGCGACGCAGGACCTCGCCGCGCGCGCCGCCGCGCTCACCGACGCCGCGCGCGAGTCCGAGCGCTCGGGCGAGCCGGTCTTCGTGCAGTTCTGAGCGCGCCCCGACCCTCCGACCCGACACCGACCATGCGTCGTTCCGCCTCCCTGGTCTGCGCGCTCGCGGCCCTGCTCTCGGCCGGCTGCTACCGCGTGACCGTCGTCTCCGGCGCCCCCGCCGCGCCGAGCCCCGCCATCGACCTGCCGTGGGCCCACGGCTTCGTCTTCGGCCTCGTCCCGCCGGCGCCGGTGAACAGCGCCGAGAAGTGCCCGCAGGGCGTGGCCAGCGTCGTCACGCAGCAGAGCTTCGTGAACGGGCTCGCCTCGTTCGTGACGGGCTCGATCTACACGCCGCAGCAGATCACCGTCACCTGCGCCACCGGCCCGGTGCGCACCTCGGCGATGCCGGCGCCCGCGGCGACGGTCGCCGCCGAGGTGGCGGCGCCGGCTCCGGTCGCGGCGCCCGCCGTCCCCCCGGCCGCGGAGAAGCCGGCCGCCAAGGCCGCGCCGAAGGCGGCGACCAAGGCGCGCGCGAAGCCGTCCACGAGCGCGCGCCGCAAGCCCTGAGCGCGTCCCCTCTCGCTCGGTAAGAGCAGGGAATCGGATGAGACGGATCAGATCTGGGCGATTATCAAAGATCTGGTAGCAGATTGGAGGCTCCATCCGC
>NZ_JARGEK010000257.1 GCF_029211165.1 Roseisolibacter sp. H3M3-2
GACGCCGCGTCGTCGGCCGCGAGCTGCAGCGGCGCGTGCGCGGCGCCGGCGGGCGTCGGGCGCTCCGTCAGCTCGGCCGCCGGGATCGGCCGGTCGCCGTCGGCCGCCGCGGCGGCGCCCAGCTGCACCGGCATCGCCTCCTCCAGCGGCGTCCCCGCGTAGCCGCCCTCCGCGAACGCGCGCCGCCCGCCCAGGAACAGCAGCCCGCCCCCGCGCACCGACACGAACTCCGCCAGCATCCGCAGCTGCTCGGCGCTGAACGCGCTCGCCTCGACCGAGCCGAGGATCACGCCGTCGTACGCGAACAGCGCCTCGCGCGTCGCCGGGAAGCCGCCCACCAGGTCGAGGCTGTCCGCGACGCCCAGGCGCAGGTACTTCCCGTCGGCGGTGCGCTGCAGCAGCGCGACCTGCAGCCGCTCGTCGTCGGCCACCGCGCGCCGCACGAACTTCGGCTCGAAGCGCGGCTCCCCCTCGAAGTAGAGGATGCGCGCCGGCGCGTCGCGCACGTCCACCAGCAGCGGGCGCTCGTTGTTCTCGGCCAGCGTCTCCCCCTGCTGCCGCGGCACGCGCACCACCAGGCGCCGCGCGCCGGCGTCGGGCATCGGCACGTGCAGCGCGACCGGGAGCGCGTCGCCGGCCTCCGGGAGCACGACCTCCTTGCGCGCCAGCAGGTGCCCGCCCTCGGCCTCGACGGTCACCGGCACCGTGGCGCCGGCCAGCCCGCGGTGCTCGAGCACCACGTGCAGCGACAGCGCGGAGCCCTGCAGCACGGTGCGCGGCGCCTCGACGCGCGACACCTCGACGTCGCGCACCGCCGCCGGCGCGCCCACCCCCACGGGGAACACCGGCGTCCCGCGCGCGCGCAGCGCCAGCACCGCGTCGGCCAGCGCGGTCGGCGCGCCGTCGGCGCCGTCGGTCAGCACGACCACGCCCGAGAGCGGGACGCCGTCGAGGTCCTCGCGCACCCGGTCGAGCGCCGCGCCGAGCCGCGTGCGCTCGCCGGCGAACGCCAGGCTGTCGACCCCCGCCGCCGGCCCCGCCTCCTCGGCGAAGCGGTACACGCGCACCCCGAACTGCGCCTCCAGCGCGCGGCGCAGCGGCGTGCCCGCGCCGAACAGCGCCGACGCCGCGTCCGCGCGCGCCTTCCCGCCCCAGTCGCGCACGCGCATGCTGCGCGAGTCGTCGACCAGCACCGCCACCGTGTTGCGGCGCGGGACCGCCGCCGCCAGCACGAGCACCGGGCGGAGGAGGCACGCCACCAGCACCGCGATCGCCGCGACGCGCAGCCCCGTCAGCACGGCGCGGTCGCGCGCGCTCGCACCGCCGCGCGCGCTCCGGTACGTCCACGCCACCACCGCCGCCAGCAGCAGCCCCGCGAGCACCAGCGCCAGCGCCGCGCCGCGCGGGGCGTCGAACGCGAGACGCCCCTGCGCGAACAGCGCCGGCCGGTACTTGAGCAGCAGCTCGAGCACGGAGTCGAGGGCGGGCATGGGGCCTCGCGGGTGGACGCGCGGACGAACGGACGGACGGCGCACGGGCGACGCGCCGTGCGCCCTTTCGTTAAGGGCGTCCGGCGCGCCGGCCCACTCAGCCAACGCGCGGGCGATCCCCCGCGTTGGCTCGGCGGCCCGGCGCGCCACCGGTGCGAGCGGCCGGTACCCCATGCTCGTCGCGGGGTTCAACGATGGGAGCTACGCGCAGGTTCGGAATCGGTCAACCTCGGCCGGCTCTTGCTCCGCCCCCCGCGCCCGCGTTAGCGTTCGCGTCGATGCACGTGCGCGTGTAGCTCAGTTGGATAGAGCGTCGCCCTCCGGAGGCGAAGGTCGCAGGTTCGAATCCTGCCACGCGCGTCCCGCACGACCGAGCGCTCGCTCGTCCGTCCGCAGCACCGCCGCCGGCGCCCCCTCGGGGCGCCGGTTCGCGCATCCGCCCCGGCCGCTGGTCCGGCCCTTGCGAAGCTCGGCCGTATGTCGCGAGCGACCACCTGGCGGGACCTGCGGCTCGGCGTGGCCGCCCTCGTCGTGGTCGTGGTGGGCGCGCTCGGCGTGCTGCGCTGGGCCCGCGTCGGCGCGCTGCACGGCGATACCGAGCCCCTCTACGCCGCCACCCCGCACGGCCGCGGCGTCCTCCCCGGCAGCGAGGTCTGGCTCGACGGCGTCAAGGTCGGCGTCGTGCGCGAGGTCGGCTTCCGCCCCCCCAGCGCCGACACGCTGACGCGCGTCCTCCTCGCGCTCGACGTCCTCACCGAGGCCATGCCGCGCATCGCGCGCGACGCCCCGGTCGAGGTCCGCCCGGGCGGGAGCTTCATCGGCTCCCCGATCGTGGCCATCACCAGCCGCGCCGCCGGCGAGCCGCTGATCCGCGCCGGCGACACGCTCGTCTCGCGCCGCTCGCGGGAGCTCGACCAGGCGCGCGCCGACCTGGCGCTCGCGGCCTCCGAGGTCCCGGTCATCCTCGACAACCTGACGGTCCTGGCCTCGCAGCTCCGCTCCGCACGCAGCACCCTGGGCGCGCTCGGCGTCGAGGGGCCCGACCGCCTCGCCGAGACCGGCGCCGCCGTGGGCGGCGTCATGCAGGCGGTGCGCGGCGGGAACGGCACCCTCCCGCTCATGATGCGCCGCGGCGAGCCCATGGCCCGCGCGCGCCTCGCGATGGCGCTCGGCGACTCGGTGCGGCGCCTGCTCGACGGGCCGTCCTCCTCCATCGGCCGGCTGCGCCGCGACTCGACCCTCCTGCGCACCGTCGATGACCTGCGCGCGGAGCTGACCCGCGTGCAGGCGGCCCTCGCCGAGCCCCGCGGGACCGCCGGCCGCCTCCAGCACGACTCCGCGCTGGTCCGCCGGGTCGCGGCCACCCGCGCCGAGATGGACGCGCTGGCCGCGGACCTGCGACGCAACCCGCTCCGCTACCTCTCCTTCTGACCCCTCCCCGGTCCGCCGCGCCCCCCGGGCCGCGTCGTCCCCGCCGCGCTTGACCCCCTTTCCGAACGACCGTTAGCTTCGCGCTGCACGACGGGCCGGACCTCGGGGTCGCCGTGCGACCCCCACGCCGTTCCGCGGCCGGATCCCACCACCGGCCGCCCCCGCCCGACGGGTGCGCGACGCCGCACGGCGCCCTTCCCCGCTCCGCCCACCCGTCCACACCCCGCCCCGCCCCGCCGTGCCTGGAGACGTCGTTCCAGGGGCCGACGCCCCGCTCGTCGACATCGCAGAGCTCAAGCGCAAGTCCCTCCCCGAGCTGCACGCGCTCGCCGAGGAGCTCTCGGTCGCGAACCACTCCGGGCTGCGCAAGCAGGAGCTGATCTTCCGCATCGAGCAGTCGCTGCTCGACGCCGACGTGCTCCTCCGCGGCGACGGCGTCCTCGAGGTGCTCCCCGAGGGCTACGGCTTCCTGCGCAGCCAGGACTGGAACTACCTCTACGGCCCCGACGACATCTACGTCTCGCCCTCGCAGATCAAGCGCTTCGACCTGCGCACCGGCGACACCGTGGTCGGGCAGGTGCGGCCGCCGAAGGAGTGGGAGAAGTACCTCGCCCTGCTCAAGGTCGAGCGCATCAACGGCGACGAGCCCGAGAAGGCGAAGCAGCGCGTCACCTTCGACAACCTGAAGCCGCGCTACCCCGACGAGCGGATCCACCTCGAGACCCCGGACGGCGACGTCAGCACGCGCCTGTGCGACGTCATCGCGCCGCTGGGCAAGGGGCAGCGCGGCCTCATCGTCGCCCCGCCGCGCGCCGGCAAGACGGTCCTCATGCAGAAGCTGGCGAACGCGATCGCCGCGAACCACCCGGAGATCGCGCTCATCATCCTGCTGATCGACGAGCGCCCCGAGGAGGTCACGGACATGCAGAACTCCGTGCCCAAGGCCGAGGTCATCTCGTCGACCTTCGACGAGGCCGCCGACCGCCACGTGCAGGTCGCCGACATGGTGCTCGAGAAGGCCAAGCGCCTCGTCGAGCACGGGCGCGACGTCGTCATCCTCCTCGACTCGATCACCCGCCTCGCCCGCGCGCACAACACGGTCGTCCCCAGCTCGGGCAAGGTCCTCTCGGGCGGCGTCGACGCCAAGGCCATGGAGAAGCCCAAGCGCTTCTTCGGCTCGGCGCGCAAGATCGACGGCGGCGGCTCGCTCACCATCGTCGCCACCGCGCTCGTCGAGACGGGCTCGCGCATGGACGAGGTGATCTTCGAGGAGTTCAAGGGCACCGGCAACATGGAGCTCATCCTCGACCGCAAGATCGCCGACCGCCGCATCTTCCCCGCGCTCGACATCAACCGCTCGGGGACGCGCCGCGAGGAGCTGCTGTTCGACAAGGACGAGAACAACCGCGTCATCCTGCTGCGCAGCTTCCTGGCGCCGATGCCGGGCGACGAGGCGATGCTCTTCCTCCTGCAGCGCATGGGACGCACGCGCTCCAACAAGGAGTTCTTCGCCGCCATGGCGCAGGGGTGAGCGCCGCCGTGGCCGCGGCGACCAACGGGCGGCTGCTCGCCGTCGACTGGGGCGACCGCCGCATCGGGCTCGCCCTCAGCGACGAGCTGGGGATGATCGCGTCCCCCGCCGGCGTCGTGGAGCGGCGCGCGGGCAAGCGCCCGCCGATCGCGGAGCTGGTGCGCCGCGCCGAGGCGCTCGGCGCCCGCGGCTTCGTCGTCGGCCTCCCGCTCGACCAGAACGGCGACGACACCCCGCGCGCCGCCGAGGCGCGCCACGTCGCCGCCGAGCTGGCGAAGCGCACCGGGCTCCCCGTGCGCCTCGTCGACGAGCGCTTCACCACCGCCGCCGCGCTGCGCGCCATCCACGACATGGGCGGCAGCACGCGCGGCCGGAAGGGCGACGTCGACGCGCTCGCGGCGGCCGTGCTGCTGCAGCACGCGCTGGCCCTCCCCGCCGAGACCGATCCCGATGCGTAGCCCGCTCGCGCGGCTCGCGCCCCTCGCGCTGGCGGCGGCCCCCGCGTGCGGCGGCCCGTCCGGCGGCCCGCCGGCGCGCGTCGTGATCCCGCGCGGCGCGACCTTCGCCGCCGCCGCCGACTCGCTCGCCGCCAAGGGCGTCGTCGGCTCGGCGACGGGACTCCGGCTCTGGGCGAAGCTCAAGGGGCGCGACCGCGCCATCAAGCCGGGGACCTACGAGTTCCAGCCCGGCCAGTCGTTCGCGTCGCTCGTCGACGCGCTGGAGAGCGGGAAGGGCGTCGTGCGGTCGATGACGGTCGTCGAGGGGTGGGAGCTGCGGCAGATCGCCCCGCAGCTCGCGCGCGTGCTCGAGGTCCCGCTCGACTCGGTGCAGGCGGCGGTGCGCGACACGGCGCTCCTCCGCCGCCTCGACGTCCCGACCGAGACGCTGGAGGGGTACCTCTTCCCGGCGACCTACACCTTCGGCGCCGGCACCTCCGCCCGCGAGGCGGTGGCGCAGATGGTCGCCGCCTTCGAGCGGCAGTGGGCGCCCGAGTGGGACGCCGAGCTGCAGAAGCTCGCGATGAAGCGCCACGACGTGGTGACGCTGGCGTCGATCGTCGAGCGCGAGGCGCGGCGCCCCGAGGAGCGCCCGGTCATCGCCGCGGTGTACCACAACCGGATCCGGAAGGGGATGCGGCTGGAGGCGGACCCCACCGTCGAGTACGCGCTGCGGCGCCGCGGGATGCGCATGTTCTACCGCGACCTCGAGGTCGAGTCGCCGTACAACACGTACCGCGTGAAGGGGCTCCCGCCCGGGCCGATCGGCGCCCCGGGGGGCCCGAGCCTCGCCGCCGCGGTGCGCCCCGCCACGGTGCCCTACCTGTTCTTCGTCGCGCACCCGGACGGGCACCACGAATTCCGCACCACCTTCGCCCGCTACCAGGTCGAGGTGCGCGAGGCGCGCGCGGGGGGCGACGCCGCGGCGCGCGCCGACGCGCCGCGCGCGCCCCCGGCGCCGGCGCCCGCCCCTACCGGAGCGCCTACCGGCGCGCCGCGACGGCGGGGCGCCAGCGGAAGCTGACGTTCGGCACCGGCGTCTCGCGCTGACGCGCGCGGCGCTCCCCCCGCGAGACCCGCCCGCGCGTGCGCGGCCGTGGATTCGCCGGCGCCGTCCGCTCCCGCGCCTCCGCCCGCGCCGACGCCTCCATGCGCCGCCGGATCTCGGCGAACACCGGCGGCGACAGGAAGAGCGCTGCCAGCGACGGGTCGAACTGGCGCCCGCTCCCCTCCTGGATCACGCGCGCGCCGCGCTCGGGATCGCTCCCCGCCCGGTACCGCCGCGCGTGCGTCACCGCGTCGAAGGTGTCGGCGATGGCGACGATGCGCGCCGCCAGCGGGATGTCGATCCCGCGCAGCCCGTTCGGGTAGCCGCCGCCGTCCCACCGCTCGTGGTGCGCGACCACCCCGTCGGGGAGCTCGGGGTAGAAGGCGCACAGCGGCGCGAGCACGTCGGCCCCGCGCTTCGGGTGCGTCGCGATCGCCTCGCGCTCCTGGGGGGAGAGGCCGTCGTCGTCGTGCACGAGGTCGAACAGCGCCTCGTGGATCTTCCCGACGTCGTGGAAGAGCGCCACGCGCTCGACCTCGCGCCGGCGCGCGCTCGGGAGCCCCGCCGCCTCGGCGAGGACGAGGGCGTAGTCGGCGACGCGGCGCACGTGCGCGCCCGTCTCGGCGTCGTTGGCGTCGATCGCGTTGAGCAGCGACTCGAGCGTGGCGGCGGCGAGGCGTTCGGCGGACTGCCGGCGGCGGCGCGCGGAGCGCCAGGCGGCGACGGCGATGGCCGCGGCGGCGGCGGCGATCGTGGTGGGGGAGGGCGAGGCGGTCACGCCGGGCGCGGTTGGCAAGAAGCGCACGAACGGGACGGGCGGACGCACGAACGCCCCGCACACGTGATGTGTGCGGGGCGCTCGTGAACGAGGTGCCGGCGACGGCCTACTCTCCCGCGCTCTCTCGAGCGGAGTACCATCGGCGCTGTCAGGCTTAACGACCGTGTTCGGGATGGGAACGGGTGTGGCCCTGACGCTCTAGTCGCCAGCGATGCTTTCTCCGGCCGCGCGCCCCCTGGGGGGCATGCCGCCGGGCATGCGAGAAGTGAGATGACGAGGGAGTGGGATCGATCTCGGCGCCAGTGCGCCGGATCGGTGTCTTGCTGTGCGTAGTGCGATGTGAGGTACATCCCCAGCAGTGTGGGGAGTAGTCAAGCCGCACGGGCGATTAGGAGCGCTACGC
>NZ_JARGEK010000258.1 GCF_029211165.1 Roseisolibacter sp. H3M3-2
CGGGCGGCGCGAGCAGCGCGGCCGCGGCGACGGCGCGCGCGGTCGCGGCGGCGGCGGGCCGAGCGGGCTCGGGGCGCAGCCGGTGCGCTGCGTCGTGTAGACCACCGACGCGATGCGCCACGCGGCGCCCGCCTGCACGAGCGTGAAGGTGTCGATCCCGCAGTGCGAGAACGCGCCGTCGACGTGGAAGTCGTAGGGCGTCCACACCGTGGCGATCCGGCCGTCCACGCGCACGGTCGGGCTCCACATGCGCTCGAGCAGCCGCTCCTTGGTCGTGGCGAGGAACGCGATGGCCGAGTCGAGCGGCTCGACGCCCGGCGGGATGTCGCCGCGCGAGGGGAGCGACACGAACGGCGTCCCCGCGATGACGGTCGCGCGCACGACCGCCGTGTCGCGGCGCGACAGCCCGTCGAGGAAGCGCTGCACGACGGCGACGACGGCCGCCGAGTCGTCGCGCGCGGTCTGCGCGCCGAGCGGGGCCGCGGCGGCGGCGAGGGCGAGCGCGGCGGCGAGGGATCGCGTCATGTCAGGGGGCGGCGAAGAGTCGCTCGGCGAGCCGGCGCGCGAGGGCGCGCGCGTCGGCCGCGTCGTCGTTGGTGAGCACGAGGACGACGGCGCGGCGGTCGGGCCAGCGCACCCACGCGGCGCGGAGCGCGTCGGCGGCGCCGTAGCCGGCGTGGGCGCGCATCCCGAGCGCGCTGTCGGCGGCGAAGCCGCGCGGCGCGGCGGCGGTGTCGGGGACGCCGGGGCGCAGGTTCGTGCGCGCGAGCTCGAAGCGGTACAGGTCGTCCACGCTCCCGCGCCACGCGCGCGACGCGCTGTCGAACGCGGCGCGCTGCATCCCGCCGGTGGCGAGCACGCGGCGCACGCCGCCCTCGGGGGTGACCGCGGCGTCGAGCGCGGCCCCGAGCCCGCCGAGCGCGAACAGCGGCGCGCCGGTCTCGGGGGTGAAGCGGCGCTGCACGGGGATCCCGTAGGCGGCGTTCGCCAGCACCTTCCCGTCGCGCGCGACCAGCACCGCGGCGCCGCCGCGCGCCGGGTCGCGCCACGGCGCGAACAGCGAGTCGACGAAGCGCGGCGAGAGGCCGGTGCCGTCGGCGGCGCGCGCGATCACGCGGCGCGCGGCGAGGTCGTAGCGGTCGCCGGGGCGCAGCGTGAGGAAGGGGCGTCCCGGGTCGTTGGGGTCGCGCCCGTTGTAGACGAACGCCTTGTTGCGCCCGATCACCTCGCCGGTGTCGCCGCGCACCACCCACGCCGTCCCCTCGTCCTCGGAGAGGCCGAGCAGGTCGGGGCGGCGCGCGGTGAGCGAGTCGTGCAGGTCGGGGAGGCGCTCGCGCGCGACGACGTGCTGGTCGATCGCGGTGCTGCGCAGGTACCCGAAGCCGGCCAGGTACCGCGGGTGGTTCATGACCCGGTTGTCGTTCGACGGCGCGCCGCGCACGAGGTACGAGCCGAGGATCGTGGCGCCCGCCGACGAGCCGCCCACCACGCCGCCGCGCGCCAGCACCGCCTCGAAGGCGCGCTGCGACCGCGTCCCCATGTAGCTGTCGACGAGGCGGAAGTGGCGCCCGCCGCCGAACCAGACGGCGCGCGCGTTCGCGATGCGGGCGACGAACGTGTCGGCGTCGGCGACCGCGCGGCTGGCGGTGTGGTAGACGACGACGTTGCGCGCGCCGGCGGCGCGCCACGGGCGGTCGGCGCCGGTGGGGTCGATCGAGTCGCCGCCCGCGGTGGGGACGACGGCGATCAGCGCGTCGGGGCCGCCGGCCAGCTCGATGAAGCGCGCGTAGACCTCGGGCCCCTGCTGCCCGCCGCCGACGACGACGACGCTGCCCGCGGCGCGGGGTCGGGATCGGCGCGGCCGGCGCGGCCGGCGCAGCCGGCGGTCGCGGCGGCGAGGAGGAGCAGGGCGGGACGGCGCATGGGCTCAACCTACCGCCCGGTGCGTCACCCCGCCGGGGGCGCCTTGCGCGGGTGGGCGGCGGAGTGGCGGTACAGCGACTCGACCTTCGCGCGCGCCCACGGCGTGCGGCGCAGGAACTTGAGCGACGACGTCACGCTCGGGTCGTGCGTGAAGCAGCGGATGTCGATGCGCTGCCCGAGCCCGTCCCACCCGTAGCGCTCGACCAGGTGCTCGATCATCGCCTGGAGGGTGACCCCGTGCGTCGGGTCGGGGCGGCGCGCTGATTCTGCCATGCGGGGAAGCTAGTCGGGCCTTTCCACTGCCAGGAGAACGGATGAGACGGATCCGTTCTGATCCGTCTCATCCGTTCTCCTGGCCGTTTCCACGGACTGCGACGAGCGGGAGGTCGCGCCCTCGCGCCCATGTCTCCCACTCGGCGGCGTCTCGCGCGGCGAAGCGCTCGCGCAGCCGGGCCGCGAGGTCAACATCGGTGGGGTCGACGTCGAGCGCGGCGCACAGCGCGTCGCGGAAGTGCGGCTCCAGCGCGCCGACGGCGACCCAGCCGGTGCGCGCGGCGTAGACGCCGTACGCCGGGAGCGCTCCGCCGAGGAGGCCGCCGGGGGCGGTGAGGCCGTGCGCGAGCGGCGCGGCGAACGGCGTGGCGGCGTCGGCCAGCGCGACCTCGACGCGCCCCGCCTCGCCGGTCCGCGCGCGCGCGTACAGCAGCGCCAGCGCGGCGGTCGCGTGCGCGGGAGCGCGGGGGGCGCGACCAGCCCCTCGGCGGCCTGGTAGGTCAGGTCGTGGCCGGGGCGCGACGCGTGCGGCGACGCGTGGCCGACGATCGCGACGTGGCAGAGGCGCGGGTGGCGCGCGTGCAGCGCGTCCCAGCCGAGCCCCAGCCGCGCCAGCGCGTCGGGGCGGGTGGCGGTGAGCAGGACGTCGGCGTCGGCCAGGCGGGCGTCGAGGGCGGCGCGGCCGGCGTCCGTCTTGAGGTCGAGGCGGACGACGTCGAAGTCGGCGTTGAGCTCCGCGTGCCAGCCGGGGGAGAGGGCGGCCAGCGGGTCGCCCCCCGGGGGCTCGACCTTCGCCACCGCGGCGCCGAGGGCGAGGAGCCGGCGGGCGGCCAGCGGCGCGGGGACGTAGATCGCCGCGCAGACGACGCGGACGCCGGAGAGCGGCTGAGTCATGCGGCGCAATCAAGAGCCCTTGCGCGGCCGGGGGTACCGGTGCAGTGTTGTACCTACACTGCAACACCAACCGATCCCGATGCTGGTGACCCTCGACCCGCGCGACGAGCGTCCGCTGTACCTGCAGATCGTCGAGCAGGTGCGGCGGGCCCTGGTCGTCGGGTCGCTCCGGGCGGAGGACCCGCTCCCGTCGGTGCGCGAGCTGGCCGCGGAGCTGGTGGTGAACCCCCGCACCGTGCTCCAGGCGTACCGCGCGCTGGAGGAGGAGGGGGTGGTCTACGTCCGGCGCGGGCAGGGGACCTTCGTGGCCCCGGCCGTCGGCGGCGACGACGCGGGGCGCCGGGCGCTGGCGCGCGGGGTCGCCGAGCGCGCCCTGCTCGACGCGCGGCGCAACGGCCTCGGGGCCGCGGAGCTGGTGGCGATGATCCGGGAGCTGGCCGCCGGGGAGGACGACGATGGAGGGCGCGATGCACGCTGACCTCGGCGACGGCGCGTGCGCGGTCGCCACGCACGGGCTGACCAAGCGCTACGGCGACGCGACCGCGCTGGCCGACGTGGCGCTGCGCGTGCCGACGGGGGCGGTGTACCTGCTGGTGGGCGCCAACGGCGCCGGCAAGAGCACGGCGTTCCGCGCGCTGCTCAACCTCGAGCGCCCCGACGCGGGGCGCGCCGAGGTGCTGGGGCTCGACGTCTCCGCGCGCGGCCCCGAGGCGCGGGCGCAGGTCGGGTACGTCCCCGACCGCCACGACGCGGGGCCGCGCGCGCTGACGTGCGGGGAGCTGCTGCGCTACGCCGCCGCCTACCGCCCGACGTGGGACGCGGCGTACGCCGACCGGCTGGCGCGGGCGCTGGCGCTCGACCCGGCCAAGCGCGTGGGCGCGCTGTCCAAGGGGAACGCGCGGCGGCTGCAGCTCCTGCTCGCGCTCGCGCACCGCCCGCCGGTGCTGCTGCTCGACGAGCCGACCGACGGGCTCGACCCGCTGGTGCGGCGCGCGGTGCTGGCGCTGCTCGCCGAGCACCTGGCCGACGGGCCGACGACGGTGCTGATCGCGACGCACCACGTCGCGGAGGTCGAGAGCCTGGCCGACCACGTGGGCGTGCTGCGCGGCGGGCGGCTGGTGGCGCAGCTCGACCGCGACGCGCTGCACCGCACGGTGCGCCGCTACCGCGTGCGCCTGGCCGACGGGCGCGAGGCGCAGCGCACGATGCGCGGCGAGGCGCGCGACGTGGCCGCGGTGCTGGCCGCCGAGGGGGCGGAGGTGCGCGAGGCGGCGCCGCTGCGGCTGGAGGACGGCGCGCTGGCGCTGCTGCAGGAGGAGGTGCCCGCGTGACCGTACCCGCGTCCGCGCCCGCGCTCCACCCCACCCCCGCGCCGCGCGCGGTGCTGCGCGCGCAGCTGCGCGTCGTGCTGCTCGCGCTGCGCTGGCCCGCGGCCGCCGCGGCCGGGCTGCTCGCCGTGACGACCGTGATGGTCGTCGCCGAGTGGGCGCGCGGGCGCGGCGGCATCGACTTCAACCCCGAGCTGTCGATCATCCCCGGCGTCGTCGGGCTGCTGCTGCCGATCGGCGTGTGGCGCGGCGAGGACCGCTTCGGCGACGGGCTGCTGTGGACCCTCCCCGTGGACCGCCGCGCGCACGCGCTGGCGCGCGTGGCCGCCGGGTGGGCGTGGCTGCTGCTCGCGCTGGCGGTGTTCCAGGCGTGGCTGCTGGCGCTCGTGCTGCTCACCGGCGGCAACGTGCTCGGCGACCAGGTGGTGCAGGTGCTGGCGTCGGGGACGACGCTGGCGCCGATGGGCGCGGTGGAGCCGTCGCAGCTGCGCACGGTGCGCCTCCCCGCCGAGCCGGCGCTGTGGCTGGTGCCCTTCACCGCGGCGACGGGCGCGTACGCGATCGGCAGCGCGTACGCGCTCGGCGTGCGGCACCCGGTGCGGTGGCTCGTCGGCCCGCTGCTCGCGCTGCTCCTCGTCTCGGCGGTCGGCGCGGCGGCCGGCTCGCGCGCGCTCGCGCTGGCGCCGTCGGGCGTGCTCGAGACGCTGATGTACGGCACGTACGGCTTCGACACCCTGCTGACCGCGCGCAGCGAGTCGCTGCACACGGTCGCGCGCCTCCCCTCCGGCGCCGTGGCGCCGGTGTGGCTGGCCCTCCCCGACCTCGGGCACTGGGTCGCCGCGACGCTGCTCTGGACCGGCGGCGGGCTCGCGGCGCTCTGGCTCGCCGCCTCCCGGCACGGCGAGCGACGACGCGCCTGAGCGCGCGTCCCCTCCCTTCCCCACCGGCGCGTCCGCCCCCGCGGCCGCGTCCCACCGCAGGTGCATCATGGAGCTGCAGATCCGCCGCCTGTCGAAGCGCTACGCCAACGGCGTGCAGGCGCTCGACGACGTGAGCCTGACGATCCCCGTGGGCATGTACGGGCTGCTCGGCCCCAACGGCGCCGGCAAGTCCACGCTCATGCGCACCCTCGCCACGCTCCAGGAGCCGGACGCGGGGAGCATCGCGCTCGGCGGGATCGACGTGGTGCGCGACAAGGACGCCGTGCGCCGCACGCTCGGCTACCTGCCGCAGGAGTTCGGCGTCTACCCGCGGGTGACGGCGCTGGCGCTGCTCGACCACTTCGCGGTGCTCAAGGGGATCGTGCACGCCGGCGAGCGGCGCGACGCGGTGGAGGCGCTGCTGCGGCAGGTGAACCTGTGGGAGGTGCGCCGGCAGAAGCTCGGCGGCTTCTCGGGCGGCATGCGCCAGCGCTTCGGCGTGGCGGTCGCGCTGCTCGGCGACCCGCGCCTGCTGATCGTCGACGAGCCGACCGCGGGGCTCGACCCGGCGGAGCGGGTGCGCTTCCTCAACCTGCTGGCCGCGCTCGGCGAGCGGAGCGTGGTGCTGCTGTCGACGCACATCGTCGAGGACGTGAGCGAGCTGTGCACGCGGATGGCGATCATCGCGAAGGGGCGCATCCGCCTCGAAGGGGAGCCGCTGTCGGCCGTCGCGGCGCTGCGGGGGCGCGTGTGGCGCGCGGTGGTCGGGCGCGACGCGCTGCCCGCGCTCGAGCGGTCGCACGCGGTGCTGGCGACGACGCTGCTCGGCGGGCGCACGGTGGCGCACGTGCACGCCGCGTCGCGCCCGGGGCCGGAGTTCGAGTCGGTGGAGCCGGACCTCAAGGACGTGTACTTCGCGGCGATGGGCGGGCACCTCGACGGGGAGGCGGCGCCCGCGCCGGCGACCGCCGCATGAAGCTGCGCGAGATCTTCCGCTTCGAGCTCGCCTACCAGGGGCGGCGCCCGACGACGTGGCTGCTGGTGGCGGCGGTCGGCGCGCTGATCGGGCGGCTGGCGCTGGAGGCGTTCGTCGCGAAGGCGCGGCGCGCGGGCTACCACTTCAACGCGCCGTTCCAGCTGGCCGAGCTGACGCTGATGGGGAGCGCGCTGGCGCTGCTCCTCCCGGCGACGGTGGCCGGCGACGCGGCGACGCGCGACCTGCAGACGCGCCTGCACCCCTTGATCTACGCCGCGCCGCTGTCGAAGGGGGCGTACCTGGGCGGGCGCCTGCTGGCCGCGCTCGCGCTGCACGCGGCGGCGCTGCTCGTGCTGCCGGCCGCGCTGCTGCTCGCCGGCGCGTCGTCGTCGGTCGAGCCCGAGCTGCTGGCGCCGGTGCGCGTCGGCCCGTACGCCGCGGCCTACCTGCTGGTCGCGCTCCCGAGCGCGCTGGTGGCGACGACGCTGCTGTTCGCGCTCTCGGTGCTGGCGCGCCGCGCCCTGGTGGCGTGGCTGGGGGCGGCGCTGCTCTTCGCGCTGTCGCTCGCGTCGTACGGGGTGATCGCGTCGGCGTTCGGGCGGTGGGACGTGGCGCGGCTGTTCGACCCGCTGGGGCTCGTCGCCCTCGCCGAGCTGTCGCGCACGAGCACCGCGGCGCAGAAGGACGCGCTGGCGCACGTGGCGGACGGGCTGCTGACGTGGCCGCGCCTCGTGTGGCCGGCGGTCGCGGCGGCGGCGCTGGCGCTGGCCTGGCGCCGCTTCCGCTTCGCCCACCCGCCGGTGGGCGCCGGGCGCGCCGAGCGGCGCGCCAACC
>NZ_JARGEK010000259.1 GCF_029211165.1 Roseisolibacter sp. H3M3-2
CGGGCGCGCTCGCCGCCGAGCGCCGCGGGGGTGCGCGGGGCGCGACGCTCGACGGCGTGGTCGAGGCGCTCGGCGACGGGTGGCCGCGCGCGGCGGCGCCGCCGCCCGCGTATCCGGTTCTCCTCGAGCTGCCGGCGGTCGTGGGGTGAGGCGGGACGCGGCGGGGCACCTCGCGCTCGGCCCGGGCGGCGAGTTCGATCTCGTGCGCGCGATGGTCGCGCGGTGGGGCGACGTGGCGCGGGGGATCGGCGACGACGCGGCGACGCTCGACGTGCCGCCGGGGGCGCGGCTGGTGGTCAGCACCGACGCGTCGGTCGAGGGGGCGCACTTCCGGCGCGAGTGGCTGACGCCCGAGGAGATCGGCTGGCGCGCGGCGGCGAGCGCGGTCAGCGACCTCGCCGCGATGGCGGCCGCGCCGCTCGGGATGGTGGTCGCGCTCGCGCTCCCCGACGACTGGCGCGCCGACGCGCTGGCCGTCGCCGACGGGATCGGCGCGCTCGCGCGCGCGACCGGCACGCCGATCGTCGGCGGGGACCTGGTGCGCGCGTCCGCACTCGGCGTCACGGTCACGGTGATGGGGAGCGCCGGGTCGCCGGTGGGACGCGGCGGCGCGCGGCCGGGGGACGCCGTGTACGCGACGGTCGCGCTCGGCGGGCCGCGGCAGGCCCTCGGGGCGCTGCTGCGCGGGGACGTGCCCGACGCCGCGGCGCGCGCGCGGTTCGCGCGTCCCGTCCCGCGCGTGGCGGAGGCGCGCTGGCTGGCGGCGACCGGCGCGACGGCGCTGGTGGACGTGTCGGACGGGCTGGCGGCCGACCTCCGGCACGTGGCGGCGGCCAGCGGGGTGCGGCTGGTGGTCGAGGCCGAGCGGGTGCCGCGGTTCGCGGGGGCGTCGCGCGACGACGCGCTGGCCGGCGGGGAGGAGTACGAGCTGGCGCTGACGGCGCCGCCGGGGCTCGACGCGCACGAGTTCGCGGCGCGGTTCGGCGTCGCCCTGACCGCGATCGGGCGGGTGGAGGCGACGGACGGGGCGGGGGTGGCGGCGGTCGAGGTCGTGGACCCGGCGGGGCGACGCGTTGAATTCGCTCCCGGGCACGACCACCTTTCGGGCTGATGCGCACCCTCATCGCCGCCCTCACGCTGCTGGTCGTCACCGTCGTCTGCGGCGGCCTCGTCATCGTGGCGCGGCTGCTCGGGATCCCCGAGCGCCCGGGCAGCATCTACGAGAAGGCGCCCAAGTGGTGGGCCCGCTCGATGCTGTTCATGTCGGGGACGCGCGTGGTCATCCACGGGCGCGAGCGCATGGAGGGGGAGTCGGCGCGCGTCTTCGTGAGCAACCACGTCAGCTGGTACGACGTGCTGGCGCTGGTCGGGCACCTGCCGCGCTACTCGTTCGTCGCCAAGGCCGAGCTGTTCAAGGTGCCGCTCTTCGGCCCGGCCGCGCGCGCGGTGGGGACCATCCCGATCGAGCGCGAGAACCGGAAGGCGGCCTTCCAGTCGTACGAGGAGGCCGCGGTGCGCATCCGCGGCGGGCGCAACGTGGTCGTCTTCCCCGAGGGGACGCGCGGGCCGTCGTACGCGCTGCGCCCGTTCAAGAAGGGGCCCTTCGTGCTCGCCATCGCCGCCGGCGTGCCGATCATCCCGACGCTGATCCACGGCACCGTCGAGGTGCTGCCGCGCGGCTCGCTCTGGCTGCGCGCCGGCCGCGTCGACGTGCACCTGCTGGAGCCCGTGCCGACCGCCGGGCTGACGTACGAGGAGCGCGACGCGCTGGCGCGCGAGGTCTACGAGCGCCTGGCCGTCGCGCAGCACGAGCTGTACGGGATCGCCAGCCCCGCGCTCCCCGGCGCGCCGGCGCCCGCCGCCTGACCGCGACCCACCCCGCCATCCCACACGACCGACGCATGCCCACGATCATCGACATCAGCGCCCGCGAGATCCTCGACAGCCGCGGCAACCCGACCGTGGAGGTCGACGTCACGCTGGAGAGCGGCGCGGCGGGCCGCGCGGCCGTCCCGAGCGGCGCCTCCACCGGCGAGCACGAGGCGCTCGAGCTGCGCGACGGCGACGCCAAGCGCTACGTCGGCAAGGGCGTGCTGCAGGCGGTGCAGAACGTCGAGCAGCAGATCGCGCCCGAGCTGGTGGGGATGGACGCGTCGGACCAGATCGGGATCGACCGGCTCATGCTGGAGCTCGACGGCACGCCGACCAAGAGCAAGCTGGGGGCGAACGCGATCCTCGGCGTGTCGATGGCGGTGGCGCGCGCCGCGGCGAACGAGCTGGAGCTGCCGCTCTACCGCTACCTCGGCGGCCCGATGTCGCGCCTGCTCCCGACGCCGCTGATGAACGTCATCAACGGCGGCGCGCACGCGACGAACACGGTCGACTTCCAGGAGTTCATGATCGTCCCCGTGGGCGCCGACAGCTTCGGCGACGCGCTGCGCATGGGCGCCGAGGTGTTCCACGCGCTCAAGAAGGTGCTCGTCAAGCGCAAGCTCGCGACGGGCGTCGGCGACGAGGGCGGGTTCGCGCCCGACCTCAAGACCGACGAGGAGGCGATCACCGTCATCCTCGAGGCGGTGGAGGCGGCGGGGTACGCGCCCGGCAAGGAGATCGCGCTGGCGCTCGACTGCGCCGCGTCGGAGCTCGGCAAGGGCGGCAAGTACACCTTCAAGAAGAGCGGCGCCGGGTCGCGCGACGCGGCCGGGATGATCGACCTCTACTCGGAGTGGCTGGAGAAGTACCCGATCGTGTCGATCGAGGACGGGCTGGCCGAGGACGACTGGGAGGGGTGGGCGAAGCTGACGGCGGCGCTCGGCGACCGCGTGCAGCTGGTGGGCGACGACCTGTTCGTCACCAACACCGAGTTCCTGTCGCGCGGGATCGAGCAGGACGTCGCGAACTCGATCCTGGTGAAGGTCAACCAGATCGGCACGCTGACCGAGACGCTGGAGGCGATCGAGCTCGCGCGCGCCGCGGGGTACAGCGCGATCATCTCGCACCGCTCGGGGGAGACCGAGGACACGTTCATCGCCGACCTCGCGGTCGCGACCAACGCGGGCCAGATCAAGACGGGGTCGGCGTCGCGCTCGGACCGCATCGCGAAGTACAACCAGCTGCTGCGCATCGAGGAGCAGCTGGGCGAGGTCGCGGAGTTCGCCGCCGGCGGCCCGTTCGGGCTCTGAGGAGTCGCACCGATGGCGTGGGCGAGGCGCGCGGTCCTGGCCGCGATCGGGCTGGGCGTCGCCGCCTTCGCCGTCGAGGGCGGGGAGTACGGGACCTCCGACCTGCTGGCGCAGCGCGCGCGGCGGCGGGCGCTGCAGGCGGAGGTCGACTCCCTCCAGACCGACGTGGACTCGCTGCGCGCGCTCGAGCGGCGGCTCGCGACCGACCCGGCGCTGCAGGAGCGGGTGGCGCGCGAGGAGTTCGGGATGGTGCGCGGCGAGAAGGAGCTGCTCTACCGCTTCGCGGAGCCGCGCGACACGGCGGCGGCGGGGCGGGCAGGGTTGACGCGGCGCCCGGGCGGGCTATAATTCGGGCAACGACGCGGGGTGGAGCAGCCTGGTAGCTCGTCGGGCTCATAACCCGAAGGTCGCGGGTTCAAATCCCGCCCCCGCCACTTCGACACGGCCAGCCGACCTCGGCTGGCCGTGTCGTTTGCGGACGGTACCGTCTGGCTCGCGAGGCGGCTAGATTTCGCGGCTCGCCGCGGCGGACCCGTCGCCGGCGAACGGTCGTGGCTGGGTAGCTCAGCTGGTGAGAGCGCACGACTCATAATCGTGAGGTCGCGGGTTCGATCCCCGCCCCAGCTACTTGTGTGCTTCGAGACCCCGCAGGGCGCCCCGGCGTCGTGCGGGGTCGTCGCGTCAGGGCGGCGCGACCGGACCGGCGCCGGGCATGAAGTTCCCCCAGCCCACGACGAGCGGCCGGTCGCAGCCCTCGCACACGGTCAGCGCGGTCTCGCGCAGCCACACGGCGCGCGGCGCGGCGCAGAACGGGCAGGTCACCACGAGGCCGAGGGGGACGCGCTCGACGATCTCCACCTCGACGACGCCGGGCACGGCCTGCAGGCGGTCGTCGGCGGGATCGTCGCCGACGCGCACGTAGCGCTGCGCGTAGCGGCGGCCGTCCACCTCGCGCTTGTCGGCGGCGTCGTACGCGTCCCACTGCGCGCGCGTCATCTGCAGGCGCGGCGGCTCGCCGGGGCGGCGGTCGAGTGCTGGGGCGTCGGCGTGCGGCATGGTCGGGACTCGAGCGGGGGAGGGAAGTTCCAAGGTCGTGCCGGCCGGTCGGACCCGCCAGCCCGGAAGTATCCGGTTATCGTGCGCCTCTCCGCCGATGCGTCCAGCGACCGCACCCATGCTCCTCTTCAGCGCCCTCCGCGACCGCTACCTCGCCGACCGCGGCGCCGGCGGCGCCTCGCCCGCGATCGCAGCCGCGCTCACCGCGATCGGCTGGCGCGCGGTGCGCGAGCCCACCCCCGAGGAGCTCGCGGGCCACGTCGTCGACCTGATCGCCGAGTGTGTCGCGGAGCACCACGACACCGCGCGGCTGACGTGGCAGGTGGCCGCGCTGCTGCGCGCGTACGGCCCGGTGCTCGACGGCGGGCTGCCGCCGGTCGAGGCGTACGAGCCCGCCGCGCTCGACGTGCTGCAGCGCTACGTGCGCGGGGCCGACGACTGAGCGGCGGGCCCGGCGGGGAATAGCGGCGCGCATCGCGCCGTCTCCGGGTGCGCGCGCCGCGACGTCCGCGGGCGCGGCGGCCGCGCGCGGCCGCACCACCACGGAGGAACCGCATGCGCATCCTGCTCCGGTCCGCCCTCGCCGCCGCGTTGCTCGCCGGCGCGTGCACCGACGCCCCCGACTCGCGCGTCCCCACCGCGCCACGCCTCGACCGCGACGGCGGACGCGCCGGCGCGGACGCCGGGACCGCCAACAACGTCGGCCCGAGTCCGCTGCTCGCGCCGATCCCGGTGGGCGTCGAGCTGGTCGCGTCGGGGCTCGCGTCGCCGATCCAGCTCGTGCAGCCCGACAAGGTCACGACGCGCTTCGTCGTCGACCAGATCGGGCTGGTGCGCATGATCGCCGAGGACGGCACGCTGCTCGCCGAGCCGTTCCTCGACGTGCGGAGCCGGCTCACGCCGCTGAACCCGGCCTCCGACGAGCGCGGGCTGCTGGGGCTCGCGTTCCACCCGGAGTTCCGGAAGAACGGCCGCGTCTTCGTGTTCTACACGGCGCCGCCGCGGGTCGCGGGCTACAACAACACGATCACCATCGCCGAGTACCGCGCCGACGTGTCGGCCGGGTCCAACGCGAACAAGATCATGACGGACGAGGTGCCGCGCGTGATCCCCGGCTCGGAGCGCATCGTCCTGCAGGTCGACCACCCGCAGGCGAACCACAACGGCGGCACCGTCGCCTTCGGCCCGGACGGCTACCTCTACGTCTCGATCGGCGACGGCGGCGGGCGCGACGACGACAACCCGCTCGGCCACGTGGCCGACTGGTTCGCCGACAACGCGGGCGGCAACGGCCAGGACATCACGCAGAACCTGCTCGGCAACATCCTGCGCATCGACGTCGACGGCGGCACGCCGTACGCGATCCCGCCCGACAACCCGTTCGTCGCCGGGCCGGGGCTCGACGAGATCTGGGCCTACGGCTTCCGCAACCCGTACCGCTTCGCCTTCGACAGCAAGCACGGCGGCGCGCTGCTCGTCGGCGACGCGGGGCAGGAGCTGTGGGAGGAGGTCAGCGTCGCCGTGCGCGGCGGCAACTTCGGCTGGAACGTGAAGGAGGGGACGCACTGCTTCGACGCCGAGGCGCCGACGGTCGTGCCGGCGACCTGCCCGACCGTCGATCCCACGACCGGCGAGCCGCTGCGCAATCCGGTCATCGAGTTCGCGAACAGCAAGAACCCGCTCGGCGGGGACCTGGGGCTGACCGTGGTGGGGGGCGTGTTCTACCACGGCGAGGAGCTGCGCGCGCTCCGCGGCCGCTACGTGTTCGGCAGCGCGGCCACGCAGGGCGGCGGGTCGGGGCGCCTCTTCGTCTCGGAGCCGCGGGGGAGCGGGCTGTGGTCGATGGCGGAGCTGCTCGTCGACGGCACGTCGCGCCTCGGGCACGTCGTGAAGGGGTTCGGCGAGGACGCCCGCGGCAACGTCTACGTGACCGGGTCCGTCGTCTTCGGGCCGACCGGGACCACGGGGAAGGTCTGGCGCCTCACCCGCCCGCGCTGAGCGCGGAGGTCCCCGGCGGCGTCAGTCGGCGCGCGGCAGCGTGAGGGTGAAGGTGCTGCCGCGCCCCGGCGCGCTGTCGGCGCGCAGGTCGCCGCCCATCGCGCGCGCCAGGTCGCGGCTGATCGCGAGCCCGAGCCCCGTCCCCTCCTTGGGGTGGTTCAGCGCGCGCCCGACCTGCACGAACGGCTCGAACACGCGCTCCAGCTGGTCGGACGCGATGCCGACGCCGGTGTCCGTCACCGTCAGCGCGACCGCGTCGCCGAGCGTCGTGCAGCCGAGGGCGACGCTGCCGCCGGCGCCGGTGAACTTGACCGCGTTGGCGAGCAGGTTGAGCAGGATCTGCTGCAGCTTCTCGACGTCCGCGGCCACGCGCAGCGCGGGGTCGACCGCCGGCACCGCGAGGCGCAGCCCCTTCGCGGCGGCCTGCGGCACCACGAACGCCTCGACGTCGCCCACCGCGTCGGCGACGGCGACCGCGCGCACGTCGAAGTGCAGCGCCCCCGACTCGAGGCGCGCGTAGTCGAGCAGCTCGCTGATGAGCCCCAGCAGGTGGCGCTGGCTGCGCTGGATGCGGCCGAGGTCCTCGCGCTGCCCCTCGGCGAGCTCGCCGCGCACGCCGAGCAGCAGCAGCTCGGTGTAGCCGCCGATGGCGTTGAGCGGCGTGCGCAGCTCGTGCGACATGGTCGCGAGGAACTGGCTCTTCGCCTGGTTCGCCGCCTCCGCGTCGGCGCGTGCGCGCTCGGCGTCGCGGAACAGGCGCGCGGCGTCCACGGCCGTCGCGATGCGGTGCGCGAGGTCGGCCGCGAGCGCGCGGTCGGCGTCGTCGTAGCGGCGCCCCGACGCGGCGGTGCTCAGCGTCAGCGCGCCGAGCGTGACGCCGCGCGCGACGAGCGGCAC
>NZ_JARGEK010000026.1 GCF_029211165.1 Roseisolibacter sp. H3M3-2
GCCAGGCGGCCGCCGCGGCGCCGGGCGCCGGCGCCGGGTCGGCGTCCGGGACGTCGGTCAGCGCGGGCTGCGCGGCGCTGTCCTGGTTGGCCAGCGCGAGGTCGCGCGCGAGGGCCGAGTCCTGCAGCGCGGCGTCGGTCTTCTCGCTGCCGCCGCAGGCGGCGGCCGACGCGACGGCGGCCAGCGCGAGCACGAGCGGGACACGGCGACGGGTATATTCCGACATGCGACGACTCCGGGGTGGAGAGGGGGACGGGAGGCGGGTGCGCGCCATGATCCTACCCGTCGGCGCGCGGCGAGTGCCGGCGTGAGCACGGCCGGGTCCGGCGGCGGCCGCGGCGGCAATCTACCCGCCCAGGGGGCAAGGGCGATGCCAGCCTCGGCCGCATTGCGCCGCGTTCTCCCGTTCCTTGTGCCCTACCGCACACGGCTGGGGGTGGGGCTGGCCCTGGTCGTCACGTCGGCGGCGCTGGGCAGCGTCGTCCCGTGGCTGCTGCGCAGCGCGATCGACGCCCTGCGCGAGGGCGCCCCGGCCGTGCGCCTGTGGCAGCTCGCCGGCGCCATGATCGCCCTCTCGCTGGTCGGCGGCGTGGGGCGCTTCTGGATGCGCGAGATCATGAACGGCATCAGCCGCGAGGTCGAGACCGACCTGCGCGACGCCGTGTTCGGCCACCTGCTGACGCTCGACGCGGCGGCGCTCGCGCCGTGGCGCACGGGCGAGCTGATGGCGCGCCTGACCAACGACCTGAGCGCCGTGCGCATGGCCGCGGGCCCGGCGATCATGTACCTCACCAACACCGTCGCCGGCGGCGCGTTCGCGCTCGCGTTCATGCTGCGCATCGACGCGCGCCTCACGGGGCTCGCGCTGCTGCCGATGGCGCTGCTCCCGGTGGTGATGATCCGCCTCGGCCGCCTCGTGCACGACCGCTTCGAGGCGGTGCAGTCGCACTTCGGCGCGATGACCACGCGCGTGCAGGAGAACCTGTCGGGGACGCGCGTCGTGCGCGCCTACCGCCAGGAGGCCGCCGAGGAGGCGCGCTTCGCGGAGGCGAACGCGGAGTACGTGGCGCGCAACATGGCGCTCGCGCGGCTCAACGGGATCATGAACCCGTCGTTCGGGCTGCTCGCGGGGCTCGGCGGCGTCGTGGTGCTCGGCCTCGGCGGCGCGCTCGTGCTGCGCGGCGCGATCACGGTCGGCGCGTTCGTCGCCTTCGGGCTCTATCTCGGCATGCTCACCTGGCCGATGATCGCGCTCGGCTGGGTGACGAACCTCTTCCAGCGCGGCGCCGCCTCGATGGCGCGCATCGTCGAGGTGCTCGACACGCGCGCGTCGGTGGTCGACGCGCCGGCGCCCGCCGCGCTCCCGCCGCTCCCCGAGGGGCGCACCGGGCGCCGCCTGGAGTTCCGCGACGTCGGCTTCCACTTCCCGCCCACGCCGGGGACGGAGCCGCGCTGGGCGCTGCGCCACGTGTCGTTCGTGCTGGAGCCGGGCGACACGCTCGGCGTCGTCGGCGCGGTCGGCAGCGGCAAGACGGCGCTGCTCGAGCTGGTGCCGCGGCTCTGGGACCCGCAGGAGGGGGAGATCCTGCTCGACGGCGCGCCGCTGCGGGCGCTGCCGATCGACGCGCTGCGCCGCGCGATCGGCTTCGTGCCGCAGGAGAGCCTGCTGTTCAGCGACACGGTGGGCGCCAACATCGCCTACGGCATGGACGGCGCGCGCGAGGAGCCGGCAGCCGTGACGCTGGCCGAGGAGGCGACGAGCGGGGTGTCCGACCCCGACCCCGTGGTGCGGTGGGCGGCCGACGTCGCGCAGCTCGCCGAGACGGTGGACGGCTTCCCGTCGGGCTACGGCACGATGCTCGGCGAGCGCGGGGTGAACCTCTCGGGCGGGCAGAAGCAGCGCGCCGCGATCGCGCGCGCGCTCGCGCGGCGCCCGGGCGTGGTGCTGCTCGACGACGCGCTGTCGGCGGTCGACACGCAGACCGAGGCGGCAATCCTCCAGGCGCTGCGCACCGCCCTGGCCGGGCGCACCACGATCATCGCGTCGCACCGCATCAGCGCCGTGCGCGACGCGACCGCGATCCTGGTGCTCGACGGCGGCCGGGTGGTCGAGCGCGGGCGCCACGACGAGCTGGTCGCCCTCGGCGGACGCTACGCGGCGATCGTGCGGCGCCAGCGGCTGGAGGCCGACGTCGAGGCGGCCGAGGCCGCCGAGGATACCGCCGAGCTCGCCCACGGAGGCGGACGGGGCGCGGTGGCAGCCCCGGGGGACAACCAGTAGTTTGCCTCCCATGACGCCGCTGTCCTCCGCCTCGGGCCCGCACACGTTCGACCCGTCGCGCACGCCGGCGGGGGGGGCCGCCGAGCCCGGGATGCCGGACATGCTCGAGGCGCGGCTCGCGCTCCTCGAGGCCCAGACCGGCGAGGCCGCCCGTCTCATCGCCGAGCTGCAGGCGCGGGACCGCCTGAAGACGCAGTTCCTGGCGAACATCTCGCACGACCTGCGCACCCCGCTCACGGCGATCATCACCCACGCCGAGATCCTGCGCGACGGGATCCTGGGCGACCTGTCGGAGCGGCAGCGCACCAGCGTGCAGGGGATCATCAAGGGCGGCCACCAGCTGCTGCAGATGGTCGGCGAGATCCTCACGTACGCGCGCGGCGCCGCCGACCAGCTGATGCTGGCGCCGACCGAGTTCTCGCTGGCCACGGTGGTCGAGCAGCTGATGACGCTCAACCAGCCGCTGGCGGCCAAGAAGGGGCTCGTCCTGTCCGCGGAGATCCCCGAGGCGCTGCCGACGCTGCACGCCGACCGCGAGAAGCTGACGCACGTCCTCGGGAACCTCGTCGGCAACGCGATCCACTTCACGCCGGCGGGCGGGCGCGTCTGGATCCTCGCCCGCGAGCGCGAGGGGGCGCGGGCCGCGCGCGAGCTGCTGGTCGAGGTGGGCGACACCGGGATCGGCATCGCCCCCGAGCACCACGAGCTCGTCTTCCGCGAGTTCGCCCAGGTCGACGCCTCCACCTCGCGGCAGCACCACGGGACGGGGCTCGGCCTCGCCATCGCCCGCAAGCTCGTCGAGCTGCACGGCGGCCGCATCTGGGTGGAGAGCGCGCTGGCCGAGGGGAGCCGCTTCTACTTCACGATCCCGTTCGACGGCGGCGCCGGCGACGGCGAGGCGTGACCGCGCCGATGGCCGAGCCGCTGGTGCTGCTGGTGGACGACAGCCCGCTGGTCACCGAGGCGCTCGGGATCCTGCTGGTCGAGACGGGGCACCGCGTGGTCACCGCGGGGAGCGTGCGCGAGGCGATCGACGCCGCGCGCGCCGAGCGGCCCGACGTGCTGCTGCTCGACCTGACCCTGCCGGACGGCGACGGACTGGAGGTGCTGCGCGCGCTGACCGCCGACGGCGCGGCGCCGCGGGCCACGGTCGCCCTCACCGGGCACGACGACGCGCTGACCGAGGCGCGCTGCCTCGCCGCCGGGTGCCGCGCCGTGATGTCCAAGCCCGTGCCCGCGGCCGCGCTGCTGCGCGGGCTGCGCGAGTGGACCGCCGGCGCCGCCTAGATCCGGTTGACGATCGCGTCGGGGGTCAGCGCCTGCAGGCGCGTGGCGAGCCGCGTGAACTGGTTGGTCACCATCAGCACGCCCACGAGCACCAGCAGCGCCCCCGACGCGCGCGACAGCACCAGCAGCTTGCCGCGCACGCGCGTGAAGAAGTCGAAGAACCGCCGCAGCGCGAGCGCCGAGACGACGAACGGCACCGCGAGCCCGAGCGAGTAGGCGGCCAGCAGCGCCGTACCGTGCGACAGGTCGGCGTTGCTCATGTTGTACGTCAGGATCGCGCCGAGGATCGGGCCGATGCAGGGCGTCCACCCCGCGCCGAAGGCGATCCCGACCAGCACCGTGCCGAGGTACCCCGCGGGCTTGTCGGCGAGGTGCATCCGCCGCTCGCGGGCCAGCAGCCCGACGTTGAACACGCCGAGCAGGTACAGGCCGAAGATCACGATCAGCACGCCGCCGACCTTGGTGATCGCGCCGCGGTAGGCGATCAGCACCCGCCCGAGCGCGGTCGCGCCGGCGCCGAGGGCGATGAAGATCAGCGAGAACCCGAGCACGAAGAGCAGCGCGTGGACGAGCGCGGAGCGGCGCGCCTGCTGCGCGTCGTCCAGGCTCAGCCCCGTGATGAACGTGACGTAGCTCGGGATGAGCGGCAGCACGCAGGGCGAGAGGAAGCTCAGGAGCCCGGCGGTGAAGGCGACCGCGAAGCCGACGGAGGAGGTGTCCATGGGAGGGGTGGGGTCCCGAAGTATCGCCGGTGCGCGGCGACCCCGGGAAGTATCTTCTCCCCGTGGCGTTCCGCGCATCCGTCGTTTTACCCCTCCTCGCCGCCGTCGCGTCCCCGCTGGCCGCCCAGGGCGCGCTCCGCGGGGTGGTCCTCTCGGGGGGCGCGCCCCTGCCCCGCGCCGTGGTCACGGTCGCCCGCCCCGGCCCCGACACCACGCGGGTGCTGGCGCGCACCCTGTCGGCCGACGACGGCTCCTTCGCCGCCGGCGGGCTGCCCACGGGCCGCGTCGTGGTGCGGGCGCGCGCCCTCGGCCACCGCCCGCTGGCGCGCGAGGTGGAGCTGCTGCCGCGCGACACCGCGGTGCTCCGGCTCGTGCTCGACCCGGCGCCGCAGGCGCTGGCCGCCGTCGAGTCGCGCGAGCGGGCGGGCGAGCGGGCGCGCTTCGACGCCGTCCCCGAGGTCGGGCGGGTGACGCTGACCGGGCAGGCGGTGCGCGCGCTCCCGGCGGTCGGGGAGCCGGACGTGCTGCGCGCCGCCCAGCTGATGGCCGGCGTCGTGGCGCGCAACGACTACAGCGCCGGCTACAACGTGCGCGGCGGCGAGAGCGACCAGAACCTCGTCCTGCTCGACGGGATCCCGGTCTACAACCCGTTCCACCTCGGGGGGCTGTTCGGCACCTTCGTCGACCAGGCGGTGGCCGGCGTCGACCTGTCGGTGGGCGGCTTCGCGGCGGAGTACGGCGGCCGCCTCTCCAGCGTCCTCGACGTCCGCCCCAGGGCGGAGGAGCGGCGCGGCGTGCACGGCGCCGCGCAGGTGTCGCTGCTCTCCACCAGCGGCGCGGCGGGCGGCGCGCTCGGCGCCACCGCCGACGGACGGGCGCGCACGTCGTGGAACGTCGCCGGGCGCCGCACCTACCTCGACGCGCTGGTGGGCGCGCTGTCGGACCGCTCGCTCCCCTACCACTTCCAGGACGCGCAGCTGCACGTGCTCCACCGGCTCGCCGGCGGCGGCACGCTGGCGCTCACCGCGTACGCCGGCGCGGACGTCCTCGACGGGAGCTTCGCGCAGTTCGGCGACTCGGCGCGCGCGGGCGGCGGCGACTTCGCGTTCACGTGGGGGAACGCGCTGGCGGGGCTGACGTGGCGGCAGCCGGTCGGCGCGGCGGGACGGCTCGTCGGCGCCGACAGCGCGCTGCTCGTGCAGCGCGCCTCGGTGACGCGCTTCGCGACCACGCTCGACCTGGGCGAGGGGACGGTGCGCTTCGACAACCGCGTGCTGGAGGCGCGCGCCGCGGGGCAGCTGGCGGCGTACGGCGCGTTCGGCGGCGCGCACTCGGCGCTCCTCGGGTGGGAGGCGTCGGCGATGCGCGTGGCGTACGACGCCGGCAGCGACGCGTCGGCGGCCGCGCTCTTCCGGCTGCGGCAGTCGCCGACGGTGCTCGCCGCCTACGTCGACGACACGTGGCGCCCGCACCCACGGCTGCTGGCGCGCGTCGGCGCGCGGGTGGAGGCGGTGCCGCAGGCGAACTGGGGGGCGCTGTCGCCGCGCGCGTCGGTGCGCTGGTTCGCCACCCCGGACCTCGCGATCACGCTCGCCGGCGGGCAGTACACGCAGCCCGTGCACGCCGTGCGCAACGAGGACGTGCCGGTGCGCATCTTCGACTTCTGGGTCGGCGCCGACCGCTGGATCCGCCCGAGCCGCGCCACCCATCTCGTGCTGGGCGCCGAGCGGTGGGCGGGCGTGCGCAGCTTCGTGCGCGTCGAGGGGTGGGGGGAGCGCTTCGCCGACATCCCCGAGCCCAACGACGGCGACGACCCGGCGGTGCGCGGCGACGAGTTCAACGCGCTCGCCGGGCACGCCTACGGCGTGGACGTGCTGCTGCGCCGGCTGGAGGGGGGCACGGTCGGCGGGTGGGTCGCGTACGGCTACGCGGTGAGCGTGCGCTCTCCGGCGGCGGGCGCGCCCACCGCGTCGGGGGCGACCTTCCTCCGCACCGGGGCGTTCTGGCCGGCGCAGGACCGCCGGCACAACCTGAACGTGGTGGGCACGTGGCGGCTGCCGCGCGCGTGGACGGCGAGCGCGCGCTTCGGCTTCGGGAGCGGCACGCCGTTCACCGACATCGAGGGGCAGCTGGTGCGGCGCGTGTACGACGGGATGCGCAACACGTGGGACACCGGCACGCGCGGCCGCGAGCCCGAGGCGCTGGGCGGCCCGCGGAACGCCGGGCGCTATCCCGTGTTCCACCGGCTCGACCTCGGCGTCTCGCGCGCCTTCCGGCGCGGCGCGACGACGTGGACGCCGTCGCTCTCGCTGGTGAACGCGTACAACCGCCGCAACACCTTCGTGTACACCTTCGACTACGCCGCGCAGCCGCCCACGCGGCAGGCCGTGTCGCAGTTCCCGCTCCTGCCGAGCGTGGGGCTGGCGGTGGAGTTCTGACGGCGCGCGCGCGCGTCCGGCGGGCCGCCGCGGCGCTGGTCGCGCTCGGCGGCTGTACCTTCGGCGAGCAGGCGATCGCGCCCGGCGTCGAGCGCACCGTCGTGCACGCGGTGGCGAATCCCGCCGTGTTCGAGCAGTTCGTGCTGGTGGAGCGCACGCTGTCGGGGCGCGTGACGGTGACCGACCCCGACGTCGCCTCGGACCCCTTCGACCCGATCCGCTCGGGGGGCGGCGTGCCGGTGACGGGCGCGCGCGTCGAGGTCACCGACGCGACCGGCGCCACCGCCGTCGCCGTCGAGTCGCAGACCGGCACGCCGCTGCGCGGCACGGGCGTCTACCGCTTCGGCAACGTCGCGGCGGGGCCGAACTTCCCGGGCGGGCGCGCCGGGGTGCGCGTCGCGCCGGGGGCGCGCCTCACGCTCCGCGTCGTCACGCAGGAGGGGACGGTCGTGCAGGGCGCGACGACGGTGCCGGGCGGCGCCGGGACGCCGTTCGCGCCCCCCGCGCGCACGCGCAACTTCCTGCGCGACCGCGACACGCTGCGGCTGCAGTGGGACCCGGTCCCGGGCGCGCGCAGCTACCTGGTGCGCGTCGAGTCGCCGTATGGCGCCTTCTTCCTCTTCACCGACTCGGCGAGCGCCACGCTGACGGGCGAGCTGCGCAACGTGTTCGCCGACCGGCTGCCGCGCGTCTTCCAGGCCGGCTTCACGCAGTGGGTGAACGTCGCCGCGGTGGACACGAACTTCTTCGACTACTACCGCTCGACGAACAGCCCGTTCACGGGCTCGGGGCTGATCAACCGGCTGGACGGCGGGATCGGCGTGTTCGGCGCGTACGTGCCGGTGCAGTCGATCGCGCTGTCGGTGCGCGCCACCGACCGCGACCCGTTCGACGGACGCTACGTGTCGGCGGGGCCGCAGGGGCCCGAGGCGCTGCGCCTGTGGGTCGACGCGCGCGCGAACGGGCTGGCCGAGGTCACCGGGGCGTACCGGCTGCCCACGGCGGAGCAGTACGGCGTGCTCGGGACGCTCGAGGGGACGCGGCTGCGGCTGCGCGCGGTGGACGCCGGCGACTCGCGCGTCGCCGACCGCGTGATGGAGGGCGAGGTGCGCGGCGACACGATCCTGGTGCAGCTGCGCGGCGCGCTGCTGGCCGGGGACGACGGGCGCCGCCGCTTCGTGCGCGACACCACGCCGATCCCGGGCGAGCAGCCGCCTCGCTAGACCGCTTCGCCTCCGGGGATGGGCGGCGCTCGGCGCGGTCCCCGCGGCGCCGGCGGAGCGCGACCCGAGCGCCGGGCGCCGAGCGCCGAGGATGACGCCGCGCTCGGCGCCCGGCGCTCGGCGCTCGGGTCGCCGGCAACCAGGGTCGGGGTGTGCGCGCGAGCGGTCGCGGTCCTACACCATCCGGTAGCCGCGCCAGGTCGCGCGGCTACGCCGAGCCCGGAAGCGGGAGCCCGAGCGCCCGAGCGATCGCGTGGGCGTCGAAGCGCTCGGGGTCGGCGGCGTCGCCCGAGCGCTGCTGCACGCCGCGCACGACCGCCTCCACCGTCACCAGCGGCGCGTCGGCCTCCTCGCGCACCTCGACGTCCCACTTCCCGCGGTCGGGGCCCTTGAGCAGCAGGCGGTAGCGCGCCGTGAACACCGTGTGGCGGCGCGGCGGCGCGTGCGGCGCGGTGGACGCGGGCTCGCGGTCCGACGAGACCTCGTGGACCTCCTGCGGCAGCGTCTGCGGGACCGCCTCGGCGGCCGGCTCGGCGGCCGGCTCGTCGTCCGTCGCCTCGTCGGGCGCGTCGCCGGCGGCGGCCTCGGTCGGGTCGGCGTCGGGGACGTCGTCGGCCGGCGAGGGGCGAAGGCCGTCCTCCACCGCCGCGTCGGCGACCGCGTCGGGCGTCGCTTCGGCCTGTGGCACTTCGGCCGGCGCGTCGACGGTCACGTCGGGTGGCAGCTCGGCCGGCGCCGGCGTCGCCGCCAGCACCGCCACCCCGCTCTCGATCCCGCCCTGCCGGATCGGGGCGAACAGGTGCAGCTCGACCAGCCGCGCCAGCGGCACGCGCGTCAGCACCTCGCGCAGGAAGCGCTCCCGGGTCTCCTCGGCCAGGCGCGCGACGCCGAACGTCGGGCGGGCGTGCCCCGCGTCGGCGGCGCTCACGCGGCCGCCCCGCGCGACTCGATCTCGCGCTCGACGTACAGCCGCAGGATGTGCAGGAAGTCCTGCGCGTTGGTCACGACGCCGAACGCCTGGTGCGTCCCGCGGTCCTTGAGCTTGCTCACGACGAATTCCGAGGAGTCCACGCAGATGGTCGGCAGCTCGCGCAGCGACGGCCACTCGTCCGGCCCGGCGCCGCGCGGGTGCGCCGTCGGGCGCCCCGTCGCCCGGTCCTCCATCACGAAGGCGGGGAGCATGTTGCCGGTGGCGATCGCGTGCAGCGCCGTCGCCACCAGCACGGCCATGGTGGCCCGCGTGGTGTGCGCGCGCATCGCGTCCTGCGCCGCCAGGGCGTCGGTCACCACGTCGGGCAGCGGCCCGTCGTCGCGGATCGAGCCGCACAGCACGAACGGGATCCCCATCTCGACCAGCGCGTGCATGATGCCGTCGCGGATCGTCCCGTCCCGCACCGCGTCGGCGATCGAGCCGGCGGCGCGCACGCGGTTGATGGCGCGCACGTGCAGCCCGTGCCCGCCCGCGCTCGCCTGCCCGGTGCCGGTCATGCCGAGCGTCGTGCCGAAGATCGACGCCTCGATGTCGTGCACCGCGACCGCGTTCCCGGCGAGGAAGGCGCCCACGAAGCCGTTGCGCACGAACCAGGTCATGTCGGCGCGCGCCCGCGAGTGCACCAGCGCCGGCCCCGCCACCCACACGGGGTAGCCGCCGCGCGCGCGCTCGTCCACCAGCAGGCGCGCCATGACGCCGTAGTCGATCGGCTTCTCGCGGGAGACCTCGCTGGTCATGAACTGGAACTCGCCGTGCGCCGCCTCGTCGCCCAGGAAGGCGCGCGCGTGCACGAACACCCCATCGGCGCCGTCCTCCGCGCTCCCGACGACCACCCGCTCCCCGGCGCGCACGCGGCGCCCCTCGCGGGCCCACAGCTCCCCACCGGCGTCGAGCACCAGCACCGCGTCCATCCGCGGCTCGCGCGGCAGCCGCCACGCGCCGTCGACGCGGACGTAGGTCGGCAGGTTGGTGGTCGGGAAGAACCCCTCGGGAAGCACCCCGTCGGCGGGGGCCGGGACGAACCGGGCGTCGGGCGCCCCGCGCAGGGGCGGCGCGTCGAAGGGCGGGTGGCGGAAGGTGGGCACGGGTCGAATCTCGCCGGGCCGGTGGGGGCGGTACAAGCATCCCCACGGCCCCGCCCGTCAGAGCAGCGCCACCGGGTCCCGGTCGAGCGCCACCCGCAGCCCGTGCTGCTTGGGGACCTCGAAGCGCTGCACGAAGTAGCGGGCGACTCGCGTCAGCTCCCCCGGCTGCTCGGCCTTGAGCAGGAAGTGCCACCGCCAGCGCTGCTTCACCCGCTCCACCGGGCACGGGGCCGGGCCGATGAGCGTCACCCCCGCCGCGCCCCGGCGCGCCATGAGCGCGCGCACCCAGCCCGCCGCCCGGTCGGCCAGCGCCTGCGTCGCGTCCTCGCGCAGCCCGCTCACCACCACGTTCGCCAGCCGCACCAGCGGCGGGTACGCCGGCGACTCGCGCCCCGTCGCCTCCTCGCGCACGAAGCCGTGGTAGTCGTGCGCCAGCGCGCACCGCACCGCGTGGTGCGTGGGGAGCCGCGTCTGGATGAGCACCTGCCCGCCCTTGGGCCCGCGCCCTGCGCGCCCGGCGACCTGGCTGAGGAGCTGGAAGCACCGCTCCGACGCCCGGAAGTCGGGGAGGTTGATCCCCGTGTCGGCGTCGATGACCCCGACGAGCGTCACGTTCGGGAAGTCGAGCCCCTTGGCGATCATCTGCGTGCCGAGCAACACGTCCACCTCGCCGCGCCCCACGCGGTCGAGGATCTCGGCGTGCGCCCACTTCGCCCCCGTCGTGTCCACGTCCATGCGGGCGATGCGCGCCGCCGGGTAGCGCTCGGCGAGGATCCGCTCCACCTGCTGCGTGCCGAGCCCGCGCTGGCGCAGCGTCTCGCCGCGGCAGCGCGCGCACCGGTCGCGCGGCGCCTCCTGGTGCTGGCAGTAGTGGCAGACCAGCCGCTCGGGGGCGCGGTGGTACGTGAGCGAGATCGAGCAGTTGGGGCACGTGGTCACGTCGCCGCACTCGCCGCACTGCACGAACGCCGAGTAGCCGCGGCGGTTGAGCAGCAGGATGCTCTGCTCCTCCTTCTCCAGCGTCTCGGCGAGCGCCTTCTGCAGCGGCGCCGAGAGCACCTGGTCGACCGGCGATCGCGGCGCGTCGCCGGGGCGCGGGCGCCCCTGCCCGACGCGCAGGTCCACCACGTCCACCCGCGGCAGCCGCGCCCCGCCGACGCGCGCGGGGAGGGTGAGCAGCCGGTACTTCCCGACGGTCGCGTTGGCCCAGCTCTCCAGGCTCGGCGTCGCGCTGCCGAGCACCACCACCGCCCCGGCGGCGCGCGCGCGCACGATCGCCACCTCGCGCGCGTGGTAGCGCGGCGACTCCCCCTGCTTGTAGCTCGACTCGTGCTCCTCGTCGACGACGATCGCGCCCAGGTCCTCGAGCGGCGCGAACACCGCCGACCGCGCGCCGACCGCGATGCGCTTCTCGCCGCGCCGGAGCGCCAGCCAGGCGTCGTACCGCTCGCCGTCGGAGAGCGCCGAGTGCAGCACCGCGATCCTGTCGCCGAACGCCGCGCGGAAGCGGTCGACCGTCTGCGGCGTCAGCGCGATCTCGGGGACGAGCACGATCGCCGACCGCCCGCGCTCCTCGACCACGCGCCGCAGCAGCTCGATGTAGACGAGCGTCTTGCCGCTCCCGGTGACGCCGTGGAGCAGGAAGGTCTCCCCCGCCCCGCCGCCCGCCATCGCCTCCACCGCCGCCTGCTGCTCGGCCGTCGGGCGGTGCCGCGCCGCCGCCGCGGCCGCGCGCCCGGCGAACGGGTCGCGCGCCACCACCTCGTCGTCGACCGTCGCGAAGCCGCGCGCGACGAGCCCCTTGAGCACCGACGGCGAGAAGCGGAGCTGCTCGAGCAGCTGCCCGACGGGGGCGCGGCCGCCGTTGGCCTCCAGCAGCTCGTAGAGCGCGCGCTGCTGCGGCGCCCGCGCGAAGATGCGCTCGCGGTGGAGCAGCGACTCGACGTGCCGCGCCAGCGTGGCCACCCGGTGCGTGCGCTGCGTCGGCGTGGGCGCGTCGGCGCCGGTGAGCGCGTTCGGGAGCGCGCAGCGCAGCGCGACGCCGAGCGGCACGACGTAGTAGTCGGCGATCCAGCGGCAGATCGCCAGCAGCGACGGCGTGACGGCCGGCTCGGCGTCCGGGACGTCGAGGATCGCCTTCGGCACGACCGGCCTGCCCCCCTTCCCGACCAGCGTGGCCGGGTCGCCCGGGCCGAGGCAGACGCCGATCTCCGTCCGCCCGTGGAACGGCACCACGACGCGCGTCCCCGGCACCAGCGCGTGGCGCGGCGCCTCGGGCGCGGCGTACGTGAAGGTGCGGAAGAGCGGGAGCGGGAGCGCGACTTCGGCGAGCGGCGGGGCGGACGGCGGGCGGGACACACCCGAAGGGTAACCCGCCCCGCCCCCCGGCGCCCCTCACCGCCCGTCGGCGTACCGCAGCGCGCGGTCGCGCACCGCCGCGTCCAGGCGGTCGCGCGTCATCCCGAGCGCGCGGGCCGACGCGTCGAGCACGACCTCGTTCTGCCGGACGTAGTTGTCCGAGGCGGGCCGCGGGCGCGCCAGGTCGTCCAGCAGCGCGCGCACCGCGGGCATCCCGCCGCGCTCGTGCACCATCGCGAACAGGATCGCCCCCGTGGCGCGCCAGCCGCCGTCGAAGTCGTAGGCGCCACGCGCGATGCCGGTCGGCGTGACCGCCGGCCGCGCGCGGAGGAACGCGCCCCACTCGCGCATCAGCGCGCGGAAGTCGCGCCCCATCGAGCCGCCGACCCAGGTCGCGATCCCCTCGACGGCCATCCCCGGCGTCGTCTCGCGCACCGCCGGCGCCAGCACCACGTGCGCCAGCTCGTGCGCGTAGAACTCGCCGAGCGCGGGGTTCGCCGAGTAGAGGAAGCGGTTGGGCGCGTAGGCCCGCCCCGGGGTCGGCAGCGCCCACTCGAGGCCCAGCGCGCGCTGCGCCTCGTCGGGCGAGGACGCGACCAGGTACGTGATCGAGTCGGGGGGCGCGACCGCGAACGCCCGCGCGAGCGAGTCCACGAGCGCCGCCGCGCGCGCCGCCCGCGCCCGGTCGAACGCGTGGCCCGGCGCGAGCACGTATCGCAGCCGCCCCACCGACTCGCGCCGCCACCCGCGGAGCGCCGCCGGCATCGGGCTGGCCAGCACCCACCGCCCGCCCTCGCGCACCACGCGCGTGCGCACGATCGCGAGCGGCCGCACGTCGCGCGTCGCCGAGTCGACCCGCGCGAAGAGGGTGCGGACGGTCCACGCCGACGAGTCGGCGTCCGGCACCACGTCGAGGACCGAGATCGACGTCCCGGCGGACCAGTCCGCGTCCTGGAACACGTACCCGCGCGTGAGGTCGTACTCCGCGCCCGCGGGCATCGCGCGCTGCTCGGCGGCGCTCCAGTGCGGGCTCGCGTGCAGCGAGTCGGGGCGGTCGGCCAGGTACGCGCGCCAGGGCGCGAGCACCGCGGGGACCGGGTTCGCGGCGTTGCCGCCGGTGTAGTCGCCGACCCTCGCCGCGGTGTCGACGGCCCACCCGGGCACGAGCCGCACCGCGGCCGCGAGCGCGCGGACCGCCGGCGCGCGGTCCGCCGGCACCTGCGCGCACCCCGCCGCGGCGCCCGCCGCGTGCAGCGCGAGGAGCGACGCGACGGCGCGCGCGCGGGTCACCGCCGGGTCACCCCGAGCCCGGGCCCGTCCGACAGTCGGATCACGCCGTCGGCGATCGTCGCGCCCGCGTACGGGTCGTCCGACAGCAGCGCCGCGCCGTCGAGGTCCGCGCAGTCGAGCAGCGGCGCGAGATGCGCGGCCGCCGAGATGCCGAGGCTCGTCTCGATCATGCAGCCGGCCATCACCAGCATCCCGTGCGACCGCGCGGTCGCGATCAGCCGCATCGCCTCGCGCAGCCCGCCGCACTTGGCCAGCTTGAGGTTCACCCCGTCCACGACGCCGGCGAGCCGCGGGACGTCGCTGGCCACGACGCACGACTCGTCGGCCACGATCGGGAGCGGCGAGCGGTCGCGCACGAAGCGCAGCCCGTCGAGGTCGTGCGGCGGCAGCGGCTGCTCGATGAACTCGACGCCGAGCGCCGCCAGTAGCTCGCCGATCTGCAGCGCGCCCTTGGCCGTCCACGCCGCGTTGGCGTCGACGCGCAGCACCTTGTCGGGCGCCGCCTCGCGCACGATCCGGATGATCCGTTCGTCGCGCGCCAGCCCCTTGGGGCTCCCGAGCTTGACCTTGAGTACCGGGTACTGCGCCGCCTCGGCCACGCGCGACCGCAGCACGTCGTCGTCCTCGGCGATCGCGATGGTGAAGCTGGAGAGCGGCGCGCGCGCCGGGTCGAGCCCCCAGAGCCGGTACAGCGGCACGCCGAGCCGCTTGGCGGCCAGGTCGTGCAGCGCCGCGCTGACGCCCGTCTTGGCGGCGCCGTTGAAGCGCAGCGCCGCGTGCATGCGCGCCTCCGCGTCCTCGAGCGCCCACGGGTCGAGGTCTCCCAGCACGTCCTGGAAGCGCGCCACCGCGGCCACCACGCTCTCCGGCGTCTCCCCGTAGAACCGGCTCGGCGCCGCCTCCCCCCACCCCTCGGCCCCGTCGGCGTCGCGCACGCGCACGGTCACGGTGCGCCACTCGCTCGCCCCGCCGCGCGCGATCACGAACGGGTGGGTGGTGTGGACGGGGACGATCTCGGTGCGGAGCGTGAGGCGGGGCGTCATCGTGTGGCTCGGGAAGGTTGCGCCGGGCGCTGCGGACTGCGGGATGCGGATCTGAACCGCAGCCCGCAGCCCGCAGCCCGGGTGTCAGCGGGCGCGCACCGGCGTCGTCGGCCCGCGCCGCGCGCGCCAGGCGGTCCGCAGCTCCGGCGCCCCCCGGTCGACCAGGAAGCCGAGCAGCGCGTCGGAGAGGTCGTTGGCGCGCTGGAAGCGCTCCTCGGGGCTCTTGGCGAGGCAGCGCATGACGATCGCCGCCAGCGCCGGCGGGACGCCCGGCGACGCGACCTCGATCGGGAGCGGCGCCTCGTGCACGTGCTTGTAGCCGACCGCGTACGAGTCGGCCCCGTCGAACGGCGGATCGCCCGACAGCATCTCGTACAGCAGCACGCCGATCGCGTACACGTCGCTGCGCCCGTCGAGGAGCCGCCCCATCGCCTGCTCGGGGCTCATGTAGTGCGGCGTCCCCATCGCGCGGCCGGTGGCCGTCATGCGGGCGTGGAAGCGCGCGCTGGCGATCCCGAAGTCGGTCACCACCGCGTGCCCGTCGTCGTCGAACAGCACGTTGTCGGGCTTCACGTCGCGGTGCACGATGCCGTGGCGGTGCGCGTAGTCGAGCCCCTGCGCCGCCTGCGCCGCCACCGCCGCCGCGCGGTCGGGGGCCACCGTGCGGCGCCCCGCCATCGCGTCGGCCAGCGAGCCGCCGGCAAGGAACGGCATCACCAGGTACTCGACCCCCGGCCCCCACCCGTAGTCGGTGATCGGCACCACGTGCGGGTGGCGCAGCCGCGCCGCCGCCTCGGCCTCGCGGCGGAAGCGCGTGCGCATCTCGGGCTCGCGGGCGAGGTGCGGGTGCAGGACCTTCACCGCCAGCGGCGTGTCGAGCACCGCGTGGCGCGCCAGGAACACGCTCGCCATCCCGCCGCTCCCCAGCCGCCGCTCCACGCGCAGCCGGTTGCCGGTGGCGCGGCGCAGCGCCGTCAGCGCCTCGTCGGGCGGCTCCTCCGCCGGGCGCGCGCCCAGCTCGGGGAGCACGCCGTCGCAGCGCGTGCAGCGCGGCAGGCTCGCGCGCGTCCAGGTGCCGCAGTCGGGACAGAACATCGCTCGGGGGTGGGCGCGGGTCGTTCGCCGGTCAGCCGCGGAACTGCATGCGCACGAAGTCGTACGGCGGCCACGGGCCGGTCAGCTGCAGCGCCAGCCCGGCGTGCCGCTGCCCCTCGCGCGCCAGCGCCTGCTCGAACTGCGCCCAGCGCGTCCGCTCCACCAGGAACGACGCGTACGCCGCGTGCGGCTCGCCCAGCTCCTCGGCGCGCAGCACCAGCATCGACACCGCCTCGCGCCGCAGCTCGCGGAACGGCTCGGCCGCCTCGGTGAGCACCGCGTCGCCCAGCGCGCGCTCGTCGCCCGCCGCCCCGTCCTGGTCGAGGTGCAGCGGCGTCGCGCGGGCCGACGCCGCGTCGTCCGCCCGCGACGCCGTCACCCGCGCCACCACGCGGTCGTCGAGGAAGCTCAGCGCCTCGGCGAGCGTGAAGTAGTGCAGCTCCAGCCACCCGGCCAGCGCCTCGTGCGAGCGGAACACGGTGCCCGGCGGCGCCGGCACCACCGTGCGCCGCGCGAACACGCCGTCCACCACCGCGCGGTGCCGCTCCAGCGCCACCGCCCCCACCGGCTCGGCGACGTACGGCGCCGGCTCCACCACCGCCGCCACGTCGCGGTAGGCCACCAGCTCCGTGTCCGGCGCGGCGGGGGGCGGCGGCTCGTGCGGGTCGATCTCGGTGGCGACGATGCCGTACAGCCGCAGCCCGACGCGCGGCGCGCGCCCCGCGACCGGGCGGCCCGCCGACGGCGTCGGGCGCAGCGACTCCGCGGCCACCGGGTACTCGGCGGTCGGGCGCGCGACCGGGTACTCGACCGTCGTCGACGACGGGAGCTCCGTCGGCTCGGGGCGCGCGGCGCCGCCCATCAGATGATCCGGCGCCACCGCAGCGCCGCCAGGATCACCGCCGCGATCAGCAGCTGCGCGCCCAGCAGCAGCCAGAAGCCGTGCGGGTGGTGCGCCAGCGGCACGCGGTCGAAGTTCATCCCCCACATCCCGCTCACGATCACGAACGGCAGCGTCACGGTCGCCACCACCGCCAGCGCCTTCGACGACTGCCCGAGCCGGTTCGACACCTGCGACAGGTAGCTGTCCAGGGTGCTCGACAGGAGCTCGCGGTAGGCGTCGATCGAGTCGTTGATGCGCAGGACGTGGTCGTACACGTCGCGAAAGTACAGCTGCGCCGAGGCGGGCAACAGCTCGTTCGGGCGGTTGGTGAGCTGGTTCAGCACCTCGCGCTGCGGCGCCAGGTGCCGCCGCAGCTGCAGCACCAGCCGCTTCACCGAGAAGATGTCGCGCAGCGCCGCCTGGTCGAACTGCACGAACACGCGCTCCTCCAGCCCGTCGAGGAACTCGTCGATGCGGTCGAGGATCGGGAAGAACTCGTCGACCGCCTCGTCGAGCACCGCGTGCATCAGCCGCGCGGGGCCGCGCGCCAGCGCGTCCGGCGACGCCTCCGCCCGCGCCTTCACCGCGTCCACCGCCGTCGCCCCCTCGCCGTGCACCGTCACGACCCAGCACGGCCCCAGGTACGCGTAGAGGTTCAGCGTCTCGATGTCGTACGGGTCCGACGTGTCCTCGCAGAAGCGCACGCCGCGCGCGACGACGAACAGGTAGCCGGGGTGCTCCTCGTACTTGACGCGGCTCTGCGGGTTGAGCGTGTCCTCGATCGTCAGCGGGTGGAAGCCGAACACCTTCTCCAGCAGCGCGTGCTGCGACCGCTGCGAGCTGTCGACGTCCACCCACAGCGTCCCCTCCCCGGCCCGGACGACGCGCGCCAGCTCCGAGACCGCGAGGTCGCGGCGCACCGTGCCGTCGGGCGCGCGCCACATCGAGAAGGGGACGCGCGAGCCGGCCGCCTTCGGCGCCGGCAACTCGGGGGTGGCGGCCGCCGTCACGTCCCCCTCGCGTGCGGCCACTTCACGCCGCGGATCACCTGGAAGCCCACCGCCCGCTCGCGCGACAGCTCGCGCAGCAGCGACTCCTCGCGCCCGAGCGCGTCGAGCGCCTGCCGCCACCCGCGCCGCCGGAACGCGCGCCCGACGATCTGCACCTTCTGCGACAGCGTCAGCTGCGGCGCCTCCCCCTCCGACGCGCCCTCCGCCGCCTCGTCGGTCCAGTCCTGCACCTGCAGGTCGACCACCCCCGCGTCGCGCAGCATCTGCTTCCACTCGACCAGCAGCTGCGGGCGCATCCCCAGCCGCTCGACCAGCAGCCCGCGCGCGGCGGTCGAGATGTCCGAGCTCCAGGTGAGCTGCAGCAGCACCACCGCGCCCATCGGCTTCACCACGCGCGCCAGCTCGGCCACCGCGCGCTCGGGGTCCGCGGCGGCCGCCAGCATCGGCTCGCCCACCACCGCGTCGAACACCGCCGTCTCGTGCGGCAGGTCGTCGAGCGGCGCCTGCTGGAACGAGAGCGGCAGCGGCGTCCCCGCGTCCAGCAGCTCGCGCGCCCGCTCGTCCGCCTCCTCGATCCGGTCGGGGTCGGGGTCGACGCCGGTGACGGCGGCGCCGGTGCGCTCGGCCAGCCACTCGCACGTCGTCCCGTCGCCGCACCCGCACACCAGCACCTCCTGCCCCGCCTCGACCTGCAGCAGCGAGCCGACCTCGCGGTACAGCTCCTCGCCGGCCGCGCGCCAGCGGCCGAGCACCAGCTCCTGCACCAGGCGGAGCACCGCCGGCGAGACGTGCGGCAGCGCGCTCACCGCGCCGCCCCCGCGGGCACCAGCGCGTGCAGGTGCGTCACGCACGCCTCCCCCACCCGGTCGGGCGCGTAGCCGCCCTCGAGCGCGCTCACGAGGCGCCCGCCGCACCACGCCTCCGCGCGCGCCACGAACGACCGCGTGAGGCGGTCGACGTCCTCCATCTCGAGCGTGAACCCGCCCAGCGGGTCGCCGGCCAGGCAGTCGAAGCCGGCGGAGACGATGAGCAGCTCCGGGACCCAGCCGTCGGTCGCGTCGTCGACGGCGCGCTCCAGCGCCTCGACGTAGCGCGCGCGCGCCAGCGCCGGCGGCATCGGCACGTTCCACACGCTGCGGTGCGGCCCGCGGTCGTCGGCGGCGCCGGTGCCCGGGTACCACGGCCACTGGTGCATCGACACGAAGCGGACGCCCGGGTCGTGCTGCACGATCGCCTGCGTGCCGTTGCCGTGGTGCACGTCCCAGTCGACCACCAGGACGCGCTCCAGCCCGTAGCGCGCGCGCGCGTGCAGCGCCGCCAGCGCGACGTTCCCGAACAGGCAGAACCCCATCCCCGAGTCGCGCAGCGCGTGGTGCCCCGGCGGGCGCACGGCGGCGAAGGCGCGCCGCGCGGTCCCCGCCATCACCAGGTCGAGCGCGTCGAGCGCCGCGCCCGCGCCCGCGGTGCCGGCGTCCCACGACCCCTCGCTCACCACCGTGTCGGCGTCGAGCCGCCCGCCCCCGCGCTCGGCGATGGCGCGCACCGACGCGACGTACCCCGGGTCGTGGCCGAGCGCGAGCGCCTCGGGCGTCGCGTGGCGCGCCTCGACGTGCTGCAGCGCCTCGAACAGCGCCGGGTCGCGCCCCACCGCGCGCAGCACGGCGCGCAGCCGCCCCACGTGCTCGGGGTGCTCCCACCCGGTGTCGTGCCGCCCGCAGTCGGCGTGCGACACGAGGGCGAGCGCGGGGGCGGGCGGCTGGGCGGGGGACGACATGGGGACCGGGGCGCCGGCGGGCGCGCGCGTCAGCGGATGGGGCGGCGGCGCCGGTACGACAGCAGGAAGATCGAGCCGTCGCGCGCGCCCGCGTCGGCCAGCGACGCGTTCTCGTCGAGCACCTCGATCCCCCCCAGCTTCAGCACGTGGTCGTCGTGGTACGCCGCGTCGGGGAGGAGCGCGGCCAGCGCCGCGACCTTCACCGCCAGCACCGGCTCGGTGGGCGGCGCGCTCACGCGCACCGCGTCCCACACCTCGGCCACCTGCACCCGCACCGTCCAGCGCGGCGACGCGTCGTCGGCGCCCAGCCGGATCTCCTCGCCGCGGCTGCGCAGCGTGGTCACGAACGGGGGCGTCACGACGCCGCCTCCGTCCCCGTCGCCTCGACGGCCCCGTCGGCGCGGTCCTCCGCCGGGTAGGGCGGCAGCGTGGCGAAGAAGCGCGCCACCTGCTGGTCGAAGATGTACGTCGACCCGGTCACCCGCGTCCCGCGCTCGGCGGCCAGCACCCCGATCAGCACCTCCTCGCCCCCCTGCCCGCGCAGGTTCACGAAGGTCGGCCCCTCCTTCTCGACGAAGGCGGCGTAGATCCCCTGCCGCCGCGCGAAGAAGCGCTTGGCCGCCGCCAGCACCTCCTCCGGCGGGAGGGTGGTGAACGTCTCCTGCAGGGTGCGTCCGAGCTGGTAGTTCATCGGGGGGCCGCGGGGCGGCGGATCGGGACGGGCGGGGACGGTCCCGGACGCGGGGGGCGGCGCCTCAGACCCGCCGCGGCACCACCGGGACGCCCAGGTGCGGCGTCTCGAGCGCGCTGCGCGGATCCACCGGCGGCTCGAAGTCGAGGGGGAGCTCCACGGTGAAGGTCGATCCCTCCCCCACCGCCGACGTCAGGTCGACGTCGCCCCCCAGCAGCCGCGCGATCCGCCGCGCCAGCGCCAGGCCGAGGCCCGAGCCCCCGTACTTCCGCACCGCCGAGCCGTCCACCTGCCGGAACTCGTCGAACACCATCTGCTGCGCGTCGCTCGGGATGCCGATCCCGGTGTCCTGCACCCGGTACGCCACCCGCCCGTCGCGCACCTCCACCGCGGCGACCACCTCGCCCGCCGGGGTGAACTTGTATGCGTTCGCCAGCAAGCTAACGAGGAGCTTCGCGATTTTCTTGCGGTCGCTGCGCAGGGGCGGGAGCATCGTCGTCGGCTCCTCGACCCGCAGCGTCACCGTCGGCGGCCGCCCCGGCGTCTGCGCGATCGCGTCCTGCAGCGGCGCCCGCGGGTCGCACTCCTCGACGTGCACCTCCAGCCCGCCGCGCTTGAGCGTCGTCAGCTCCAGCAGGTTGTCGATGAGGTCGAGCAGCCGCCCCCCCGCGCCCCGCACGCGCACCAGGTCCTCGCGCTGCGCCGCCGTCAGCGGCCCCGAGAGCTCGTCGAGCATCAGCCCGACGTACCCCTGCACCGCCGCCAGCGGGGTGCGCAGCTCGTGGCTCATGTTGGCCAGGAACTCGTCCTTCACCCGCCGCGCCTCGAGCACCGCCACGTACTGCCGCTCCAGCTCGGCGTTGCTCTCCACCAGCGCCGCGTTGGCCCGCCGCAGCTCGTCGATCAGGTGCGCCTTCTCGGCGGCCGCCGCCAGCTGGTCGGCCACCACGCGCAGCAGCCAGCGCTGGTCGTCGGCCAGCGTGCTCTCGCCGGCGAAGTAGAAGGCGATCGCCCCGAACACGTGCGGCGCCGTCCCCCGCGCCCCGTTGGCCGCCAGCGGCAGCGCCACCAGCGCCCGGAACCCCAGCTCGCGCGCGACCTCCTGCCAGTCGGCCAGCGCCGGGTCCGCGAACACGTCGGGGACCTCGACCATGCGGCGCTCGGCGGCGGCCTCCCCGCTCGGCCCCATCCCGATCCGGATCCGCGCCTGCCCCATCCAGGCCACGAAGCGCTCGGGCCAGTTGTGGGCGGCGGCGAGGCGCATCGTCTCGTCGTGCCCCTCGCGCACGTACACCGACGCGAAGGACGCCCCGAGGAGCGGGGTCACCCGCTCCAGCGCGAACTGGTAGAGCTCCTCCAGCCGGTCGGCCGTGTGCAGGGCGCGGGCGATCTCGCGCACCGCGGCCAGCTCGCGCAGCGCCAGCTGCGCCGTCGCGGCGGCCTCGTCGGCAACCTTGGCCATCGTGCGCTCGGTCGGCGACGCGCGCTCGAAGTACGGCGTGACCTCGACCTCGCGCGGCGCCGGCGGCGTCAGCGAGGCCTGGAACAGGTCGGGCTCGGCACGGTGGGGAGCGGGCACGCGGAGCGGGACGGGAGCTGCGGCACAGGCCGGCACCAGGGGCCGGGCGGAATCTGGAGCGCGGATCGCCCGAACACTAGACGAGCCCGAGGCTTACGGGTTACCGGGCCGCCTCCCGCGCCCCGTCACCGCGGCCGCTTCGGCGACAGCGCCCGCACCTCGACCCGGTGCACCAGCACCCCGCGCGGCGCCGCGACGACGTGCGCGACCGACTCCGCCACGTCCTCCGGCCGCAGCTGCCAGTCCACCCCGCCCCGGTCCTTCGGCGGCGAGAAGTCGGTCGCCACCGAGCCCGGGCTCACGACGGACACCCGCACCCCCGCGTCGCGCACCTCCAGCATCAGCGACTCGGCGAACCCCAGCACCGCGTGCTTGGTCGCCGCGTAGCACGTCCCGCCCACGAACGCGCTCCGCCCCGCGATCGACCCGACGATCACGACGTCGCCGAGCTCGCGCGCCACCATCCCCGGCAGCACCGCGCGCGTGACGTGGAACAGCGCGGTGAAGTTGACGTCCACCATGCGCCGCCACTCCTCCGGCGACAGCTCGAGGAACGGCTTCAGCACGCCGACGCCGGCGTTGTTCACCAGCACGTCCGCCTCGAGTCCGCCGAGCGCGCGCGCGACCGCGTCGCCGTCGGTAACGTCGAGCGCGACCGGCCGGCACGCGCCCCCCGTGCTGGCGATCTCCTCGGCGAGCAGGCGCAACGCCTCGCCATCGCGCGCGACCGCGACGATCTCGTGCGTGTCGGCGAGGCGACGCGCGATGGCGCGGCCGATCCCGCGGGAAGCGCCGGTGACGATGGCGGTAGGCATACAGGTCTCCTCGTGGCGGGCGCCGCGGGCGCCGCGGGCTGCGGGCTGCGGATCTCGAACCCGCAGCCCGCAGCCCGCGGCGCCCGCCCCCGTGTGTCAGGCGACGGCGACGCGCCGCACCGCCTCGTAGATCAGCCGCGTCCCGAACAGTAGCGCCTCGACGGGTACCCGCTCGTCGTGCCCGTGCATCCGGTCCTCGTCGTCCTGCGTCAGCGGGAACGGCAGCACGCCGAACGTCGGCACCCCCCACGCGCGCAGCTGCGCGCTGTCGGTCGCCCCCGTGCTCAGGTACGGCACCGTCACCAGCCGCGGGTCGAGCGCGCGCGCCGCCTCGGCGATCGCGCGGAACATCGGCGACGCGTGGTCGGACGACGGCGCGTCGCGTCCGCGCTCGGCGACCGCGATCTCGACGCGCGGGTCGTCCACCACGCGCCGCAGCCGCGCCACCAGCGCGTCGATCGACTGCCCGGGCAGCGTGCGCACGTCGAGCGTCGCCGTCGCCTCGGTCGGGATGACGTTGGTGCGGATCCCCCCGCGCGTCATCACCGCCGACACCCCCGCGCGCAGCAGCGCGTCGAACGTCGGCACGCGCCGCAGCGCCGCCGCCCCGCGCCGCACGCGCGCCGGGTCCGACGCGGCCACGTCGGCCATGGCACGCGCCTCCGCGCGCTCCGGCCACACGCGCGCCAGCTCGGCGAAGAAGCGGCGCGTCGTCGGCGTCACGGCCGTCGGCGCGCGCCACCCGCCGATCGCCGCCAGCGCGCGCCCCAGGCGGAACACCGGGTTCCCCGGCAGCGGCACCGAGGCGTGCCCGCCGTCGCCGCGCGCGGTCACCGTGACGACGTGCGGCACCTTCTCCGCGGTCTGCACCGCGACGTACAGCGGCCGCCCGCGCACCACCCGCGTCCGCCCGCCCTCGTTGAGCGCGAACTCGGCGCGCACGAGCTCCGGGTGGTGCGCCAGCAGCCACGCCATCCCCAGCTCCCCGCCCGCCTCCTCGTCGGCGTTGGCGACCAGCACCACGTCGCGCCGCAGCGTCCCCCCCGCCGCCACGTGCCGGCGCAGCAGCAGCATCGTGACGAGGTTCGCCGCCAGCATCCCCTTGTCGTCGATCGCGCCGCGGCCGTAGACGTACCCGTCCCGCACCACGCCCCCGAACGGCTCGACCGACCACTGCGCCGCCTCGACGCCGACGACGTCGGTGTGCGCCAGCAGGAGCACGGGCGCGCGCTCGCCGGTCCCGCGCAGCCGCGCCACCACCGCCCCGCGCCCCGGTGCCGGCTCGAGCACCCGCGACTCGATCCCGGCCGCCGTCAGCACCCCGTCGAGGTAGCGCGCCGCCGCCAGCTCGTTCCCCGGCGGGTTGACGGTCACGATGCGGATCAGCCGCTGGAGGTGCTCCACCACCTCGGACTGGACGGCGGCCCAGTCGGGGGCCCCGTCGGGCGGCGCGGGCGGCGGGATGTCGGTCACGGTGGCGCCGACACGGAAAACGGCGTGCCGCCGTCGCGACACGCCGTGTTCGTGACCCGGGTGGGCCGCCCGGCGCCTAGAGGCGCAGCAGCGACGCCGCCCGCGTCGGGCTCACCAGGTCGTGGACGAGGGCGGCCCGGCCGGGGTCGCCGGCCATCGCGTTCGCCAGCCCGCGCGCCAGCAGCAGCGCCTCCCCCCCGCTCCGGAAGTCGGGCGCGTCGCCCGCGGCCCCCGCGTCGCCGGCACGGCCGTCGCTCCCCGCGGAGCCGCCGGCGTCGCCGCCCTGTCCCGGCAGCCCGCGCAGCGCCTCGGGCGACAGCGGCACCCGGTCGCCCGTCTCCGAGGCGCCGCGGGCGGCGTCGCGC
>NZ_JARGEK010000260.1 GCF_029211165.1 Roseisolibacter sp. H3M3-2
CGCCCGCCGCCGGCGACGCGGCACGGACTCCTCGGCGGGCCCGGCCGTCGCCGCGTCGGCGGGGGGCGCGCCGGCTGCCGGCGCGCCGGCCGCGGCCGCCGCCTCGGCGGCCATCGCGTCGAGGGCGCAGACCATGGCGTGCGCCCGCCGCAGCACCTCCCGCGCGTTGGCGTACGACACCAGCGCCACCGCCTCCTCGAACGGCGCCCACCGGCAGGCCGTGATCCCCTCCGACCGCTGCGGGCAGGTCGAGACCCGCTGCGTCCGCATCAGGTAGAAGTGACAGACCTTGTGGATCAGCCGCCCGCGGAAGCGGAAGTACCAGTCGATGGTCTCGATCTGCCCCGCGACCGCCAGCTCGCCGAGCCCGGTCTCCTCGGTCACCTCGCGGAGGGCGGCGCACTCGGGCCCCTCCCCCGCCTCCAGGTGCCCCTTGGGGAAGCCCCAGTTCTGGTAGCTGTCGCGGATCAGCAGGAAGACGGGGCGCGGCGCCCCGCCCCCCGCGGCCGCGTAGCGGAAGACGACGCCGCCGGCCGACACCTCCTCGCGCGCGCGGCCGCGGGGGGTCACGCCGCCGCCCCCCGGTCGTCGTCGTCCTCGTCGTCGTCGTCGGGGCGGCGCACGACCCGGAACTCGTCGGTGTGCCCCCCCTCGACCTCGGCGCGCCCCTCCACGAACTGGCGGACGATCGGGTCGCGGGTCTCGCGGATCTCGTCGATCGTCCCCTCCCAGCGCACCCGCCCCTCGTAGAGCATGGCGATGCGCGTCCCGACGGTGAACGCGCTGCGCATGTCGTGCGTGATCACGACGCCGGTGACGCCCAGCTTCTCGCGCATGCGCACCATCAGGCGGTCGATGACCGCGCTGGTGACCGGGTCGAGGCCGGTGGTCGGCTCGTCGTACAGGATGTACTTGGGGCGCAGCGCGATCGAGCGGGCGATGCCGACCCGCTTCCGCATCCCGCCCGACAGCTCGGCGGGGAACCGCGCCTCGACCCCGGGGAGGTCCACCAGGTCCAGCGACTCGCGGACGCGGTCCCGGATCTCCGCCTCGGAGAGCGTCCCCTGCTTGCGCAGCCCCATGGCGACGTTCTCCCCGATGGTCATCGAGTCGAACAGGGCGGCGAACTGGAAGACGTAGCCGATGCGCCCGCGCAGCGCGTACAGGTCGCGCCGCGGCAGCTGGTCCACGCGGAGCCCGTCCACCCAGACCTCGCCCTGGTCTGGGTCGAGGAGCCCGACGATGTGCTTGATGGCGACGCTTTTCCCCGTCCCGGAGTAGCCGATGATGACCATCGTCTCCCCGTCGGGCACGTCGAGCGTGAACCCCTGGAGCACCTTCTTCGGGCCGAACGCTTTGTGGACGTTCTTCAGCTGGATCATTCGGGATCGCGCCGGTCGCTGCGGGCTGCGGACTGCGGGTTCGGCCCGTCGCCGGGGCGGAACTTACCACGCGTCGGGGCCGGGCGTAAACGAAATGCGGGCCGCGGAGGTCATCCGCAGCCCGCAGTCCGCCGCCCGCGCCGCGGCGGTTACGCCGCGAAGGAGCCGAGCGCCCGGCCGACGTCGCCCTCGCGGAGGCGCTTGAGCGCCCGGTCGCGGAGCTGGCGGACGCGCTCGCGGGTGACGCCGAGCATGGAGCCGATCTCCTCAAGCGTGTGCTCGCGCCCACCCTCGAGCCCGAAGTACAGGCGGAGGACCTTGGCGTCGCGCGGCGGGAGGGTGTTGAGCGCCGTCTCGATCTCGTCGGTGAGGAAGCGGTTCATCGCCTCCTCCTCGGTGTCGGGCATCTCGTCGGCGACGAAGCGCTCGATGAGCGAGCGGTCGCCCTCGGGGTCCATCGGGGCGTCGAGGCGGACGTCGCCGGTGTTGAGGGCGGCGAGCGACTGCACGACGTCGACCGACAGGCCGGTCAGCTGGGCCAGCTCCTCGGGGGAGGGCTCGCGGCGCAGCTTCTGGCGGAGGATCTCGCTCGCCTTGATGATGCGCGACAGGTCGGCGGTGCGGTTGAGCGGCACGCGCACCGTGCGCCCCTGGCGGGCGAGCGACGAGAGGATCGCCTGGCGGATCCACCAGACGGCGTACGAGATGAACTTGACGCCCTGGTCGGGATCGAACTTCCGGGCGGCGGTGAGCAGGCCGACGTTCCCCTCGCCGATGAGGTCGATGAGGGGGAGGCCGCGGTTCTGGTACTTCTTGGCCACCGAGATGACGAAGCGCAGGTTGCGCTTGACGAGCTCCTGGAGCGCGTCCTGATCGCCGCTGCGGATCTTGCGCGCGAGCTGGATCTCCTCGTCCCCCTTGAGCAGGGGATAGGTGCTGACCTCGTAGAGGTACTGGTCGAGGATGTCCCGCTCCGGCTCGCTGGGGGCGATGCCGGCGGGGGCAGCGGCGCGGCGGCGCTTCCGCTTGACTTCAGTCATCGTGCGTATCCTGGGACGCGTGCGCGTGGAGAAGGAAGATCGGCGTGCGTCGCGCCCGCAGGGGGCGCGCCGCGGCGCGGGGAAGCCGTCGGGGAGCGGGCGGGCGGCCGGGGCGTCGCCGTGGGCGGCACGGGCCGGACCGGGTGGCAGGTGCCACCGGCGCCGGGCCGTCGCGACCGACGGGGAACGCGCCCCACCGCGCCGGCCCGCGGGGCCGACGGTCGAGCGAGAGCGGGTGCTGCTGGTCCTCGTGGTACGTCCGACAGGTACCGAGCTGCGTTCGAGCTGCCACTGGCCCCGCGCGCGGGTCCGGCGCGACGCGCGGGTCGTGCGGGTGCTGCGCCTGCTGCTGCGACTTCCTGCGCGTGCGGACGGCACGTGCTGCTGCGGCGGCGCTGCTCGGCTGCTCGGGACAGGGTCGGCGACGAGTCGCCGCGACGGCGGCCGCAGCCCCGTTCGCGCGCGTGCGCACGCCCATCTTCCCGCTGGTTTGCCGCAGGTGACGAATGGCCGACACGACCGTTACGGAGACGTCCCCGCGGGCGCTGCAAAATACTGGCCTCGAGGTGTTGCGCCAGCCTCGAAACACCGCGCCATCGCTTGACATGCCATCTACACGCGACTACGATGCTTCGTTCCTGGGACGCTTCGCGGCACGCCGCGCACGCCCCGGGAAAGCCGGGGGCGTAGCTCAGTTGGGAGAGCGCTTGAATGGCATTCAAGAGGTCAGGGGTTCGATTCCCCTCGCCTCCATACCCGGCCCGGCGTCCTGACGGTCACAGCAGTCGCGATCGAGGGACGTCGGCGGTACACGGAGTCGCCCGCTCGCTGGGCCTTGGTCTCCAAGGCCCTTTCGATTCTCCGGCGGCGGCGCTTCGCGGGAATAGCTCAGTTGGTAGAGCACAACCTTGCCAAGGTTGGGGTCGCGGGTTCGAGTCCCGTTTCCCGCTCTTTTGACAATCCGGGCCGTTAGCTCAGTTGGTTAGAGCGCCACGTTGACATCGTGGAGGTCACAAGTTCGAGTCTTGTACGGCCCATCGGACGCGTCGCGGTGAACTCCCGCTCGCCTTGACGCTCCCCGCCCGAACGGCTATCTGTTCGGGGCTGTACCGCAGTACGTAGCACCACGCGCCCGTAGCTCAATTGGATAGAGCATCTGACTACGGATCAGAAGGTTTCAGGTTCGAGTCCTGACGGGCGCGCTGCGGTGATCGTTCCTCTCGAGCGGTCACCGCTTCCCATTCGGGACCTGTACGATCGGGGCGTAGCTTAGCCCGGTAGAGCGCCTGCTTCGGGAGCAGGAGGTCGCTGGTTCAAATCCAGTCGCCCCGACTACCACCGAATCCCCGGCCCGTCCTCCGACGGCGCCGGGGATTCGTGCGTTCGGCCCGGTCGGGTCCCGAATTCCCCCACCCGAGGGGGAACCGCAGGCGGCGGCGGGGTAGAAACATGTGATTCCGATCACGCCCGACGCCCAGCCCCCGGAGACGCCGCCCATGACGCGTGCCCTGCGACTCGGCCTGTTCGCCGTGCTGCTCGCCCCCGCCGCCCTCCCCGCCGCCCCCCTGGGCGCGCTGGGTGGCTCGCTGCGGTCGATGCAGCGGCAGAACGCCGTCGCCCGCCAGGAGGAGTTCGCGTTCGTCCGCACCCAGGCGCAGCTGCGCGCCCTGGTCGACGACGGCGCGCTCGTCCGCGTCGACAACTCGGCGGACGTCCAGCTGCTGTCGTACGTCCACCCGTACGCCCAGCCCGAGGTCCGGCTGCTCGTCGAGCGTCTCGGGGCGCAGTATCGCGCCACCACGGGGCAGCCGCTGGTCGTGACCAGCCTCGTGCGGCCGACGGCCGAGCAGCCGTCGAACTCGCACACCCTGTCGGTGCACCCGGCCGGGATGGCGCTCGACCTCCGCGTCCCCGCCGACGCCAAGGCGCGCCGCTGGCTGGAGCGGACACTGCTGGCGCTGGAGGCCGAGGGGGTCCTCGACGTGACGCGCGAGTTCCGCCCGCCGCACTACCACGTCGCGGTCTTCCCGGCCGCCTACCGCGCCCACGTCGCGCGGCAGGGCGGCGCCGCGCCCGCCCCGGTGGCGGCCGCGTCGGTGCCGGTCGCCGCGCCGGTGACGCCGGCGGTCCTCGCGCTCGAGCCCGCCGTCGCGCCGACGGCCGTGCCGACGGTCGCGCCCGCGCTCCCGACGTCGCTGCCGGGCCCGCTCCCGCTGCCCCTGGCCGCGACGGTCGCGGCCGGGGCCGCCGCGGGGATGGTCGCGATCGTGCGGTGGCGGAGCGCCCACCGCGCCCCCCAGGCCGGCTGACCGGCGCGGGGGCGGCTCCCCCGCCCCCCCGCCATGCCCGGACGGATCGAGGACTACGCGCTCATCGGCGACTGCGAGACGGCGGCCCTCGTCGGCCGCGACGGCTCGATCGACTGGCTCTGCTGGCCGCGGTTCGACTCCGCCGCCTGCTTCGCCGCCCTCCTCGGCGGCCCCGAACACGGCCGGTGGCTCCTGGCCCCCGCCGACCCGGACGCCCGCGCGTCCCGGCGCTACCGCGAGGACACCATGGTCCTCGAGACGGAGTTCGCGTGCGGGGACGGCGCCGTGCGCGTCGTCGACTTCATGCCGGTGCGCGGCGCGCAGTCCGACCTCGTGCGGATCGTCGAGGGGGTGCGCGGGCGGGTGGCGATGCGCACCGAGTTCGTGGTGCGCACCGACTACGGCGCGACCGTCCCCTGGGTCACGCACCTCGACGAGGGCGGGCCGCACGGCACGCTGCGCGCGGTGGCCGGCCCCGACATGCTGCTGCTGCGCGCCGACGTCGCGCTGCGCGGCGAGGGGCTGAAGACCGTCGGCGAGTTCGCGGTCGGCGCCGGCGAGCGCGCCGCCTTCGTGCTGACGTACGCCGCGTCGCACGTCCCGCCGCCGGCGCCGGTCGAGCCGCGCGAGGCGCTCGCCGAGACCGAGGCGTTCTGGCGCGGGTGGGCGGCGCGCGGGACGTACCCCGGCGAGTGGCGCGACGCGGTCTCGCGCTCGCTGCTCACGCTCAAGGCGCTCACCTACCGCCCCACCGGCGGCATCGTGGCCGCGCCCACGACGTCGCTCCCCGAGCAGCTGGGCGGCACGCGCAACTGGGACTACCGCTTCTGCTGGCTGCGCGACGCGACGCTGACGCTGCTGGCGCTGATGGACGCCGGGCACTTCGACGAGGCGGCGGCGTGGCGCGACTGGCTGCTGCGCGCCGCCGCCGGGAGCCCGTCGCAGCTGCAGATCATGTACGGGCTGGCCGGCGAGCGCATGCTGCGCGAGTGGGAGGTGGACTGGCTCCCGGGCTACGAGGGCGCGCGCCCGGTGCGCGTGGGGAACGCGGCGCACGGGCAGCTCCAACTCGACGTGTACGGCGAGGTGCTCGACGCGCTCTTCCAGGCGCGCCGCGGCGGGCTGCCGTCCGACCCCAACGCGTGGCAGATGGCGTGCGCCATGGTCGCGCACCTCGAGACGGTGTGGGAGCGTCCGGACGCGGGGCTGTGGGAGGTGCGCGGCGGGTCGCAGCACTTCACGCACTCGAAGGTGATGACGTGGGTGGCGCTCGACCGCATGGTGCGCGCGACCGAGGAGTTCGGGATGCGCGGCCCGGCCAACCGCTGGCGCGCGCTGCGCGCCCGCGTGCACGCCGAGGTGTGCGAGCGCGCGTTCGACCCCGGGCTCGGCGCGTTCGTGCAGGCGTACGGGTCGAAGCAGCTGGACGCGGGGGTGCTGATGATCCCGCTGGTCGGCTTCCTCCCCCCCGACGACCCGCGCGTCGTGGGCACGGTGGCGCGCGTCGAGGAGCGGCTGATGGAGGGCGGGCTGGTGCGGCGCTACGACAGCGCGGCCACCGACGACGGGCTCCCGGCGGGCGAGGGGGCGTTCCTCGCGTGCAGCTTCTGGCTGGCCGACAACTACGCGATGATGGGGCGCCGGCGGGACGCGCGCGCCCTGTTCGAGCGCCTGCTCGACCTGCGCAACGACGTCGGGCTGCTCGCCGAGGAGTACGACACGCACGTCGGGCGGCAGGTGGGGAACTTCCCGCAGGCGTTCTCGCACGTCGCGCTGGTGGACACCGCGCTGAACCTCGGGCGCGCGACGCCCGACGCGCGCCGCCCGGCGGCGCAGCGCGTCGCGGGGGACTGACGCGGGGGGCTGACGCGGCCGGCCGCCGCGCGCGACACTTCGGCTCCCGCCGCCCGCCCGCCGCGATGCCCGAGTTCCGCCTCTCCGCCGGCCAGCGCCGCGCGCTCGACGCGCTGTGCCGCCGGATCGTCCCCGCCGCCCACGAGACCGACGCCGCGGACGACGGCCGCGCCGGCCTGGCGGCGGCCGCCGAGGCGCGGCTGGCGGCGAACGACCAGGTCACCGCGCGGGTGATGGCGACGCTGATGACGGCGTTCGACAGCCGCGTCGTCGCGGTGCTCGACGGGCGGGCGCCGCGCCGCTTCAGCGCGCGGAACGGCGCGGAGCAGGACGCGATCCTCACCGCGTGGGAGCGGAGCGGGCGGGCGCTGCGGCGCACCGTCTTCCAGGCGTTCCGCCGGCTGGTCCTCTCGACGTACTACGCGCTTCCCGAGGCGCTGGCCGGCGTCGGGCACCGCGGCCCCCTGCCCCGCCGCGCCGCCGAGCAGGCGTGGGAGGGCCCGCTGGCGGGCGACGACGCCGACGACGGCCCGGTGC
>NZ_JARGEK010000261.1 GCF_029211165.1 Roseisolibacter sp. H3M3-2
CGCGGACTCGCGCGTCGACACGGTCGCGCTGGCGGCGGCCGACTACCCGCTCGAGCGGCTGCGCGTCGACCCGCGCTTCTCGGCGCCGCCCGACTCCGCGCTCGACGCGCGGCAGGCGCGCGAGTCGGCGATGGCCGCCGAGGTGTCGCGCCGCGCGCACGACACGCCGCGCCTGTGGACCGCGCCCTTCCGCCGCCCGCGCGAGGCGCGCGTGACGAGCACCTTCGGGCGCGGGCGCGAGTTCAACGGGACGGTCACCTCGCGCCACATGGGCACCGACTACGCCGGCGCCGTGGGCGCGCCGGTGCGCGCCGCCAACCGCGGCGTGGTGCGGCTGGTCGAGTCGTTCTTCGTCGGCGGCAACGTGGTGTACGTCGACCACGGCGCGGGGCTGGTCACCGCGTACCTGCACCTGAGCGCGCAGGACGTCGCGGTCGGCGACACGGTGCGGCAGGGGCAGGTGATCGGGAAGGTCGGCGCCACCGGGCGCGTGACGGGGCCGCACCTGCACTGGATCACGCGCTACGGCGGCGTGACGGTGGACCCGGCGTCGGTGCTGCGCGTGACGGCCGCCGCCGCGAACTGATCGACGATGCGCGCCCGCATGCCCGATTCGCCGCCCCCCGCGACCGACGATTCGCCGCCCGGCCCGCGCGCCGCCGCGCGCTCGAACCGCGCGCTGCTCCTCGACGGCGCGGCGCTGGCGTTCGGCGCGGGCGCGCTGTCCACGCGCGACTGGCGCCCGCGGCCGGCGCCCGGCGACGCGCCCGACGGCCGCATGGCCGCCGGCGCGTGGGAGCTGTGCCGGCGCGTCGTGACCGAGCGGGTGGGCGACACGCCGACGGTGCGCTTCCCGTGGTTCGACGCGCGGGCGGTCGCGCGCGAGTCGGACAGCGTGTACGTCGTGACCACGGCGCTCGAGGCGACGGGGCCCGCGGGCGCGCCGGTGGCGGTGCCCGTCGCGTGCCGCGCGCGCTGGCTCGGCGCCGACCGCTGGCTGGACGACGGCACGGTCGTGGGCGGGCGATGACGGCCGCGCTCCTGGCCGTGCAGGCGGCGCGCGGCCTCGACCTGAGCTCCTGGTCGGGGGTGCTCTCCACGCTCGTCGGCCTCGCCCTCGCCACGGTCGTCGGCGTGGGGCTGCGGCTGCTGGCGATGTACACGATCCAGCAGCGCCGCGAGCGCGAGAACCGGCAGATCAACGAGCGGCTGCGCACGCTGATCGCGGCCTACAAGACGCTCGGCGGCTCGTTCACCGGCGACCTGGCCGTCGACCCGCGCCACCTGCGCGACCTGCGCCGCGCGGCGGCCGCCGTCGACCCGGCCGCCGCCGTCGACCCGGCCGCCGGGGACGACGCGGAGGACGCGGCGACGCCGGCAGCGTCCCCCGCCGAGGAGGGCTCCGACCGCGCGCGGCGCGTGCGCGACGCCGTCGAGGCCGCGCTGTCGGACGTGATCCTGCTCGGCACCGAGGAGCACGTGCGGCTCGCCGAGCGCGCGGCGCGCGAGCTGGTGGCCGGCCGCCCGGTGCACGTGGACGCGCTGGTGGTGGCGCTGCGCGCGTTCATCCGCCAGGCGCTCGGCCTCGACCCGGTCCCCGCCGACCTCGCGATCCCGATGCAGGGGCCGCGGCGGCCGGCGCCGGGCGGCGGCGGCCGCGGGCGCGGCGAGGGGGGCGGCGACGGGGCGCGTCAGGGACGCGGCGGCGGGGGCGGCGGCGGGGGCGGCGGGGGGATGGGCATGGCGATGGGCGGCGGCATGGGCGGGATGGGGCTCGGCCACGCCGACGCGCACGACGACCTCGACCCGCCGACGCGGCGCGGCTGACGGCGGAACTTCCGATCGCGCCGCGCCGTCAGAGCGCGGGCGACGGCAGCGTCCGCAGCACCGGGCGGATCGCCTGCAGCGAGGGCGCGAACAGCGCGAGCTGCTCGGCGTCCGCGAACACGACGGCGAAGTCCTCGGGCGTGAACGCGCGCGCCAGCCGCTCGGCGTAGGTGGTGCGCAGCAGGCGCACGTAGTGGTCGGCGTCGTACGCCCGCGGGTCCTCCGCCCCCTCGCCGTCCGCGGGTGCCACCCCGCCCTCGCCGCCCGCCCTGCGGTAGACGCGCACGCGCTCGCCCGCGCGCCACGTCGTGCGCCCGGCGGCCAGCAGCGCCTCGTACGCCAGCTCGCGCCGCGTGGCGCGCACCGCCGCGTACTCCGCCGGCGACTTGGTCAGCCGCACCTCCGACGACACGTCGCGCGTCGGCAGCGCGCGGGCGCGCACCGCGGCCACCGCGTCGAGGTAGGCGGCGCGCACGCCGGCCACGTCGCCGGCCAGCAGGCGCGCCACCGCCTCGCGCAGGAACCGCTCGCCGAACGGCTCCGAGCGGCTGGAGCGGAAGGCGACGCCGCGCAGCGTCAGCTCGCCGTCGTGGGCGAGCAGCGCGTAGTTCTTCGGCTCGTGCGACAGCATCGCCGCGTAGCGCCCCTCCAACTCCAGCTTCACGAGCGGCGGCAGCAGCGCCGCCACCTCGGCGACCACGCGCCGCTCGTCCGCCTCCGTCCATCCCTCGGGGACGGCGAAGTAGACGCCGTCGGTGTCGGCCTCGAGCAGCGTGACGTCGCGCGCCGCCAGCTCGCGGCAGAGGAGCGCCAGCAGCTCGCGCCCGCGCCGCGTCACCTCGTTGGCGGCGTGCACGTCGGCGAAGCGCGTCAGCTCGCCGCCGGCCGCGAGGTAGCCGTACGCCGAGTTGACGACGAGCTTGAGCGCCGCCGCCATCGCGTCGTGCGTGTGCCGCTCGGCCGAGCCGGGGGGCGCCGCCTGCGCGCGCGCCTTGGCGTCGAGCCGCCGCTCGACCAGGTCGTCGACGAGCGCGAGCAGCGCGCCCAGCCGGTCGCTCGCCGGGCCGATGCGGTACGCGCGCATGAGCGACGGGTACAGGCTCGCGACGTCGGCCTTGGCGACGCGCGTCGCGACGCCGGTCGCGAACAGGTGCAGCGCGGCCCCGCTGTGCGGCGTGCCGTCCCCCCGCGCGTGCGCCGGCAGCGCGGCGCCGGCGCGCAGGTACGCGCGCACGAGCGTCGGGTCGATCATCCCGGTGGCGGGGCCCGCGTCGGCCAGCCGCTCGTAGCGGCGCGGCACGAGCCGCGCGAGCGCGTACGCCGGCCCGCCGAGCATGCGCGACAGCTCGGCCACTTCCCGCACGTCGTCGGTCGCGTAGCGCCGCACGCGCTCCGGGTCGGTGCGGTAGGTCGCGAAGATGCGGTCGCCCGGGATGTACTCGCGGTCGGGGGCGGCGATCCCGAGGTGGCGCGCGACGGCCTTGAGCCCGTGCCCCGGCAGGTCGCGGCGCACGAAGTCGTGCCGCCGCACCGCGTCGAGCGTGTCGATCAGCTCCCGCCCCGGCGCGACGAAGCGGACGCGCCGCCCGTCGGAGGCGTCGGGGCCGGGGGCGCCGCGCTGCGCGCCGCGCGTGCGCAGCCCCGGCCCGCCGATCCGCCCGAGCGCGAGCGGCACGCCGAGCGCGCGCGCGCGCCGGTCGAGGAAGGGGAGGTCGAAGCCGTGCAGGTTGTGGTTCTCGATGGAGTCGGGGTCCGCGTCGCGCACGCGGTCCACCAGGCGGCGGATGAGGTCCGCCTCGCCGGCGTCGCCCCCGCCCTCGGCCTCCAGCACCTCGGTGGCGCCGTCCGGGTAGCGCACCGAGACCATGAAGATGCGGTCGCGCCGCGCGTCGAGCCCCGTGGTCTCGAGGTCGAACTGCAGCCGGTGCAGCGCGTCGAACGGGAGGTCGCGGAAGTAGGTGCGCCCGGTGGCCACGAGGTACTGCTCCTCCGGCGGCAGGCAGAGCACCGCGTCGTCGGGCAGCTCGGCGACGTGGCCGACGCGCCGGCCGAGGCGCTGCGACGCGCCGCGCAGCAGCGCCGCGGACAGCGCGCGCCCGTCGTCGGCGCTGACGATCCAGCGCAGCGCCCCCGGCCCCTCCAGCTCGCGGTGCCGGACGGCCGTGCGCGCGTCGCCCTCCGGGCCGAGCGCGTCGCCGAGGTGGCGCAGGTCGTCGAGCGCGTCGAGGAGCAGCCAGGGGCGGAAGCGCGCGTCCTCGCGCACGAGGGCGCCCGTCTCCGGGACGCGGCGCCACACGGTCGCGCGCCCGTCGTGCTCCGCGTGCACGGAGACGATCCCCGGGGTCGGGTCCCACCCCCAGAGCCAGTCCGCCGCGGCGGAGCCCACCGGTTCGCGCGGCGCCATGCGGGCAATCTACCCGCGCCGGCCCCGCGTCCCGCCCGCGGCGCCGCGCCGTGGCGTGTTCGGGTATTGTCCTGGACGGATCTTTGACAGCGGCGCCGCCGCGCGCTATGCTCCCCGGAGGCGGCGCAGTCGCGCCGCGACCCGCCCGCCGCACCGCGGCCGGCCGCACGTCCCCGACGTGACCGACGCGGACCTCCCGCCTCCGGCCGCCCGGGCCCACGCACGGATCGCCGCGCCACCGACCCGCCGTCCGGCGGCGGGCGCCGCGCGGCCGAGGGCTCGCCCCATGCTGGACCCCAGAGAGCAGAAGAAGAACGGCTTCGGCGCGCGCGTCGCCCGCGAGGAGGAGCGCCACTTCGCGCGGCTCGCCGACGACGCCCGCCGCGCGCGGGCCGACGGCGACGACCGCCCGACGCCCGGGCCGGACGCGCGGCCCGCACCGCTGGCGGCGCCGACGACCGGGGGGGACGCGTGAGCCCCGCGACGCCGGCGGCGCCCGGCATCCTCGCCACCCTGCGCGCGCGCGCCGACGAGATCGCGACGAGCCGCGCGGCGCTCGGCGGCAGCCACGCCGCGCACCAGGCGCTGCTCGAACGCCTCGACGTGAACCGGCGCGCCGCCGTGCGCCAGGGGTGGACCGCCTGCATGCTGGAGCGCGCGGGCGGGATGGGACCGGTCCGCATGCTCGGCATCCCGCCGGGAGGCAGCGTGCGCGTCGAGCTGCCCGACCAGGACTGAGCGCGACCGCGCCCCACGTCCCGGCAAGCCGGCCGACGATGCGACTCGCCGCCTTCGTCCTCGCCCACCGCGAGCCGATCCTCGCCGAGTGGGAGGCGTTCGCGCGCTCGTGCGCGCCCGCCAGCGGACCCATGGACGTCACCGCGCTGCGCGACCACGCGGACGAGATGCTCCGCGTGATCGCCGCGGACCTCGCGAGCCCGCAGACGGGGAGCGCGCAGTCGCGCAAGTCCCAGGGGCGGGCGCCGGCCGAGCACCCCGACGCGCGCACCGCGGCCGGGGAGCACGGCGCGGGGCGCGCGCAGAGCGGCTTCACGCTCGAGCAGATGGTGGCGGAGTACCGCGCGCTGCGCGCGAGCGTCATCCGGCTCTGGACGCGCTCGGAGGGGACGCTCGGCGCCGCGCACGTCGAGGACCTCACGCGCTTCAACGAGGCGATCGACCAGGCGCTCGCGGAGTCCGTGACGCGCTTCAACCGCGACGTCGAGCAGGCCAAGGAGACGTTCCTGGCCATCCTCGGCCACGACCTGCGGACGCCGCTCGGCGCGATCCAGGCGTCGGCGGCGTTCATGCTGGAGACGGGCGAGCTGGAGGAGCCGCACCGGTCGCTCGTCGCGCGCGTCCGCACCAGCGCGCGGCGCGCGACGACGATGGTGGGGGACCTGCTCGACTTCACGCGCAGCCGGCTGGGCGGCGGCATCCCGATCGTGCGCGCGGAGACGAGCCTCGGCCGCGTCGTGCGCGACGTCGTGAACGAGGTCGGCGCGGCGCACCCGGGGCGCGCGATCCGCGTCGACACGCGCGGCGAGCAGCGCGGCCGGTGGGACGCGGCGCGGCTGGGCCAGGCGCTGACCAACGTCGTCGGGAACGCCGTGCAGCACGGCGCCGACGGCACCACGGTCACGGTGGAGCTCCGCGGCACCCCGGAGGCGGCGAGCGTGGTCGTGCACAACCGAGGCGCCGTGATCCCGGCGGCGCGGCTCGACGGCCTTTTCAACCCGCTCCGGACCCGGCAGGCGCCGCGCACCGCGTCGGGCCGCGGGCCGTCGGGGAGCCTCGGGCTCGGCCTCTACATCGCCGACCGCATCGTCGCCGCGCACGGCGGGCGGATCGAGGTCGAGTCGAGCGAGTCCGCGGGCACCAGGTTCACGCTGCACCTCCCGCGGCGCGAGACGCCGGCGGCGCGGCCGGACGGCGCCGCGTCCGCGTCAGCGATGCGACCCGGCGGCGCCGGCCGGCGCCAGGTCGGCGGCGCGCGCGAGTAGGGCGCGCGCCGCCGCGGTGTCGACCGCCGCGGGGCTCGTCCGCCACTCCACCCCTCCGTCCGGCGCGACGAGGAGCAGCGTGCACCGCTCGGGATCGAGGGCGAGCCGCCGCGCGAGCGCGCCGTCCCAGTCGAGGAGCACGGCCTGCCGCCGGTCCTCGGGGAAGCGGCCGCGCACGACGCGCCGCAGCAGGCGCGGGACGCCGCGCAGGTCCGCCACCGCGACGACGGGGACGCCCGTCGCGGAGTCCGGCTGGAGCCCGCGCAGCATCCCGCCCCACGCCGTGCCCGCCGCGCGCCCGCCGCGTCCCGCCGCGACGAGCAGCATCGGCCGCCCCCGGTAGTCGGCGGCATCGTGCGTGCGCCCGAACTGGTCGCGCAGCCGGAACTCGACCGGCGGGTCCACTCGCGTCGCCGGCGGTGCGGCGGCGGCGCCGGCGAGGAGCGCGAGCGCGCAGGCGAGCGCGACGACGGCCGGGGCGCGCGGCCAGCCGTTCCGGTGCGGCGGGGTCCTCACGCGCGCTTGCGCCGACTCACCGACGGCGCGCGGCCCCCGCGCGGTCGTAGCCGGCGAACATGCCCGCCGCCATGACGACGCCGAGCGCCGCCTCGCGCCACCCCGCCGACTCGGCGCGTCCGTAGCCCGCGACGCCGAGCGCCCCCAGGAGGCACGCGCCGATGGCGGCCGTCGCGGCCAGCTCCCACCGGTCCTGGTAGTGGCGGGCCAGGGTGTGCCCGCTCCAGGCGCAGACCGCGAACGCGGCCGGCAGGACGAACAAGAGCGCGACGGTCGACACGGCGGACCTCTCGGGCGGGGAAGCGGACGGGTGGGGCCGGCCGCGCGTCGCGCCGCGTCTCGCGCGCGGGCGCGCGACGGCCCGGCGCCGGC
>NZ_JARGEK010000262.1 GCF_029211165.1 Roseisolibacter sp. H3M3-2
CGACGGCCGCCGCCGCATGCGGCACCGCCACGACGGCGGGCGCCGGACGCTCCGCCGCCGGCAGCGCCACGTGCCACGCCGGGAGCGCGAAGCGGGCCGCCGGCAGCGCGAGCAGTGCCACGACGGCGACCGTCCAGCACAGGTGGCGCGCCGCCGCCGACGCGCGCCGCAGCGCCACGCGGTCGACCAGGAACGCGACCGCGAGGACGGCCGTCGCGCGCAGCAGCAGGTCGGCGACCACGCCCGCCGCGCCGCTCACGCGCCCTCCCCGCCCTCGCGGGCGCGCTCGAGCAGCCGCGCCATCCGGCGGTACTCGTCGTCGGTGAGCGGCGCGTCGGCCATGTCGAGCAGCGCCGCCATCGCGCTGCTCGGCGAGCTGCGGAAGAACGTCGCCACGAGGTGGCGCAGCGCCGAGCGGCTGACCTCCTCGGGGCGGTCGACGGGCATGTAGACGTAGCGCGGCCCGTCCTGCTCGAACGTCACGTACCCCTTCTCGGTGAGCAGGCGGAGCATCCCGCGCACGGCGGAGTTGCTCACCGGCTCGCCGAGCGCCTCCTGCACCTCGGCCGCGGTGGCGCGCCCGCGGGCGAACAGGATCTCCACGATCTGCCGCTCTCGGCGGCCGAGCTGGTCGAGCGGACGCGGCGCGGTCACGGGCCCTCCGGGTGTCAGTGCATTGACAGACTGTCAATACGATGACACCTGCCGGGCCTCCCGTCAACCCGGGCCGCTCACCCCGTGCCGCCCGGCTCGCACAGCGGCGCGAACCAGATCGTCGCCGCCTCGTAGACGATCCCGAGCCCGAACAGGAGCGCCCCCGCCATCCCCACCACCGCGAGCATCGCCACGTGCGCCGTGCGCGCGTCGAGGCGGTCGTGCAGCGGGGCGTCGCCGGCCCGTGCGCCGCGCCAGCAGCGCCGGGCCACCGCCCCGGCGCCCAGCGCGAGCGCCGCGAACAGCGCGCTGACGATGAGCAGCCCCGCGCGCGCCCCGGCGAACCGGTCGCTGGTGCAGGCGTAGGCGACGACCGCGTACGTCACCAGCAGGTGCGCCGCCCACGCCACGGGCGCCCCCAGCACGGCGGCCAGCAGCGTCCAGCGCGACGGCACCGGCGCGGCGGCGACGACCGGGGCGCTCACCCGGCCACCCGCGGCCACGCGTACACGGCGGCGACGACGGTCAGCCACGTCGCGGCGGCCGCGTAGCACACCAGCGACGCGTTGAGCGCCACGCCGCGCCCGCGCGGGTCCTCGGCCCGCAGCCACGCCCACAGCTGCGCCGCGACCAGCATCCCCGACGCCGACGCCGCCACCACCCCGGCGAAGCCGAGCAGCAGCAGCACGCTCGACGCGTAGGCGCTGCGCGCGGCGTCGAGCCCCGCCTCGCGCCACAGGGCGACGGCGAGCCACGTCATGATCACGCCGAGCGCGAACGCGGCCAGCAGCGGCCAGCGCCGCGCCGCCGGGGCGGGCGCGTGGTCGATGGTGTGGGTGAGCCAGCGCGTGGCGACGACGCCGAGCGCCGCGGCGCCGGCGGCCCACCAGGCCAGCCGCAGCGGCGGCGCCTACGCGGCCGGCACCGGCGACGGGCCCGCGCCCAGGTAGACGTACGACGCGACCAGCGTCCCGAGCGAGACGAAGATGATCGCCAGCAGCACCCACGTCCCCCAGTAGCCGTTCGACGAGCGGTCGCCCACCGGCAGCGGCAGCCGCACGGGGCCCGGCGCCGCCGGGGCGGGCGCGTCGGCGGGGACGGTGGCCTGGCCGCCGCGCGCGCCCTCGCCGCGCGCCGCGTACAGCTCGTCGATCGCCACGCGCTCAGTGTCGAGCGGCCAGAACCAGCCGGCCAGCGCGACCAGCGTGACGGCGGCGCCGACCCAGAACACCCACCCGATCTCGACCAGCGCGGCGACGAACACGATCGTGAAGCCGACCGACATCACGAACGGCCATGGGCTCTTGCGCGGCAGGTGCGCCAGCGCGAGCGGCCGCCCGTCGAGCACCCCGACCACCAGCGACCCGCGCCAGCGCGACGGCGCGTGGTCGAGCTGGCGCGCCGCGTCGGCGACGTCGGCGTCGTCCTCGGGGACCGGCAGCAGCGTCTCCTGCTCCCACATCGGGTGGCGGCTGCGCACCACGGGGATGCGCGCGAACTGCGCGTTCTCGGGCGGCGACGCCTCGCTCCACTCCAGCGTGTCCCCCTCCCACGGGTCCCTGCCGGCCGGCGCGCCGCCGCGCACCGAGCGCGCGAAGTTGACGAGGAAGAGCAGCACGCCGACCGCGAAGATCCCGGCGCCGACCGTGGACACGAGGTTCAGGACGTCGAGCCCGAGCCCCGTCGGGTAGCTGTAGACGCGCCGTGGCATCCCGCGCAGCCCCGACAGGTGCATCGGGAAGAAGGCGACGTTGAAGCCGACGAACATCGTCCAGAAGTTCCACCGCCCCAGCCGCTCGCCCAGCAGGTGGCCGGAGAACTTCGGGATCCAGTAGTAGAGCCCCGCGAAGATCGGGAAGAGCACCCCGCCGATCAGCACGTAATGGAAGTGCGCGACGACGAAGAAGGTGTCGTGCACCTGCCAGTCGAACGGCACCGCGGCGACCATCACGCCGGTGATCCCGCCGAGCAGGAAGATGACGACGCCGCCGACGCCGAACAGGAGCGGGGTGCGCCAGCGCGGGCGCCCGGCCCACAGCGTGGTGATCCACCCGAAGAGCTGGATCCCGTTGGGGATCGCGATCAGCATCGACGCCGCCGCGAAGAACCCCATCCCGACCGGCGACAGCCCGGTCGTGAACATGTGGTGGACCCACAGCCCGAAGCTGATGAACGCCGTCGCCAGCAGCGCCAGCACCATCAGCGTGTAGCTGGTGACCGGGCGGCGGGCGAACGTCTGCACGACGTGCGTCAGCACCCCGACCGCCGGGACGAACATGATGTAGACCTCCGGGTGCCCGAACACCCAGAAGATGTGCTGCCAGAGCAGCGGGTCGCCCCCGTACCGCGCGTCGAAGAACCGCGTCATCTCCTTGCGGTCCAGCTCCAGCATCGCGGTGCCGACGATCAGCGGCGTGAAGGCGAACACGATCATCACGCTCGTCACCAGCAGCGCCCAGCAGAACAGCGGCATCCGGTTGAGCGACATCCCGGGCGCGCGCATGCGGAGGATCCCGACGATCATCTCCGCCGCCGCGCCGATGGCCGCGACCTCGGCCACGCTCAGGCCGATGTCCCAGAAGTCCATGTTGTGCCCGGGGGAGTACTGCTTGAGGTTCAACGGGACGTACGCGAACCACCCGCCGTCGGGCGCGGCGCCGAACAGGAAGCTGGAGTAGATGTAGATCCCGCCGAACAGGTAGGTCCAGTACGACAGCGCCGTCAGCCGGGGGAACGGCAGGTCGCGCGTCCCGTTCAGCAGCGGGATCAGGTAGTTGGCGAACGCCTCCAGGAACGGGATGACGAAGAGGAACATCATCGTCGTCCCGTGCATCGTGAAGAACTCGTTGTACGTCTGCGCGTCGAGCACCGTCCCGTCGGGGCGCGCCAGCTGCAGGCGCATCACCAGCGCGAGCGCGCCGCCGATCAGGAAGAAGGCGAAGCTCGTCGCCATGTACCGCACGGCGATCGGGATGTTGTCGATGACCTGGAAGACGCCGAGGAGCCCCTTCGGCGCGTCCCAGGTCTCCTCGAACTCGCGCTTCCGCCGCTCGGCCGCCGCGTCGTCGGCCATCGGTCAGTCGAGCGTCTCGAGGTAGCGCACGATCGCGTGCAGCGTGCGGGGCTCCAGCGGCACCGACGGCATCAGGCTCCCGGGCTTGATGGACTGCGGGTCGGCCACCCACCCGGTCAGGTGCCCGCGCGTGTTGGGGAGCGTCCCCGCCGCCAGCGTCAGGCGCGACGCGAGGTGCGTGAGGTCGGGGCCCGCGTCGCCGCGCGCCGGGGTCCCGCGCACGGCGTGGCAGAGCACGCACCCCGAGTTCAGGAACGCCCCCTGCGCCGCGCGGGTCGCGGGGTCGGCGGGCGGGCGGGCGTCGGCGCGCTGCCGCGCCGCCCACGCCTGCCACTCGGCGGCCGGCTCGGCGACCACGGTGAACGCCATCTTCGCGTGCTGCGCGCCGCAGAACTCCGCGCACTGCCCGCGCCACCGCCCGGGGCGCGCCGCGGTGAACACGAGCGCGTTGGTGCGCCCCGGCACCAGGTCCATCTTCCCCTGCAGCCCCGGCACCCAGAACGAGTGGATCACGTCGCGGCTGCGCAGCCGCACCACGACGCGCCGCCCCACCGGCACGCGCAGCTCGTTGGCGGTCTCGAACTCGAGGTCGGGGCGCCGCGCGCGGTAGCGCACCTCCCACCAGTACTGCCGCCCCGTCACCTCGACCACGAACTCCCCCGGCGCGGGCGGCTCGTCGGCGCTCGCCACGGTGCGCGACGGGAGCGTGACCGCGCCCAGCGTGCGCATCGTGAGCACCAGGATCGGCATGAGCACGACGATCGGGAGCACGACGCCGCCGGCGACCATCCACCGCACGCCGGCGCGCATGCGCCGGTCGCCCTGCGTCTCGTCGGCGTCGCCGCGGCGGCGGAACAGCGCGTAGGCGAGGAACGCGAGGACGCCGACGGTGACCGCCGTCCCGACGACGAGCAGCACGTTCCACAGCAGGCCGATCTGCTCGGCCTCGGGGCCGCCCGCGCGCAGCGCCGACTGCGGCGCCACCGCCTGGCGCAGCGCCGCGAGCGGCAGCGCGCTCACTTCCCCGCCGCCGTGACCGCCGGCGCCTTGGGGTCGTAGCCCGCCTTCGCCTGCCCCTTCTTCGAGAGGTCCGTCAGGAAGGCGGCGATCTTCCACACCTCGCCCGGCGGCAGCTTGCCGGCGAACGCCGGCATCCCGTTCGGCCGCCCCTGCAGCACCGACTGCACGATGTTCTCGGGCGCCGCGCCGTAGATCCACTCGGCGTCGGCGAACGGCGGGCCGATCCCGCCGCCCCCCTCGGGCCCGTGGCACCCGGCGCAGTTCATCGACCCGTACAGCCGGCGCCCGGCGGCCAGCGCCTGCGCGTCGCCGTCGTACGGGTTCGTCGCCGGGACGTCGGGGGTGTAGCCGCCCGCGCGCAGCGCGCTGGTGCGCACCGGCGCCGCGCCCTCGGTCAGCGCCGCGTCGGGGAGCACGCGCGGCGGCTCGTCGCGGCACCCGGCGGCGAGCAGCGCGAGCGCGCACGTGCACGCGAGTGCCGCGCGGCGGAGCGGGGAGTGGTGCGACACGGCGCCTCCGGCGTCAGGGGAGCGCGAACACGTACAGCATCCCGCCCTGCGGCGTGTGCTGCGGCAGGTCGGGGACCGCGGCCGGGAAGCCGAGCCCCAGGTTCGGGTCCACGTCGGGCATCGTGCCGAGCGCGGCGACCCCCGCCCACCCGCCGACGCCGGCGAGGATCGCGACGTACTGCTTGCCGTCCGGGCCGCGGTAGGTGATCGGCTGGCCGATGATCCCCGAGCCCGTGCGGAACTGCCAGAGCAGCTTCCCCGTGCGCGCGTCCACCGCCTTGAACCAGCGGTCCATCGTGCCGTAGAACACGACGTCGCCCGCGGTGGCCAGCGTGCCGCTCCACGCCGGGAACTTCTCCGTGATCTCCCACGCCTTGCGCCGCGCCACCGGGTCCCACGCCGTCACGACGCCGCGGTGCCCCCCCGGCCCGGCGTACATGCGCACCTCGGCGCCGACGTACGGCGTGCCGGCGACGTAGCTCGCCTCCGTCCCCTGGTAGTCCATGCACAGGTTGTTGTGCGGGACGTAGAGCAGCCGCGTGCGCGGCGACCACGAGACCGGCTGCCAGTCCTTCATCCCGGGCGACGCGGGGCACACCTCGCGCGCCTGCCGGTTGCCGGTCGCCTTCTCCGGGTTGAGCACGGGGCGCCCGGTCTTCAGGTCGATCGCGCTCGCCCAGTTGACCGGCCCGTACGCGTCGGCCGACAGCACCTCGCCGGTCGCGCGGTCCATCACGTACATGAAGCCGTTGCGCTCCGGCTTGACCAGCACCTGCCGCGTGCGCCCGCCGATCGGCAGGTCGAGGATCACGTGCTCGTTGACGCCGTCGTAGTCGTGCTCGTCGTGCGGCGTCGTCTGGTACGCCCACCGCGCCTGCCCGTCGTCGGGGTCGCGCGCGATCGTCGCCGACGACCACTTGTTGTCGCCGGGGCGCAGCGCCGGGTTCCAGACGCCGGGGTTGCCGGTGCCGTAGTACACGAGGTCGAGCGCCGGGTCGTACGACAGCCACCCCCACACCGTCCCCCCGCCCACGCGCCACTGGTCGGGGTTCCAGCTGCTGACGCCGAGGTCGCGCCCCCGCTCGGTCGGGTAGAACGGGCGGAAGCCCGGGCCGATCAGCACGTCGGCGTCGGGGCCCGTGCTGTACGCGGTCCACAGCACCTGCCCGCTGTTCGCGTCGAGCGCCTTGAGCCACCCGCGCACGCCGAACTCGCCGCCGGCGTTGCCGACCAGGACCTTCCCCTTCACGACCAGGGGGGCCATGGTCATCGACTCGCCCTTGTTGATGTCGCCGAGCTGCGCGCGCCACACCTCGCGCCCCGTCTCGGCGTCGATCGCCAGCGTCTGCCCGTCGAGCGTGTTGAAGAACACCTTGCCGTCGGCGTACGCGGCGCCGCGGTTCACCACGTCGCAGCAGGCGACGCCGGGCGCGGCGCGCGACGGGCGCGGGTCGAAGCGCCACTTCATCGCGCCCCCCGGCTGCGCCAGGTCGATCGCGTAGAGGTGGTTGGGGAACGGGGTGACGACGTACATCGTGCTCCCCACCACCAGCGGCGCCGCCTCGTGCCCGCGCAGCACGCCGGTCGAGAACGTCCACGCCAGCTGCAGCCGCGCGACGTTCTGCGTCGTGATCTGGGTCAGCCCGCTGTAGCGCGTCGCCTGGACGTTCTTCGCGGGCATCAGCCACTGCCCGTCGTCGGCGACCGTGTCGGCGCCCGCGGCGGGGGCGGCGCTGCTCGGGGGCGCGGCGCCGCGCGCGGCGTCGGCGCCGGGGGACGCATCCTGGCGCCC
>NZ_JARGEK010000263.1 GCF_029211165.1 Roseisolibacter sp. H3M3-2
GGCGCAGCCCGCGCCAGCGCAGCCGCCGGCGGCCGCGCAGCCGTCGGCCGGCCCGCGCGCGATCCAGCCGCCGGCCGGCACAGCGTCGATGGCCCAGCACCGCGTGGTGCCGCAGCCCGACGTGGTCGAGCCGTCGGACGCGCCGCCGTTCACCATCACGGCGCAGACCGCGATCGTCCTCCCCGCGGACGGCGGCGAGGCGGCGCGCGTCGGCGAGTGGCTGGCCGCGCTGCTGCGCCCCTCGACCGCGTTCCCGCTCCCCGTCACGCCGGGCGACGGCCCCGCGCCCGCCGGCGCGATCGTGCTGCGCCTCGGCGGCCCGGCGTCGCTCGGCGACGAGGGGTACGAGCTGCGCGTCGCCGCCGACTCGGTGCTGCTGCGCGCGCCGCGCGCGGCGGGGCTGTTCCGCGGGCTACAGACGCTGCGGCAGCTCCTCCCGCCCGGCGTCGAGGCGGAGCAGGGGGCGATGCGCATGGCCGCGGCGTGGACCGCGCCGGCCGGGCGCGTCGTCGACCGCCCGCGCTTCGCGTGGCGCGGCGGGATGCTCGACGTCTCGCGCCACTTCTTCACCGTGAAGGAGGTGAAGCAGTACGTCGACCTGCTCGCGCTGTACAAGATGAACACCATGCACCTGCACCTGAGCGATGACCAGGGCTGGCGCATCCAGATCGACAGCCGCCCGCGCCTGGCGCAGGTCGGCGGGCGCACGCAGGTCGGCGGCGGCGAGGGGGGCTACTACACCAAGCAGGACTACGCCGAGATCGTCCGCTACGCCGCCGAGCGGTTCATCACGGTGGTCCCCGAGATCGACATGCCGGGGCACACCAACGCCGCCATCGCCGCGTACCCGGAGATCGGCTGCAGCCGCCCGATGCCCGCGCAGACGGTGCCGGTGCCCGAGCCGGGGCTCTACACGGGGATCCAGGTCGGGTGGAGCACGCTCTGCCACGACAAGGAGGCGACGTACCGCTTCGTCGACGACGTCGTGCGCGAGCTCGCCGCGATGACGCCAGGGCCGTACCTGCACATCGGCGGCGACGAGGTCGCGGCGCTCACCCGCGACCAGTACGCGACGTTCGTCGAGCGCGTGCAGGACATCGTCGTCCGGCACGGCAAGATCCCCATCGGCTGGGAGGAGATCGGCAAGGGGAAGCTCCGCCCGCAGACGATCGCGCAGCAGTGGCAGAGCGACACCGCCATGCTCGCGGTGCGCCAGGGGAACAAGCTGGTGCTGTCGCCGGCGTCGAAGGCCTACGTCGACATGAAGTACACGCCGGCCACCGAGCTCGGGCTGCGCTGGGCGGGTTTCGTCGAGCTGCGCACCGCCTACGACTGGGACCCGGCCGCGCTCTTCCCGGGCGTCACCGAGCAGTCGGTGCTCGGCGTCGAGGCGCCGCTGTGGACCGAGTCGGTGTCGACCATCTCGGGCGCGCAGTACCTGCTGCTGCCGCGCCTCCCCGCGCTCGCCGAGGTCGGGTGGACGGCGCAGGGGAAGCGCGACTGGGAGGGGTTCCGCGCGCGCATCGCGGGGCAGGCGACGCGCTGGCGCATGCTGGGGCTCAACTACTACCCGTCGCCGCAGGTCGCGTGGTGAGCAGCCCGAGGTCGAGCGCGAACCGCACGTAGTCGGCGCGGTCGGCGAGCCCCAGCTTCTCGTTGACGCGCCGGCGGTACGTGTCGACGGTCTTGGGGCTGATGCACAGCCGCGCGCCGATCTGCCCGGGGGTGAACCCCTCGGCGAACAGCTTGAGCACGTCGCGCTCGCGCGCGCTGAGCTGCGACCACTCCTCCTCGCGGTCGGTGCGCTCGGCGCGGCGGCGCCACCCGGTGGCGAGCACCGGCGCCGCCTCGGGGCGCACGTAGGTCTCGCCGCGCGCCACCGCGCGCACCGCGTGCGGCAGCTCGCGCCCCGCGGCGCTCTTGGGGAGGTAGCCCGACGCGCCCGCGTCGAGCATCCGCAGCAGCCACTCGGCCTCGGCGTGCATCGTGAGCGCCAGCACCGCCGGGCGCGCGCCGTCGCGCTGCGCCAGCCGCCGCGTCGCCGTCTCGCCGTCGACCCCGTCCATCGACACGTCCATCACCACGACGTCGGGGGCCAGCCGGTCGACCGCCACCAGCGCCTCGGCGCCGTCGGCGGCCTCGCCCACCACCTCGAGGTCGGGCTCCGCGGCGAGCACGGTCGCCAGGCCGTAGCGCACCAGCGCGTGGTCGTCCACCAGCAGGATGCGGATCGGCACGTCGTCGGGGGCGCGCATCAGGCGGAGGCCGTGGGTGGGGTGATCGGCACGACGGCCTGGATGCGCGTGCCGTGCGCGGGGCGGCTCGACACCGACATCCAGCCGGACACCAGCGCGACGCGCTCGCGCATCGCGAACAGCCCGACGCCGTCGGCGGCGCACTCGACGACGGCCGGGTCGAAGCCGCGCCCGTCGTCCTCCACCGTCAGCACGGCCTCGTGCGCGTCCACGGCGAGCGCGATGCGGACGGAGCGCGGCGCGGCGTGGCGCACGGCGTTCCGCACCGCCTCCTGCGCCACCTGGTACAGCGTCGCCGCCGACGCCGGCGCGAGCGCCACCCGCGCGTCGCAGCTCACCCGCACCTCCGCCGCCGTCCCCTCGCGGGTGCGCGCGGCCAGCGCGTCGAGCGCCGCCGGCAGCCCCAGCTCGTCCAGCACGCGCGGGTGGGCGGTGTGCGACAGCTCGCGCACCTCGTGCAGCGCGTCGCGCACGATGCCGCGGATCACGTCCATCCGCCGCCGCTGCGTGTCGCCGCGCGCGTCGCGCGGCTCGCCGGCCGGGGCGTCGTCGCGCGCGACGTCCGCCGCCGGCCGCTCGGCGCCCCCCAGCAGCAGCGACAGCGCCGCCAGCTGCTGCGCCGTCCCCTCGTGCAGCTCGCGCCCGATCGCCGCCCGCTCGCGGTCGTCCACGCGGATGGCGCGCGCCGCCAGCGTGCGCGCCCGCCCGCGCTCGGCCGCCACGGCGTCGAGCAGGTGGTTCATCGCCGACGCCCCGCGCCGCAGGTCGGCGTCGACGAGGTGGGGCAGCCGCACGCGCGCCGCGTGGTCGCCGCGCGCGACGCGGTCGGCGGCCGCCTCCAGCGCGCGCAGCGGCAGCCAGGCGGCGTTGATGAGGGCGAACGCCACCACGAGCGTGAGCACGACGCCGACCAGCGCGATCTCCTCCGCGAACCCCGGCGGCGCCCAGCGCGCCGAGGCGAACGCGGCGAGGTCGATGGCGACGATCGCGCTCGTGAGGCGGAGGATGACGCGCCCGCCGGCGACCGGCGGGACGCGCCACGCCGTGCCCGGGGCGTGCGCCCCGGAGCCGGCGGTGAAGGCGGGGGCCGTGGCGCCGGGCGTCATCTCACATCGCCCAGCCGAAGGCCGCGATCGCGTGGTCGTGCGCGCTCCGCTCGGCGGCGGGGCGGGGGAGGAGCGCCCGCAGGGCGCGCAGCGAGCGCAGCGGGCCGAGCGACCGGAGCGCGTGGTGCCACCGGGGGCGCGGCGGCCGGGCCGGGGTGCGGAGCGTCCGCCGCGCGGCGCGGGCCCGCGGGCGGTGCGGGACGGCGCGCCGCACGGCGGCCCGGGTGTCGAATCGGAAGTGGCGCATGGCGGCAATGCTAAGCGGGGCCGCGGCCGGCACGCTGTCAGCGCACGTCGGAAGATTCGTACGACGTCGACCGACACGCGGCGTACGCCGGAGGCGCGCCCGGCGGCCGCACTTCCTACACAGGTTCAGAATCCGTCCGGCAGACGCCCGCGCCCCGGCGGCGCACGTTTCGCGGCCAATCCACGCGAAGGCGACGCCCATGACATCCCGAACGCTCGAGCTCCACGGCACCGCGCCCCGGCGCCCCCTCCCGCACCGCCGCCGCTTCTGGCGCGAGGCCATCGCGCTGCACGGCTCGGTCACGCCCTACGTCCTCCCGCGCGTGCTGGTCGCGGGCGCGCTCGCGGTCGTCGTGTGCCACCTGGTGACCGCGCTGCGCACGTACGCCGGCATCGACCTCACCATGGAGGTGGCGCCGCACGAGCTGGGCGGCGCGGTACTCGGCATCCTCCTCGTGCTGCGCACCAACGCCGGCTACGACCGGTGGTGGGAGGCGCGCAAGCTGTGGGGCGGCATCGTCAACCAGTCGCGCAACCTCGCGGTCGGCGCGCTCGCGTACGGCCCCGACGACCAGGGGTGGCGCGACCGCGTGGTGCGCTGGATCGCCGCCTTCCCGCACCTCGCGCGCGCGCAGCTGCGCGGCGAGCCCGCGCCGCCGCAGGCCGTCGCGCTCGTCGGCCCGGAGGGCGCGCGCCGGCTCGCCGCCGCCGACCACGCGCCCAGCGTGGCCGTGATGGCCGTCGCGCGCCTGCTCCACGCGGCGGGCGACCGCATGGACGGCTTCGCGTTCCAGCAGGTGGACGCCGAGCGCGCCGCGCTGATGGACCACCTCGGCGGGTGCGAGCGCATCCTGAAGACGCCGCTGCCGGTCGTGTACTCCATCAAGGTGCGCCGCTTCATCCTGCTCTACCTGGCGACGCTCCCGCTGGCGATCCTGCCGCAGGTAGACCGCATGTGGATGGTGCCGGTGGTGACGATGATGCTCGCCTACCCGCTGCTGTCGCTCGACCAGATCGGCGTCGAGCTGCAGAACCCGTTCGCGTGCGAGCACCTCAGCCACCTGCCGCTGGACGACATCTGCGGCACCATCGAGCGCAACGTCCTCGCGCTCGGCGCGGTTCCCGCGGAGGCCGACGAGCTGCGCATCGCGCCGCGCCCGCGTCCGCTTCGCGTGGGGGCCGGCGGCTGAGCGGCCGCGGGGCGCGGGGCGCGCTAGCTTGCGGGCATGGACCTGCTGACCTACGCGCCGCCCGCCCCCGTGCGCCCGGCCTCGCCCGGGATCGACCTCGCCATCGGCCGCACGCCGATGGTCCGCCTGCGCCGCGTCGTCGCGGCCGACATGGGCGAGGTGTGGGTCAAGGTCGAGGGGATGAACCCCGGCGGCTCGATCAAGGACCGCACGGCGCTGGGGATGATCCTCGACGCCGAGGCGTCGGGGGCGCTGCGCCCGGGGCAGACGATCGTCGAGCCGACGAGCGGCAACACCGGCATCGGGCTGGCGCAGGTGGCGTCGGCGCGCGGCTATCCGCTCGTGCTCTGCCTCCCGTCGCAGATGAGCGAGGAGCGCAAGCGGACGCTGCGCGCGTACGGCGCGCGCCTCGTGCTGACCGACCCCGAGCGCCGCATGCTCGCCGCGATCGAGGAGGCCGAGAGGATCCGCGACGCGACGGGGGCGTGGATGCCCAACCAGTTCGCCAACCCCGCCAACCCGCGCGTGCACTACGAGACCACGGCCCCCGAGCTGTGGGAGCAGATGGACGGGCGCGTCGACGCGTTCGTGTACGGGTCCGGCACGGGCGGCACGATCAGCGGCGTCGGGCGCTTCCTGAAGGAGCGCAACCCGGACGCGCTGGTCGTCGCGGTGGAGCCGGCGCGCTCGCCGGTGCTGTCGGGCGGCGAGCGCGGGCAGCACCAGTTCCAGGGGATGGGGCCCGGGTTCGTCCCGCCCAACTTCGACCGCGGCGTGGTCGACCGCGTCTTCACCGCGTGGGAGGAGACCGCGTTCCCCCTCGCGCGGCGGCTGGCGCGCGAGGAGGGGCTGTTCGTCGGGATGTCGAGCGGCGCCATCGCGTGGGCGGCGATGGAGGTCGCGCGCGAGCTCGGGCCGGGGAAGCGCGTTGCGACCATCGCCCCCGACTCGGGGGCGCGCTACCTGTCGACGACGCTCTTCCAGGCCGAGGACGTGTGCGGCGAGCTGCCGTAGAGCTGCCGTAGCGGCGACTAGGCCAGCGTCGCCAGCAGCCGGTCGAGCGCGGCGAAGCTCTGCGCCATGCCGCCCTCCATCCCCGAGTGCAGCATCCCGTCGCGCTCCATCTGCGAGTAGAACTGCGAGACGGTGACCATCCGCGTGCGCCCGTCGCCCGCGTCCTCGAGCGTCATGTTCTCGATCACGACGTAGCCCGGCATCCCGTCCCACTCGAAGGTGCGCGACACGCGCTCCATCGGCACGACCTCGCGGTAGCGCCCCTCGAAGCCGTGCAGCTCCCCCTCGGGCGTGTGCTCGACGTAGCGCCAGTGGCCGCCGCGCTCCACCTCGTCGCGCTCGACGACCAGCTTGTGCCCGCGCCCCCACCACTGTGCGACCAGCGCCGGGTCGGTCATGGCGCGCCACACCAGGGCGCGCGGCGCCGCGAACACGCGCTCGACGCGGATCTCGCGGTCGGACGGGGTGGAGAGGACGTGCGTCGGGGCGTCGGTCGCGGTCATGGCGGGTCTCCGTGGTGGGTGGCGTCGGGCGCCGCGCCCTGCAGGCGCGCGAGCAGCGTCCCGAGGCGGTCGTAGCGGGCCTCCAGCATGGCCTGGTAGCGGGACATCCAGGCCACCTCCTCCTCCAGCCGGCGCGGCCCGAGCCGGCAGGTGCGCGTGCGGCCGACCTTCTCGGTCGTCACCAGCCCCGCGTCCTCGAGCACGCGCACGTGCTTCTTCATCCCCGTGAGCGTCATCGCGCACGCGTCGGCCAGGTCGGTGATCGACGCGTCGCGCGCCCCGAGCCGCTCCAGCACGCGCCGCCGCGTCGGGTCGGCGAGGGCGGAGAAGGTGGCGTCCAGTCGCACGTCATACTGAACCATATGGTTCAGTATTGCACCGCGACGCCGGCGGCGCAAGACCACGGGCCGCTGTCAGCGCGGCGGGATGGGGACCAGGGCGGTCGTGCTCGTCCCGTCGGCCCGGACGACGAGCACCCCGGCGAACGCCGCCCGCGGCTCGTCCACGAACTCCGCGCTCGGCGGCGTCCCCGGCGCGGGGCGCGAGGTCGCGAACGGGGCCCGCGACGCGTCGGCGAGCACCAGCGTCGCCTCGCCGTCCACGGGGGCCTCGGGCGCCCAGCGCACGCGCACGCGCGCGCCGGCCAGCCGCTCGGCGGTCTCGCGCCCCGGCGGCGCGACGTCGTCGGCGACGACGGTGATGAGGGGCGTCGG
>NZ_JARGEK010000264.1 GCF_029211165.1 Roseisolibacter sp. H3M3-2
CGCGGTCACCTACGGCGCCGGGCCGACCGCGATCGCGCTGCGGCCGCGCGGCACGTTCGTGGTGCGCACCTCGCACCCGCGGCTGCGGGCGGCCGGCGTCTGGCTCGCCACCGACTCGGTGCGCACCGACGGTACGGGCGGGGCGACGCTGACGCTCGCCGTGCCGGGGCCCGAGCGCCTGCGCGCGCTGGCGTGCGGCGGCGACGGGCGGGAGTCGGCCGACCGCGGCGTGGTCGTGGTCGCGCTGCTCGACAGCGCCGCGCAGGCGCCGGCGGCCGACGTCCCGGTGCGGCTCGTGGCCGCGACGCCGTCGGTGGCGCGGGCCGGAACCCGCACCGTCGTGCGGAGCGGCGGCGTGCGGATGGACGGGCGCACCGACGGGCGCGGGCGCGTCGTGTTCTGCGACGTGTCGACGCGCGGCGCGCTGACGCTGGTGCGCGGCGAGGGGGAGAACGCGACACGCCGTGCGCTCGAGCTGCCGGCGCACGGCGTGCTGCTGCTCACGTGGTGAGCGGACCGGCGTGAGGCGTCAGGCCGGGTAGACCTCGAAGATCCCGGCCGCGCCCATCCCGCCGCCGACGCACATCGTCACCATCCCGCGCCCGCCGCCGCGCCGCCGCAGCTCGTGGATCAGCTGCGTCGTGAGCTTGGCGCCGGTGGCGCCGAGCGGGTGGCCGAGGGCGATGGCGCCGCCGTTGACGTTGACGCGGTCCATGTCCATGCCGAGGTGCCGCGCCACGGCCACCGCCTGCGCCGCGAACGCCTCGTTGAACTCGATCAGGTCGATGTCGGAGAGCTGCATCCCCGCCTTCTTCAGCGCCTTCGGGATGGCGTTGATCGGGCCGACGCCCATGATGTCGGGGTCGATCCCCGCCACGGCGTAGGTGATCAGCCGCGCCAGCGGCCTGAGCCCCTCCGCCTCCGCCTTCTCGCGGCTGACGACCGTGAGGGCCGCGGCGCCGTCGGAGTACGGGCTGGCGTTGCCGGCGGTGACGGTGCCCCCGTTCGGCTTGAAGGCCGGGCGCAGCCTGGCGAGCGTCTCGACGGTGGTCTCGGGGCGCGGCAGCTCGTCGCGGTCGAACACGCCGTCGGTCACCGTCTTCTTCGCGCCCTGCCAGGAGACGTTCCTGACCGGCACCGGCACGATCTGCTCGGCGAAGACGCCCGACTCCACCGCGCGCGCGGCGCGCTGCTGGCTCCCGGCGGCGAAGGCGTCCTGGTCCTCGCGCGACACCTGGAAGCGCTCGGCCACCCGCTCGGCGGTGAAGCCCATCCCGATGTAGCTCTCGGTGAGCTCGGGGTGGAGGCGCGTGTGGTACCCCGACATCGGGACCTGCGACATCATCTCGACGCCGGCGGCGACGACGACGTCCTGCATCCCGCTCATCACCGCCTGCGCGGCGCTGGCGACGCTCTGCAGCCCCGACGAGCAGAAGCGGTTGATGGTGGCGGCCGAGGCGTCGACCGGGAAGTTGGCGGCGAGCGCCGCCTGGCGGGCGACGTTGAGCCCCTGCGACGCCTCGGGCATCGCGCACCCGACGATGACGTCGTCGATGTGGCGCGGGTCGACGCCGCCGCGCAGCGCCGACTCCTTCATCACGAGCGCGGCGATGTCGATCGGGGTCACGCCGGCCCGCGCCAGGGCGCCGTCGGCCTTCCCCTTGGCGACGGCGGTGCGGACGGCGGAGACGATCACGGCTTCGGGCATCGGTCAGTTCCTCAGCGGCTTGCCGGTCTTCAGCGTGTAGGCGATGCGCTCCTGCGTCTTCTCGTTGCCGAGGAGCTTGAGGAACGACTCGCGCTCGAGGTCGAGGATGTCCTGCTCGGTCACGGTGCGCGGCGGGCCGTCGCCCCCGCACAGCACGTAGGCGATCTCGTGGCCGATCTGCACGTCGTACGGCGTCGCCTGCCCGGCCTCGTGGAACGAGAACAGGGCGTACGACAGGTTCCCCATCCCCTCCTTGCCGAGCGCGCGGATGGTGCGCGGCGCCGGCGCCACGTAGTCGGGCGCGAGGTCGAGGACGCGGCGCTTGGCGTCGGCGATCAGCCGGTCGCGGTTCATCGACACGCGGTCGTGCGCGCGCAGGAAGCCGATGCGGCGCGCCTCGAGCGCGCTGGTCGACGTCTGCGCGGTGGCGATGATGCGGAAGGCGCGCTTGACCGCCTCGAACGGGTCGGCCTCCTCGTACGGCTCGAGGTCCTTCGTGAAGCGGAAGAGCAGCTCCTTGGTGCCGCCGCCGCCCGGGAGCAGACCGACGCCCGCCTCGACGAGCCCCATGTACAGCTCCGCGTGCGCCTGCACCGCGTCGGCGTGCAGCGCGAACTCGCACCCGCCGCCGAGCGCCATCCCGGCCGGCGCGACGACCACCGGGAACGGCGCGTAGCGGATGCTCTGCGTCGCCTGCTGGAAGCGGTGGATCGCCTGCTCGATGACGTCCCACATCCCGGCGATCACCGCGCCCGTGCTCTCGGCGAGGTCGGCGCCGGCGGAGAAGAACTTCGGGTCGTCGTTGCCGATGACCAGCCCCGCCATCCCGTCCCGCTCGATGCGCTCGAGCGACGTGGCGAGCAGGTCGAGCACCTTCGAGCCGAGCGCGTTCGACTTGCCGCGGAACTCGAGCAGCGCGACGCCGTCGCCGAGGTCGAGGAGGCGCGCCCCCTCGTTCTGCGCCAGCACCCGGCCGGGCTGCGCGGCGACCTGCGACAGGCGCACGTTGCCGGCGATCGGCGCGACCGCCTGGTAGCGGCCGTCGAAGCCGAGCACCTCGTCGCCCCGGTAGAACGCGCCCTGCGCCTGCTGCAGCAGCGCCGGGACCGCGTCGCCGCGCTTCTCCAGCTCGGCCTTCACCCAGTCGACGCCGAGCATGTCCATCACGCGGAACGGGCCGGCGTCGTGGCCGTACCCCCACTCCATCGCGCGGTCCACGCTCGGGATGTCGTAGGCGAGCGACGGGGACGTCTCGGCGGCGTAGCGGGCGGTGTCGAGCAGCACGGCGCGCACGAAGTCGCCGTACTTGCCCGGCAGCGTCTTGAGCCCGGCGATGCGCTGCGCGAGCGGGGCGCGCGTCGCGGCCTTGAGCTCGGGCGTCTCGAGGCGCTGCTGCGGCACGTACTGTCCGGCGCGGAAGTCCCAGGTCTGGATGTCCTTCCCGACCTTCTTGTAGAAGCCGCCCTGCGTCTTGTCGCCGAGCTGCTTGCTGGCGACCATCGCCTCGAACCACGCCGGCAGCGGGAACGACTCGCCGGTGGCCTGCGCCAGCCCCTTCGTGACGTGCACGAGGACGTCGATCCCCGAGAGGTCGCCGGTGCGGAACGTCGCCGACTTGGGACGGCCGAGCAGCGCGCCGGTGAGGCCGTCCACCTCGTCGATGGTGAGGCCGTACTCCTCCATGCGCGCGATGGTGCGGTTCATCCCGTACACGCCGAGGCGGTTGGCGATGAACCCGGGCGCGTCCTTGCAGATCACGATCCCCTTGCCGAGCACCGACTCGCCGAAGGCGCGCACGCTCTCGACCACCGCCGGGTCGGTCTCCGGCGTGGGGATGATCTCGAGCAGGTGCATGTAGCGCGGCGGCGCGAAGAAGTGCGTGCCGAGGAACTGCTTCCGGAACCGCTCGGAGCGCCCCTGCGTCAGCACCCCCATCGGGATCCCCGACGTGTTGGACGAGACGATCGCCGTCGGCTTGAGCACCTGCTCCAGCCGCTCGTAGAGCGCCTGCTTGGGGCCGGGCTGCTCGATGATCGCCTCGATCACGAGGTCGCAGTCGGCGAGAAGGGCGAGGTCGTCCTCGGTGTTGCCGGTGCGGATGAGCGCGGCGCGCTCGCCGTCCATGAAGGCGGCCGGCTTGGCCTTGAGCGCCTTCTGGACGGCGCCCCTGGGGATCGCGCCGCGGTCGCCGCCCTCCGCGGGGATGTCGAGCAGCACGACCGGGAGCCCGGCGGAGGCGGCGAGGGCGGCGATGCCGCTCCCCATCGTCCCGGCGCCGACGACGCCGACCTTGCGGATGCGCGGGCGGGCGGCGGGGGCCTGAGCGGTCTCGCCGAGATCGAAGCCGAGGTCGAGGCCGGCGAACGCCGTTCGGCTGGGTCCGGCCGTGGAGGTCTCTTGGGACATCGGGGGCGGCGCTCCTCAGGGTGCGAGGTCAGGGCGGGCGGCGCGGGCGCGCTCGCCGGCCCGCGAAACATCCCTCCCGGTCCGCGCCGACGGAAGGGGGCCGAACGGGGGGGCGGGGGCGACGCGGCGCGGCCCCGAGTGACGCGCACCACCACACGCCGCGCGTCGGGCATGGCCGTTGCCTTGGGGGAGGGCAACCCGGGGCGATACCGGCCCCGGCTCACTCTTCGGAGACTTCCATGACGCTCCTCACCTGGCTCATCGTCGGACTCGTCGCCGGTCTGCTCGCCTCGTTCGTGATGGGCGGCGTCGGCTACGGCCTGATCGGGGACATCATCATCGGCATCATCGGCGCCTTCGTCGGCGGCTGGCTGTTCAGCGCCCTCGGCGTCGCGAGCCCCCTCGGCGGCCTCGCCGGCACCATCCTGGTCGCGTTCATCGGCGCGGTGGTCCTGCTGTTCGTGCTGCGCATGATCCGCGGCGGCCGTCGACGCGTCGTCTAACGACCGTCGCGCGTCCGAGATCGTACGACGAGGGGCCCGGCGCGGTGCGCCGGGCCCCTCGCACGTGCGCGCGTGCCCGGTGCGTCGCGGCGGCGCTCAGCGGACGCGCGTCGCGGTCCACTGGAGGCCCCAGGTGTCGCAGGTGTTCGCGTGCGCGCCGATGCGCAGCTTGCCGCGCGCCGACGTCGGGCCGACGAAGTGCGCCTGGAAGGCCCAGTGCACGCCGGCCTTCTCGTCGTGGTAGGTGCCGTTGACGGCGCCGCGGTCGACGACGAGCTGCGCGCCGCGCGTGACGTAGTCCGCGCGCTGGGTGCGGCCGTAGCTGCGCCCCATCCCGACGCCGGCGTCGCTGCACCGGATGTCGCCCTCGAACTCGATCGCGGTGATCGCGCGGCCGTCGGGGGCGACGGTGAAGCGCACGAGCCCCGCCGCGTTGGAGACGCGCGCCTCCCAGACGCCGCCGCGCGGGGCGACGCCCGTGGGCGCGAACTCCTCGGGGGGGAGCTGGGTGTTCGCGCCCGCTCGCACCGGAACAGGGGGAGTGGCGACGGCGGGAGTCGCCGGGGCGGGAGTGGCTGCGGCGGGCGTGGCCGGGGCGGCGGCCGGCGGGGGCTGGCGGCGGCGCGGCTGGTCGACGGCGACGCCCGTCGCGCGCTGCAGCTCCTGCACGACGTCGACGTGGCTCTGCGAGCGGGCGCGGTCGAGGGCGGTGCGCCCCTCGGCGTCCGCGTGCCTCGGGTCGGCGCCGCGCGCCAGCAGCTCGCGCACGACGTCGAGGCGGCCCCAGTACGCGGCCGACGCGAGCGCGGTCGAGCCGTCGCCGGTGGGGAAGCCCGGGTCGGCGCCCTCGTCGAGCAGGCGGCGCACCTGCGCCAGGTCGCCGAGCAGGCCGGCGGCGCTCTTCAGCTCGACCGCCATCTCGAAGTTCGAGCGGCCGTTGCGCGGGACGCGGATCTCGGGGAGCGGCTGCCCGCGCTCGGCGGCCTCCAGCAGGCGCGCCACGTCGAGGTGCCCCGCCCTGGTCGCGAGGTCGCGCGCGGTCTCGCCGCGGTCGTTCTCGAGCAGCGGGTCGGCGCCGCGCGCGAGCAGCAGGCGCGCGATCCCGACGCGCCCCCAGCTGGCGGCCGACATGAGCGCGGTGAGGTTGCCGTCGCGCGGCGTGTCGGCGCGGACGCCGGCGGCGAGCGTGCGGGCGACGGCGGCGGAGTCGTTCCGCATCGCGGCGGTGGCCATCTCGACCGCGTGCTGGAAGGCCGTCTGCGGCTGCGCGCCGGCCGACGGCGCGACGCCGCCGAGGAGGGCGAGGAGGACTGCGCCGGCGACGAGCGGACGGCGGGCGGTGCGGGAGAGCGGCATGCGCGGGGCTGCGGGGTCCGGGTGGCCTCGCTGGGACGAGGCGACGGTCACAGCCCGGACGCGGCACCGTCCGCGCGCGTCACCGACGGCACGGCGCGCCGTCCGCGCCCATCAGCCCCCGGCGACCGCGCGCGCGAACGCGTCCAGCTTCCCCGCGTCGAGGCGCCCGTCGGTGCGGACGCCGCTGCACACGTCGATGCCGAAGGGGCGGACGCGGGCGACGGCCTCGCCGACGTTGCCGGCGTGCAGCCCGCCGGCGAGGAAGACGGGGACGTCGACCAGGTCGCGGATGGCGCGGCTGAGCGACCAGTCGTGCACGCGGCCGGTGCCGCCGAGCTCCTTCACGGCGAGGCGCGGGTTGCCGCTGTCGAGCAGGAGCGCGTCGACGAACGGCGCGACCGCCTCGGCCTCGCGCACCGAGTCGTCGTCGAGCACGTGGACGACCTGCACGAGGCGGACGACGGGGAGCGCGACGCGCAGCCGCTCCAGCATGTCCTGGGCGACGAAGTCGACGAGCTGCAGGGTGTTGACGCCGGTGCGCCGCGCCTGCGCGACGATCGTCGCCGCGTCGGTGCGCGGCGTGAGCAGGAAGGTCGCCACCGCCGGCGGGACGCGCGGCACCAGGTCGGCGATCGCGGCCTCGTCGATCGCGCCCGGGCCGCTCGGCATCGGGGCGACGAAGCCGAGGGCGTCGGCGCCGTGCGCGACCGCGATCCCCGCCTCGGCGCGGGTGCCGATGCAGCAGACCTTGAGGCGGACGTGCGCCGGCGCCGGGGCGATCACGTGCGCCGCGGCCGCGCCGCGACGGCGCGCTTGAGCAGCGCGATCTGCCCGCCGTGGTAGGCGTTGTGCTCGGCCAGCCCGGCGAGCATGCCGAACACCGTGTGGCGCACCCCCAGCTCGGCCTCCGAGGGCGGCGGCGCGCCCGGCTCCGGGGTCGGCGCCACGCGCGCGTCGAGTCGGGCGGGGTCGAGGCGCTCGAGCGCGGCGGCGGGCGCCGCGCCGGAAGTCGGAGGCCAAGCGGTCTTAGGAAGACAAATCGTGGTCT
>NZ_JARGEK010000265.1 GCF_029211165.1 Roseisolibacter sp. H3M3-2
TTCCTAAGACCGCTTGGCCTCCGACTTCGCGCGCAGCGCCGCCGCCGGCGCCGCGTGCCCGTGCGCCCGCAGCTCCCACGCCCCCTCCACCAGCACGCGGCGGCGCACCGCCTCGCCGTCCCACCGCTCGTCGCGCGCGCGGCGCGCCAGCGCCCGCACCCCCTCGGCGTCCCCGACCGGCCCGAGCGCGCGCGCCATGTTCAGCAGCGTCACGTTGCGCGTCGGGAACTGCCGCACGCCGCGCCGCGCCGCCGCCAGCTCCTCGTCGTGCCGCCCGAGCGCGTGCAGCGCCGCCGTCGTCCAATTCCAGTAGAAGGGGACCACCAGCAGCACGCCGCGGTCCGGCGCGAGCGGCGCCAGCGCGGCCAGCGCCTCGGGCGTCGGCACGCCGGCCACCGCGACGTGCGCCAGGTGCGCGTGCGACTCGGGCGACGCGGGCGCGCTCCGCGCCAGCTCGCGCTCCGCGCGCAGCGCCTCGGCCGCGTCGGCGGCCAGCTGCGCGCGCAGCATCGCGTACGCCGACCGCTCCAGCCCCGACAGCGCCGCGGCGTGCGGCGCCACCGCGCGCAGCGTCGAGTCCAGCCCCGCCCACTCGCGGCGCTCGGCGTGGAAGACGCCGCGCATCAGCCGCGGCACCATGTACGTCGAGTCGAGCGCGATCGCGCGCGCGGTGTGCGCGAACGCCCCCTCGAAGTCGGAGCGGTAGTAGCGCTCCCACGCCGCGCTGGTCTCGCGGTATCCGTCGTACGACATGGGCGGCGCGCGGCCGACCCCCGCCCCCGCCGCCGACGTGTCCACCGACGCCGCGACCAGCGCCGCGGCGCGACGCCCCACGCGCGTCGCCAGCCCCTGCAGGTCGTCCCGCGCCCCGCCCACCGCGCCCAGCGCGCGGCGGAGCTTCCCGCTGGCGGCGTCGACCACCTGCGCGTGGACGCGCACCGTGTCGCCGTCGGCGTAGTACCGCCCGGTGATCACCGTCGCCGCCCCCGTCTCGCGGGCCAGCGCCACCGCGCGGTCGCCGTCGCGCAGCAGGCGCGGCATCCCCTCCACCACCCGCGCCGTCAGCGACGCCGTGCGCGCGTCGACGACGTCCAGCTCCCCGGCGCCGGCCAGCTCGCCCGCCGTCAGGTCGGCCACCAGCTCGCCGAACGCGTCCAGCGACGGGTCCCCGGTCCGGTTCTCCAGCGGCGCCACCACCACGCGCCGCGGCTCGGCGGCCAGCGCGTCGCGCGTGACCAGGGCGAGCAGCTGCGCCCGACGCGCCTCGGGGAGCGCCGCCATCCACGCCGCCGCCGCGGCGGCGAGCAGCAGGAGCGCGGCGGCCGGCCACCGCCACGGCCGGCGTCTCGCGACGCCCGGACGGTCGGGCTCCGCGGCCGACGCGACGAGCGGTGCGACGAGCGGTGCGACGGCCGGCGCGTCGACCGGGATGGCGACCGGGGCGACCGCCGGCGTCCTCGGGGGCGCCGCCCGCAGCTCGGCGGCGTAGGCCTCCACCGCGCCGTCCGGGGGGAGCTCGTACTCGTCGGCCAGCAGCCGCGCGTGCACCCGCGCGTGCCCGATCGCCGCCGCCCGGTCTCCCTCCCGCTCCAGCGCCCGCATCAGCCCGAGCGTCGCCGCCGCGTCGGCCGGATCGTCGGCCGCGAGCCGCCGCCACGACTCCGGCGACCCGTCCTGCTCCGCCAGTCGGCGGGCGGCATCGCGCCACAGACGCCGCAGGCACTCGCGTTCGCCGTCCGCCCAGCGGTCGAACCCGGGCGCGTCGGGCACCGAGAAGCCGTCGGCGAACGGGCCGCCGTAGGCCGCCACCGCCGCCGCCAGGTCGCCGCGCGCCAGCGCCTCCCGGAACTCCGCCACGTCGCTCGGGAGCACACTTGGGTCGAGTCGCAGCTCGTCGGTCCCGGTCACCGCCCCCGGCGGCAGGTCGCGCCGCAGCAGGTGGAGCCACTGGGACAGGGTGTGCCGCGCCCGCGCCTCCTCCTGCTCCGGCCACAGGCACCCGACCAGCCGCTCGCGCGCCATCCCGTCCGAGGCGGCGAGCATCGCCAGCAGCGCCAGCCGGCGGCGCTGCGACATGGCGCCGGCGACCGGTCGGCCGTCGTCGAGCAGCGCGAGCGCTCCGAGGGTCCGCAACCGCAGCATGGCGGCCGTTTGATGCGCGTTTGACGCGGCAGAGAGAGGTCCCGCGAAGGATGACGCTACCCCGCCGCCGGTCCGCCCACAAGGAAGGGACCGCCGGCCGTCCGCCCTCCGCACCGGAGACCGCCCATGCCCGCCGTCCGCCCCGCCGTCGCCGCCGCCCTCCTCCTCGGCGCCTGCGCCGACCCGACCGCCGTCCCCGCCCCGGCCGTCGCCGCCGCGCTCCGGCCGGCGCGCGCCGTCGTCACCGAGCCCGCCGCCGGCCCGTGGGCCCGCGTCGTCGAGGGGGAGACCGGGCCGGGCGCCGAGTACGCCCTCCACGTCCCGCGCGCCTGGAACGGGACGGCCGTCTACTACGCGCACGGCTTCCGCGACGCCGGCACCGAGGTCGGGATGCGCGACCAGGACGAGTTCTACGCGATCCGCGAGGCGCTCGGCGCGCAGGGGTACGCGGTCGCCGCGTCGAGCTACGCCCGCAACGGCTTCGCGGTGAAGGACGGCGCGCAGCGCACCCACCAGCTGCGCGGGCTGCTGGCCGCCCAGCTCCCCGCCCCGGCCGCGCGCAGCCTCCTCGTCGGCCACTCGCTCGGCGCCGCGATCGCCCTCGACCTCGCCGAGCGGTACCCGGCGCAGTACGACGGCGCGCTGCTGATGTGCGGCATGGTCGGCGGCACGCTGCTCCAGACGCAGTACCTCGGGCACGTCCGCGCGCTGGCCAGCCACTTCTTCCCGTCCATCCCGGGGAGCCCGCTGGTCGCGTCGCCGGTGCCGATCACGATCCCGATGGTCGCGAACGCGGCGCTCGCCAACCCGGCCGGGCTGTTCGCGATCGCCAGCACGCGCCAGACGCCCCTGCCGCACGCCCCCGGCCCGATGCTGGTGCAGACGCTCATCGGCTCGCTGTACGGGGCGCTGTCGTTCCACTCGCGCGGCATCGACGACGTGCTCGCGCTGACGCACGGGCAGACGCCGTTCGGCAACGCGGGGGAGACCTACGCGCGCGGCGCGACCGTCGGCCCCCTCCCGCCGGCGGCGCTCGACGCGCTGATCGCCGGCGCCGACGCGGCGGTCGCGCGCTTCACCCTCGCGCCGTCGGCCGAGGCGTACCTGTCGCACCACTTCACGCCGACGGGGAACCTGCAGCGCCCCGTCGTCACGGTGCACAACCGCTTCGACCCCGCCGTCCCGTACTTCCACGTCGACGCGCTGCGCGCGCGGGCCGTCGCCGCGGGGGCCGCCGACCACCTGCTGGAGCGCGCGCCGCTCGGCGCCAGCCACTGCGCGATCTCGGCGGCGCAGGCGCTGTCCGGCTTCGGCGAGCTGGCGCAGTGGGTCGCCACCGGGCAGAAGCCCGCGCCGTGAGCGCCGCCATGCGCCGCGCCCTCCTCGCCCTCGCGCTCACCGCGCTCACCGCCCGCGCCGCCGCGGAGGCGGCGGCGCAGGCGCCCGTCGCCCCGGGCGACCGCGTCCGCGTCGACCTCCGTCCGTCCGGCGCCCGCGTGGTCGGGAGCGTCGTGGCGAGCGACGCCGACACGCTGCGGCTGGTCGTCCGGGAGGGCGACCGGCCCGACACCCTCGCGGTCCCGACGGCGCGCCTGCACGGCGTGTGGCGGTCGGCGGGACATCGCACCCACGTCGCGCGCAACGCGCTCGTCGGCGCCGGCAGCGGGGTGGCGGCGGGCGTGCTCACCGCGGCCACCTACGACGAGGCCGCCGACGGCGGGTGGTTCCACATCACGCCGGCCGACGCCGGCGTCATCGTCGGCCTGGCGGTCGGGGTCCCCGCGGCGGGCGTCGGGGCCCTCACGGGACTCGCGCGCACGGAGGCGTGGGAGCGCGTCCCCCTCCCCGCCGTCCGGACCGCGCACGCGGGCCTCGCGGTCCGCCCGCGCGTCGGCACGACGCGCGTCCCCGTGCGCGGCGCCCCGCCGGCCCGCGCGCTCACCGTCGGCCTCACCCTCCGACCCCGCTGACGTGCGCCGCACCGCCGTCCTCCTCGCCCTCTCGCTCGCCTGCGCCGCCGGCGCGGGCGCGCAGGACTCCACGCGCGCGGCGCGCCGCCGCGGCCCGCTCTCGGTCGTGCGCCCGGTGTTCGAGGGCGCGGTCGGCGGCCTGGTGCTCGCCACCGGCTACGTCTCCTCTGGCGGCGAGGGGTCGCCGATGCGCGACGAGGACGCGGTGCGCCTCGGCGTCGGCGCCGGCGTCGCCGCGGCGCTCGTCGTCTACGCCGCGTCGGCCTCGTTCGCGCCCGGCGACGAGGACCGCCCGCGGCTGCACGCGACGGTCGGCGCGACGAGCGCCGGCGCCCGCGACTACGCGCTCGCCCTCCGCGCCGGTGCGCGGGCCGCTCGCCCTCGAGGCCGCGGCGCTCGTGCGCAACGCCTCCACCCGCCGACTCGGCGAGGAGACGCGGTGCGGCGGCTTCTTCGGCTGCGTCACCGGCACCTACGTGCAGGACTACCGCTACGAGCAGACGATGGCCGTGCTCGGGCGCGCGGCCTGGCGCCTCGCCACGGGGCGCCGCCTCACGCCGGTCCTCACGCTCGGCGCCGGCCCCGCGCGCTCGCGCGTGGAGACGATGGACGGCGGCGTCGCGCGCCGCAGCGACGTGCTGGCCGAGGGCGCCCTCGCCGTCGAGTTCGGGCGCGTCAGCCGGTTGACGGCGGAGGCGGCGGCGCGCGGCCCGGTGTCGCGCGGCGCGACGGTGCGCGGCCCCGAGCTGGCGCTGCGCCTCGGGCGCGCCTTCGGCTACCGGTGAGGCGGCGACGAGGGGCGGGGGGCGGTGGCCGGCGCGCGCGGCGTTAGCTTCCCCGCATGTTCTCCCACGCCTTCTACAACGTCGTCCACATCGTGGGGATCGTGCTCGTCATGTCCGCCCTCGGCGCGACGGCGATCCACGCCCTCAACGGCGGCACCCGCCAGACCAACCGCGCCCGCGGCCTCGTCGCCGCGTTGCACGGCACGGGCGTCGTGCTGATCCTCATCGGCGGCTTCGGCATGCTGGCGCGCCTCGGCTTCCGCCACGGCGCGATGTTCCCCGGCTGGCTGCTCGTGAAGCTCGCCGTGTGGGTCACCATCGCCGCCCTGCTGTTCGTCCCGTACCGGCGGCCGGAGCTGGCGAAGCCGGTGTACCTGCTGCTCCCCGTGCTGGGCGGGCTGGCGGCGTACATGGCCATCTACAAACCGCTGTAACGGCGGGAGTCGTCACGGCGGGAGTAGAAACAGCGGGAGTCGTGAGTGCGCACTGCGCCGTTACGACTCCCGCTTTCGCGACTCCCGTCGTGACGACTCCCGCCGCTACTGGATCGTCGCCAGCAGCTCGCGCACGGCGGCGTCCAACTGCGAGTCCCGCGCCGAGTACCACTCCCCGATCGGCCGCTTCACGCTCACGTCCACGGGGCGCGGCTTCAGCTCCATGTCGGTCCCGTCGGCGCCGGTGACGCGCTGGCGCGGGAGGCGGAGCACCGAGCCGTCGAGCATCGGCACGTTCCACGTGTAGATGATCCACCCCGCGGTCGGCTCGCCCACGACCTTGCCGAGCTTCAGCGCGCGGTACCCCTCGGTGAAGTCCTCGGCATCGGAGAGCGAGTGCTGGTTCACCACCAGCACCGTCGGCCGCTCGAGCGCGCGCTGGCCGAGCTGCGCGCGCGCCGACGCCGGCTCGTCGCCGCGGATGCGCATCGTCAGGTACGGGCGCCGCGCGAACACGTCGAGCGCGTAGGCGTTCACGAAGCCGCCGTTGTTGTTGCGCAGGTCGACGACCACGCCCTGCTTCCCGAGGTTCTCGGCGTCGAGGTCGGCGTAGAGCTGCGCCAGCGAGCCCGCGCTCATGTCGGGCATGTGCACGTAGCCGAGGCGCCCGCCGCTCGCCTGCTCGACGTAGGCGCGGCGCGACTCGACCCAGGCGCGGTAGAGCAGCCCCTTTTCGGCCTGCGTGCTCACCGGGCGCACCGCCACCTCGCGGCGCGCGCCGCCCGCGCCGGCGAGCGTCAGCGACACGCGGCGCCCGCCCGTGTACGCGAGCAGCGAGTCGAGGTTGGTGCCGGCGCGCACCGGCGTCCCCTCCACCGCCGCCAGCGCCTCGCCGACGCGCACGCCCGCGAGCGCGGCGGGGCCGAGCGGGATCACCTCGGTGACGCGCAGCGCGCCGTCGCGCTCGAACGCCGCGCGGTCGAAGCGCACGCCCAGCCGCCCGGTCGACGGCGGGCCGCCGCCGGGGCCGTTCACGCCGAGGTGCGACGCGTTCAGCTCCCCGACCATCAGCCCCAGCACGCGCCGCAGCTCGTCGGGGGTGCGCGACGCCGCGACGTGCGGCGCGACGCGCGCGCGCACCGCGTCCCAGTCGGCGCCGTGGAACTTCTCGTCGTAGAAGTGGTCGCGCAGCCACCCCCACGCCTGCCCGAACACGACGTCCTTCTCGCGCGCGAAGTCGACCTCCATCTCGGCGGCCACCTGCACCGGGCGCACCGCGCGCGACTCGACCGTCACCGCCTGCGGGCGCCCGTTCTCGCGGAACCACACCTCGCGCCCGTCGGCCGACCACTGCGCGTCGGCCTTGCCGCCGGCGGTGCTGGTGAGCTGGCGCGCCACCGGCTCCGCCGTCGCCAGCTCGTCGAGGGGCCACAGCCACAGGTTCGACTGCCCCGCGGCGCCCGCGGTGAGCAGCAGCTGCCGCCCGTCGGGGCTCGGCGCCACGGCCTGCACGTCGAGCCCCGTCTGCAGGAGCGTCAGCCGCTGCCGGATCCCGTCGAACTCGATGCGGGTGGCGGGGCGCCGAGCGCCGGCCGCGGGACGCGTGGCCCGCGCCGAGTCGGCGCGCGCGGTGTCCGCGGGGCGCGCCCCGCTGTCCG
>NZ_JARGEK010000266.1 GCF_029211165.1 Roseisolibacter sp. H3M3-2
CGACCTGCGACCTGCGACCTGCGAGGGCACCCGGTCGCAGGTCGCAGGTCGCAGGACCTCAGGGAACCAGCCGCAGCGTCCGCGACTCCCCCCCCGCCCCCGCGATCAACGCGTCCAGGTCGTCCGCCCGGCTCACGAAGCGCCCGCTCAGCGCGTCCGCGTCGCCGCGCGCGAGGCGCTCGACCAGCGCGGCGGCCTCGTCGGGTTGGACGTCGTGACCGTCGGCGAAGGTTGCCACGTACCCGGGGAGCCAGGTGCGCGCCGCCTCGCTGGCGATCAGGCGCTCGGTCATCGCCGTCCGCACCGTCCCCGGCTCCAGCGCGAACACCGCGATCCCGTGCGGGCGCGCCTCGGCGGCCGCCACCTCGGTCAGGCGGGTCACCGCGCACTTGCTGACCCCGTACGCCGAGGCGTGGGGCATCGCCAGGTTGCCGACCCGGCTGGAGACGTTGACGATCCGGCCGCGCCCCCGGGGGACCATGCGCGCGAGCGCCGCGCGCATGCACAGGAAGACGCCGCGCACGTTCACGTCGAAGGTTGCCCACCAGTCGTCCGGGTCCGACGCCCAGACCGGGCCGGGCACCGCGCCGCGCCCCGCGTTGTTGACGAGCAGGTCGAGCGGGCCGAGCGCGCGCTCCGCGTCGGCGACCATCGCCTCCACCGAGGCCGCGTCGGTCACGTCGGCGGGAATGGTCCGGGCGGTCCCGCCGTCGGCCGTGATGGCGGCTGCGACCGCCTCCAGCTCCTCGGTGGAGCGGGCGGCGAGCGCCACCGCGGCGCCGGCCCGGGCGAGGCGGGTCGCCATCGCCGCTCCCAGGCCGCGCCCGGCTCCCGTGATCAGGGCGACTCGTCCCGCGAGGGCGCCGGTTGGCGTCATCGTCCTGTCAGGACCGGTGGCCGGGGGCGAGCTTGGGGAGTCCATGGAGCGTGGGATGCGGGACGGTAGGGGACGGGGGAGTGCAGCGACCCATTGTGGGCCCGTCGGGCGCACGGTACGGTAGCGGCATCGGGACTCAAGGAGGGCCCGGTGGGACTTCATCTCATCGAATCGGGGCGCCACCAACACTGGCTGGCCGCCCCCACGTTCTGGAGCGCGGCGGCGCACGCCGGGCTCGTCGCGTCGCTCATCGCGTCCGCTCCCGCCGGCACCGGCGAGGAGGGGACGGTCGGCACGACGCGCGAGGTCGTGTTCTTCCTGCCGCTCCTCCCAAAGGCGCCCCCCCAGGAGGCGCCGGTCGAGCTGCGGTGGACCGGGGACGGGAAGGGGACCGGCGACGGCGCGCCGTCGCTCCCCGAGGGGCCGACGGGGTTCGTCGAGCGCACGCGCGAGGGAGGCGGCCGCGCCGTCCCCGTGCCGGTCGCCGAGGAGGGGCCGCCGATCGACGGCGACCCGGTGTTCGTCGCGTCCGAGCTCGACGTCGAGGTGCAGCGCGACCCGTCGAGCGTCGGCCCGCGCTACCCGGAGCCGCTGCGGCTCACCAACACCGAGGGCGCGGTGACCGCGGAGTGGATCGTCGACACGACCGGCGCCGCCGACCCGGCGTCGTTCAAGATCGTCGCGTCGTCGCACCCGCTCTTCACCGACGCGGTGAAGGAGTGCCTCACCGGGATGAAGTTCCGCCCGGCGGAGCTGGGCGGGCAGCGGGTGCGCCAGCTGGTGCGGCAGGAGTTCCGCTTCCAGCTGCAGCTCCCGGTCGCCGCCGCCGACACCGTGGCGCGGCCGTCGCGCAAGAAGAAGGGCTGACCCTCGGCGCGTCGGCCCCGTCGCCGGCGCGCCCCTCCGCTCAGGACTCGTCGCGCGTCTGGTAGGCGCGCTCGTGGCGCCCCCACTCGGCCTGCGCCGCCAGCCAGGTGGCGCCGAGCGTGCCGCCGGCCGCCAGCAGCGCGAGCCCCGCCGCGTGCGCCGCGGCCTCGCGGCGCGCGCGGCGGCTGTACTTCCGCCACACGGGGCGCGGGCGCGCCTGCGCGGCCAGCAGGACGCCGACGGCCGTCAGGGCGGCCAGCGGGAGCCCGATCGGGAGGAGCCGCGCGTCGCGGACGAACGCGGCGCGGCCGCGCGCGATGCGCGCGGTGAGTCGGGCGCGCGCCACCAGCTGCGCGCGCGAGGCGGGGGCGTTCGTCGAGGGCATGGGCGCGGCGTGCGGGCGCGTCGGGCGGACGCGTACGGGCGGGACGCGGGAACCGGCGGTCGGGACCGAGCACGGCACGGCGCGTGCCCGTCGTCGGCGCACCCATCCGACGCGAGGATCGCATGGCGACGCCCAAGGAGCAACACGACGCGCGCCGCAACGCGCGGAACGTCGGCCACCCGCACCACCGGACCCCGCCCGCCGACGCGACGCCGCCCGGCGGCGTGCCGCGGATGACGCGCGAGCAGCTGCTGGCCGACGACGTCGAGGGGGCGTCGGGCGGCGCCTCAGCCCCCGGCCGCCTCGGCGGCGAGGTCCCGCCCGAGCAGGGCGCCGAGCGCCCGTAGCTCGGGCGCCAGCACCTCCGCGGCCGGCGCGCCGCCGGGGGCGCCCGCGGGCGCCGTCCGCCCGCACGGCGTGCAGCTGGCGAAGCCGCCGCGCGCCCCGTCGGCGTGGCGGTCGGTGGCCGCGTCCGGAAGCCGGATCGCGTCGGCGCCGAGCGCGATCGGGTGCAGCCAGCAGGCGAGCGGCTTCCAGTACCACGCCGGACGGCCGCGCCGCTCGGCCAGCGCCTGCAGCGCGCAGCGCGCGTCGGGCATCAGGAACGCGCACGCCGCGTCGGCGAAGTGCGGCGGGTAGCCGGCCACCACGCCGTGGTAGCGGCGCGGCACGAGCGCCGTGCGCGCCGGCCCGTCCTCGTCGTCGGGGTACTCGTCGACGATCGGCGCGTCGGGCATCGCCGGCGCCAGCGCGCGCAGCGCCTCCCCCTCGCGCCGCACGAGCGCGCGCAGCACCATCGCCTCCTCGGCGTTGAGGGTCACCCCCTCGGTGCAGCAGGTGCCGCGGCAGTCGGCGAGCGCGCAGCGCGCCAGCGGCCGCGCGAACGACGCCGCGTCGAGCGCCACGGCGGCGAGCGCGTCGCGCAGCGCGCGCGCGGTGGCGGGGAAGGCGGTCGGCGGCGGCTCGGTCACGCCGCGGAAGTTACTCTTCGCGCATGGCCGAACCCTGGATCCCGATCGCCGAGCACCCCGTGGGGCGCACCATCGCCGCCTTCGCCGCGCGCTCCTACGTCAGCGGCGACCCCGAAGGCGAGGGGCTGCGCGTGCGCTACGAGGCGCGCGGCGCCGGGACGCGCGCCGAGCTGGGGGCGACGGCGTGGTTCGGGCCGCGCACGCAGGGGCCGCCGGGGCACGCCCACGGCGGCAGCACCGCCGCGCTGCTCGACGAGGCGATGGGGCTCGCCGTGTGGCTCGCGCACACCTCGGCGCTCGCCGCGCACATCGAGGTCGACTTCCGCGCCCCCGTGCCGCTCGGCGTCACCGCGCGCGTCGAGACGGCGGTGGTGGCGGCCGACGAGCGCAAGGCGTCGGTGACCGCGCGCCTCGTCGGCCCCGGGGGCGAGCTGCTGGCGGAGTCGCGCGGCGTGTTCGTGCTGGTCGCCGAGCGCCACGCGTCGCGCTTCAGGACGGGCGGGGCCTGAGCGGCCGGAGCGCGCCCTGGTGGACCTTCAGGTCGCCGCCGGCGTCGAGGGCGACCAGGTAGAGCGGGCGCGGCGCGACGGCCAGCAGGAGCAGCACGCGCCCCGCCTGCCCGTCGCGCGACCCGCCGGCGATCGCGACCGCGTCGTGCTGCGCGAACGCGACGCCGTCGATCGCCTCGCCGCGCAGCCAGCGGTCGCCGATCCCGGGGGCGGTCACCGCGCCCTCACGCGCGCGGGCGCAGCCGGAGCCGCCCCTCGCTCACGACGACCGCGCTCCCGCCGACGCGCACCGCGGTGATCTCGCCCCCCTGCTTGTCGGCCTCGAGCTCCAGCCGGCTCGGGCGCCCCATCTCGATCCCCTGCGCCACGACCCAGCGCAGCGTCCCGTCGAGGCGCGGCGTGCGCGCGGCGAGGTAGCCGGCGAGCGCCGCGTTCGCCGAGCCGGTGGCCGGGTCCTCGGGGACGCTGAGCCCGGGGACGAACACGCGCGCGTGCACGTCGACGCCGGCGCGCGCGCTCGCCTCGTCGGGGGCGCCCATCGCGAACACCATCGGCTCGCGCGTCCACGCGTCGGGCGGGAGCGCGCGCTCCCACGCCTCGTGGCGCACGCGCGCGCGGCGCACCGCGTCGTGGCTGGCCAGCGGGACGAGCACGAACGGGAGGCCGCAGCCGGCCATGCGCGGCGCGTACGCGCCGTCGAGGATGTCGTCCTCGCGCAGGCCGAGCGCGTCGGCGAGCAGCGCGCGGGACGGGGCCTCGCGCTCCTCGGGGAGCTGGGCGACGGAGAGCTGCGCGAAGGTGGGCTCGACGCCGGCGCCGACGGCGGCGTGCGGGAGGCGCACCTTCACGGGGACGTCGCCGACCTGCTCCTCGAGCAGGATGGTCGCCTCGGTGCCGTCGGCGGTGAGGGCGCCCGTGGCGAACAGGACGTGCGCGGTGCCGATGGTCGGGTGGCCGGCGAAGGGGACCTCGCCGCCGGGAGTGAAGATGCGGACCTTCGCCGCGCCGCCGCGCTCGGGGGGGAGGACGAAGGTGGTCTCGGAGTAGTTGAACTCGCGCGCGATGTCGAGCATCTGCTCGGACGAGAGGTCGCGGGCGTCGAGGAGGACGGCGAGCTGGTTGCCGCCGAACTGGCGGTCGGTGAAGACGTCTGCCGTTACGTAGTCGTAGGTGCGCATTCCTGTTCGTTCGACTGGCTTGGTACCGTGGCCGAGCGGGCGAGGGGTCGGCGCTGCGGCTCCCGACGATCGCTGCGCGATCGAGGTCGCCTGCGTACCTCCCGCCTCGCCACCGCGCGGCGCGACGATCGACGAGGTCAGCGATCAGCGCCAAGGAACGGATACGTCCAATCCGTCGGCGGCACGAACGTCTCCTTCACCGCCCGCGGACTCACCCACCGCACGAGGTTCAGCTTCGACCCCGCCTTGTCGTTCGTCCCCGACCCGCGCGCCCCGCCGAACGGCTGCTGCCCCACCACCGCCCCCGTCGGCTTGTCGTTCACATAGAAGTTCCCCGCCGCGTGCCGCAGCGCGACCATCGCCTGCTTCACCGCCCGCCGGTCGTTGGCGAACACCGCCCCCGTCAGCGCGTACGTCGACGTCCGGTCGATCGTGCCCAGCGTCTCCTCCCACTTCGCGTCGTCGTAGGCGTACACCGTCAGCACCGGCCCGAAGATCTCCTCGCACATCAGCCGGTACGCGGGGTCCGCCGTCTCGACCAGCGTCGGCTCGACGAACCACCCCGTCGCGCGGTCGGCGCCGCCCCCCTGCACGATCGTCGCGTTCTGGCGCGCGTCGTCGAGGTACCCGGAGATCTTGGTGAAGGACCGCTCGTCGATCACCGCGCCGACGAAGTTGCGGAAGTCGCGCACGTCGCCCTGCTGCAGCTCGCGCATCATCGCCACCACGCGGTCGCGCACGTCGGGCCACATCGATTTCGGGACGTAGGCGCGGCTCGCCGCCGAGCACTTCTGCCCCTGGTACTCGAAGGCGCCGCGCACCATCCCGACCGCCAGCGCCTGCGGGTCCGCCGACGGGTGCGCGAGGATGAAGTCCTTCCCCCCCGTCTCGCCGACGATGCGCGGGTACGAGCGGTAGCGCCCCATGTTGCGCCCGATCGTCTCCCACATGCTGTTGAAGACGCCCGTGCTGCCGGTGAAGTGGACGCCGCCGAGGTCCGGGTGCGCGAGCAGCGCGTCGGAGATCGGCTTCGGGTCGCCGGGGACGAAGTTGATGACGCCCGGCGGCAGCCCCGCCGCCTCGAGCAGGCGCATCACCTGCCACGCGCTCGGCATCGCGCTCGACGCCGGCTTCCACACGACCGTGTTCCCCATCAGCGCCGCCGACGCCGGCAGGTTCCCCGCGATCGCCGTGAAGTTGAACGGCGTCACCGCGTACACGAACCCCTCGAGCGGGCGGTAGTCCATCTGGTTCCACATCGCCGGCGTCGAGAGCGGCTGCTCCTCGTACAGCTCCTGCGCGAAGTGGCAGTTGAAGCGGAAGAAGTCGATCAGCTCGCAGGCGCTGTCGATCTCCGCCTGGTGCGCGGTCTTCGACTGGCCGAGCATCGTCGCCGCGTTGATCGTGTCGCGCCACGTCGTCGCCAGCAGCTCGGCGGCGCGCAGGAACACCGCGGCGCGGTCCTCCCACGCCCAGTTGGCCCAGTCGCGGTGCGCGTCGCGGGCGGCGGCGACGGCGCGCTGCACGTCCTCGGGACGGGCGCGGTGCCAGTCGGCGAGCACCTCGCGGTGCGCGCACGGGTTGGTGGCCTGCGCGACGTCGCCGGTGGTGACGTGCTCGCCGCCGATCACCAGCGGGATCTCCACGCGCTCGGCCGCCATCGACGCCAGGCGCGCCTGCAGCGCCGCGCGCTCGGGCGAGCCGGGGGCGTAGCCGCGCACTGGCTCGTTGACCGGCGCCGGGACGCGGCGGATCCCGGCGAAGCCGGTCACGCCGCCCATCGACGGGACGGGCTGCGGGGCGCTGGTCGCGGAGCCGCCGGGCATCGGCGCCTCGGCGCCCGAGCCGTGCGGGACGTGGGGGGCAGCGGTGGTGGTCATGCGGAGCTCGAGTGAGGGGACGGGGGACGTGGGGAATCTACCCGACCACCCCGCGCGCCCTCACCCGCTAGACTTCCGGCATGCTGAACCGTGTTCGCCCCGTCGCGGCGCTCGCGGCGACGGCCGCGCTCTCCGCGCTGGCCGCCTGCGCGCCCGACCCGGTGGAGTGGGCCGCGCCCGACGAGCGCCGCGTCCGCGTCCCCGCGCCGACCCCCGACCGCCCGATCGCGTTCCCCGACGCCGTCGCCGAGTCGCTGCTCGTCGACGCCCTCGGCGCCGCGCTCGCGCTGGCCGCCGACGCCGCCG
>NZ_JARGEK010000267.1 GCF_029211165.1 Roseisolibacter sp. H3M3-2
CGTCCCCCTCCGCCTCGCCGAGCACGAGGGCGAGCGGCAGGCGCAGCCCGCGCAGGCGCGACGCGGGCACGCCGAGCAGGGCGGCGCCGCGGTCCGGCCACAGCCGCACCCCGCGGAAGCGTACCGCGCCCTCGAGCCGCACCCGCGGCGCCGCCAGCGCCGGGCCGGCGAGGACGGCCAGCGGGGGCGCCCCCGCGCGGGTCTGCACGCCGACCGACACGCACCCGTCCGGCCAGACGTGGTGGTCGTGCCCGCCGTCGGGCGGGAGGTCGGCCTCGAACCACCAGTGGCTGAGCGCGTCGTCGGCGAGCGCGGGCGCGGGGGCGAACTCGCGGTAGTGCAGGGCGGGCATGCGCCTACGGTCGCACCCCGCGCCCGGCGCCGCGAGGCCCGGGGCGTGCACCCGTCGGCGGCCCCCACACCAGGAGCGACCGATGACCAAGCGCGATCCCGACCGCAGCACCGGCCCCGACGAGGCCGGGAAGGCCGCCGGCCCCACCGCCGGGCACGCCGTCCACAACGAGGACGCCGCCCTCGGCCTCGCCGGCGCCCCCGAGCGCGACGACGAGCGCGCGATGCGCGAGGAGGGGGAGGCCGGCCTCGAGCTCGGCGCCCAGTCGCTCGGCAGCCAGAGCAACGCCGCGCGGCGCGTGGAGGCGTTCAACGTGCCGGGGCAGGGGAAGGACGCCTAGCGGACTGCGGGCTGCGGGCTGCGGATTCGAGATCCGCCGCCCGCAGCCCGCAGCGTCCGCCCCCCGGAGGGTCGTCAGTCGGCGGCCACCGTCTCCGTCTGCGCGTACAGGCTCGCGTACTGGTCCGACGGCGACGGCACCGAGGCGACGTTCACGTCGATCGGGAGCGAGACGCCGCCGTGGTGCTCGACCACGTCCAGCACCCCCTGCCACACGCCCGCGAAGGCGTGCCCCACGTCGGTCGGCGAGGCGCCGCGGTGGAAGCCGCGCCCGCTCGCCACCCACATCGGCGGCTCGGCGTCGACGCCGGCCGCGCGGTACTCGGCCACCAGGTCGCGGTACACCGCGTCGGCGTTGTGCGCGTGCACGTACACGCCCGGCACGTAGCGGCCGTCGGCGAGCAGCGCGCGCGTCCAGGCGCGGTAGTAGTCGCGCATCGCCTGCGGCATGCGCTCCATCCGCTCGATGTCGAGGTAGACCACCGTCCCGCGCGCGAACCCCTCGGCGATGGTGCGCGAGATCGCGTCGGCGGCCTCGGTCACGCCGCGCGGGCCGCTCACGAAGTGCGTGTCGCAACGCTTGCCCGCGCGCTCGGCGAGGCGCGCCGCGGGCGAGGCCGGCTTGGGCACGCGGTCCCACGTCTGCTGGCCGACGTACACGACCGCGAGCCCCCACCCCATCGCCGTCAGCGTCGCGCGCTTGCCGCTCCACGACGGGTCGCGGTGGCACGGGGCGGGGAGGTAGTAGCCCACCCACTCGTACACGCCCGCGTCCTTCCACGTGCGCATCGTGCGGTCGCCCGGGTACACGCTCGTGTCGAAGCCGAGGTGGCGGCCCGCCGCGCCGTCGTTGGACGCGAGCTGCAGCAGGTCGGCGCGCGTCGCGGCCTCGTCGTACGCCGCCGCCACGGCCGCGCCCGGCCCCGTCGTCTCGATCGACGCGAGCACGCCGACGCCGCTGCGCAGCACCCACGGCGTGGCGACCACGGCCGCCGCCGCGGCGCACAGCCAGGACGCGCGGGCGCGGCGCAGGAGCCGTCGGGCGAGCAGGGCGGAATGGGTCATGGCGGCGTGGGCACGAGGAGGAGGCGCGCGACGCTCGGCGGCCGTCCGCGGGGCGGAGGCGTCGTGTGACGCGCATCACGTGGTACGCATCCTAGGCACTCCGGTTCCGCTCCGGCGCCGCGCGTTCCGGCCGCGTCGCGGTCGTCGCTGACTGTGTGGCCAGACGTGCCGCCCGCGGGATCCGCCGCGCGGTTGCGTCGCGTAGCATGCGCTTTGCCCGCCTCCGCCTCGCTGGCGCGCGGCGCCGGCGTGACACGACCAGACTCACGCGACACGGCAGCGAGGTTACAGATGCGGCATATCGGGAAGTGGGGCGCGGGCGCGTTGCTCGGCGCGACGCTCGCGCTCGGCGCATGCGGCGGGGGCAACGACGCCGCCGACGACGCGAGCACGAGCGGGACGGCGGCGGGCGAGGTCGCGCCGGGCGGGACGGCGGGCGCGATGGGCGCGGCCGGCGACTCGGCCGCGATGGCCGGCGCCGGCGGCGCGACGGGCGACCTGGCCACGATGAGCGAGCCCGACGTGATGGCGGTCGTCGGCGCGTCGAACGCCGGCGAGATCGCGACCAGCGACGTGGCGATCACGATGGCGACCGACGCCGACGTGAAGGCGTACGCGCGCAAGATGGTGCAGGAGCACCAGGCGATGCAGAAGCAGGCCGACCAGCTCGCGACGAAGCTCAACGTGACGCCCGGGACGCCGGCGCGCGCGCGAGAGAAGACCGACATGGCCAACCAGATGGCCGCGCAGCTCAAGGGGCTCGGCAAGGGCCAGGCGTTCGACCGGCAGTACATGGACGGGCAGGTGCAGGCGCACCAGCAGACGCTGACCGAGCTGCAGGCGCTGCAGAACACCGGCAACGCGGAGCTGCGCACGCTGATCCAGGGCGCGATCCCGAAGGTCCAGGCGCACCTCGAGGAGGGGCAGCGCCTCCAGCAGCGGCTGGGCGGGGCCGGCACGGCGACGACGGGCGGCTGAGATCGCACGCCGCGCGCGGCGCGGATCACGCCCGCGCGCGCCCGCGCCCGTCGGCCCCCGCGGCCGGCGGGCGCGCTGGCATGCGCCCCGCACTGCAACGGCCCCGCGGCGCCACGGCCGCCGCCCGACGACGGAACGCCACGGAGGGAGACAGATGCACCATAGAGCGTACGAACGGACTGCCTGTCGCGCCGCGCGGGCGCGCGTCGCCCCCGCGCCGCGCACGGCCACGCGCGACCTGCTCGCGCTCGCGGCGGCGGCGCTGACCGCGCTGGCCGCGATGGGGATCACCGGCTGCGGCGGCGGCGACGACGTGCGCGGGTCGGCGCCGGCGCGCAGCGGCGCGAGCGGCGGCGAGGTCGCCGTCCCGGGCGCCACGGCGAGCGTGCCGGACACGGCGTTCCTGCCGGGCACCGCGGGGAGCAGCACGGCGGCGGTCGGCAACGCCGGCGGCGCCATCGGCACGCCGGGCTCGGGCGCGGTGCAGAGCGGCGACCCGAGCGACGCGGCCGTGCGCTCGCTGCTCGACGCGATCAACGCGGGCGAGACGGAGGCCAGCACGGTCGCCGCGACCAAGGCGCAGCACGCCGAGGTGCGGCGCTACGCGCAGGCGATGCTCGCCGCGCACCGCCAGCCGGCGCTCGACCGCGGCATCGAGGCGGCGGGGACGAACAGCGCCAACGACCTGATCGTCCCGCTGACGGACGCGCACCGGAAGACGATGCAGCAGCTGCAGTCGCTGGACGCGGGGCCGGCGTTCGACCGCGCGTACATGACCGCGCAGGTGCAGGCGCACGAAGGGGCGCTGCAGGCCCTCGAGCGCGCCGAGACGGCGGCCGGCGACGCGACGCTGGTCGACCGCGTGCGCCGCGCGCAGGGCGACGTCGAGCGCCACCTCGCGGAGGCGCGCCGGGTGCAGGCGCTGGTGCAGTCTAACGCCGCGCGCGGGGGGCGGTCGTGATGAAGCGCGCCGCCATCGTCCTGACGCTGCTCGCCGCGTGCGGCGGCGGGCAGGAGAACCGCCCCGAGTTCGCCAACGACGGCGACACGGGCGCCGCCGCCCCGGCCACGCAGCAGACGCTGAGCCCCAACCCCGCGATGGGCGACAGCACGCAGGGGCTGCAGGACCGCACCGGCCAGCGCGGCGTCGCCGGCGACTCGGGGAACCCCGCGGTCACGCCGCTCGACACGAGCAAGGGGCAGAACCCCCCGCCGGTGCCGCCGCCGAAGCAGCCGTGAACGAAAACGCTGCGGGCGGCGGGCTGCGGATTCGAAACCCGCCGCCCGCCGCCCGCAGCGTTCACGGAGCCGTGCCGCCCGCGATCACTCCATGGCGGTCGCCTTCTCCTGCTTCGGCTTCACGTACCGGTCGAGCCACGTCACCATCTCGTACAGCGTGTGCCCGATGCTCTCGCGCGCGCGGTACCCGTGCGCCTCGGCCGGGAGCTGGACGTAGCGCGCCTTCACGCCGTTCCCCTTGAGCGCCGCGTAGTACCGCTCGCTCTGCACCGGGAAGGTGCCCGTGTTGTCGTCGGCCATGCCGTGGATCAGCAGGATCGGCGTCTTCACGCGGTTGGCGTACGTGAACGGCGACATCTCGGTGTAGAGCTGCTGCGCCTTCCAGTAGTCGCGCTCCTCGCCCTGGAAGCCGAACGGCGTCAGCGTGCGGTTGTAGGCGCCGCTGCGCGCGATGCCCGCCTTGAAGATGTTGGTGTGCGAGAGGAGGTTCGCCGTCATGAAGGCGCCGTACGAGTGCCCGCCGACGCCGACGCGGTCGCGGTCCGCGACGCCCATCTCCACGATCTTGTCGACCGCGGCCTGCGCGCTCGTCACGAGCTGCTCGACGTAGGTGTCGTTCGACTCCTTCCCCGGCTTGGCGACGATCGGCATGGTGGGGTTGTCCATCACGCCGTAGCCCTGCGACAGCAGGAAGAGGTGGCTGGCGCCCGACGGCCGCGTGAAGCGGTAGGGCGAGCCGACGACCTGCGACGCCGCCTCCGCCGAGCCGTACTCCAGCGGGTAGGCCCAGAGGAAGAACGGGAGCGGGCCGTCCTTCGCCTTGTCGTAGCCGGCCGGCAGGTACACCGTCGCCGACAGCTCGACGCCGTCGGGGCGCTTGTACGTCACCAGCTGCGACGTGACGCCGGCGTACTGCGGCGCCGGGTCCTTGAACGCGGTGAGCTGGCGCGGCGCGCTGCGCTTGACCGTCTCGCGCGCCCAGTAGTTCGGGACCTCCTTCGTCCCCTCGCGGCGCGTCAGCACCGTGCCGCCGTCGGGGTCGAGCACCGCGACCGGCTCCTCGTAGTACGGCGCCTCGGAGCGGAAGACGCGCTCGGTCTTGCCGGTCGCGAGGTCGTAGCGGTCGAGGAACGGGCGGTCGCCCTCGGGCGACGCGCCCTGCCCGCCGAGGAAGGCGTACTTGCCGTCGCTGGTGGTGAGCAGCGCGGGGCGGCCGTACCTGTTGGGCGCGAGCTCGAAGCGCCCCGGGTCGCCGTAGCGGTCCTCGGAGGAGCGGTCGAACACCTTGCGCGGCGCGGCCGACGGGTTCGACGGGTCGATCGCCCAGGTGCGCGTGCGGCGCGTGCGGCGCCAGTTCTCGGTGACGAACGCGAGGTCGTTGCGCGCCCACGTCACGCCGCCGCCGCGCCACTCGAGCTGCGCGTGCTCCACCGGCTGCCCGGCGAACGGCGCGGCCAGCGACTTCACCGCGTCGCGCTTGGCCGCCGGCTTGGCCGGGTCGCCGCCGTCGAGCGCCTCGACCCACGCCAGCGTCGCCGGCGCGTCGGCGCGCCACGACAGGTTGCGCGGCCCGACCGGCACCTGGTCGAAGCGGCGCGACGCCTGCTCGTCGAGCGGCGAGTCGTCGAGCTTGCGCACGACCTTGCCCGACAGGTCCCACACCTCGGCGAGGCTCGGGAAGGAGTTGAGCGTGACGAGGTACGAGTACGGGCGGTGCGTCGTCTCGACCAGCAGCCAGCTGCCGTCGGGCGACGGCGCGACGCGCGTGCGCAGCGCCGGCTGGCCGAGGCGCGTCGCCTGCCCGTCGAGCCCGATGAGCGCGACCTGCGACGTCAGGTAGTGCTCCATGAGCGCCTCGTCCGCGGGGCTCTTGAGCAGGTCCTGGAACGTCGGGTTGGGGGCGGCCTTCCCCTCGGACTCCTGCGAGATCGGCCCCGTCGGGGTGGCCGACGCCACCGGGGGCGCGCCGCGGCCGGCGGGGATGGTGAGGCAGGCGAGGCGCGCGCTGCCGACCCACGCGCAGGGGGCGCCGGTGGTCGCGTTGAGCGCCAGCGACGAGAGGCGGCGCGCGCTCACCGGGGCGCCGGCCACCCCCGCCGGGACGTCGGCCGCCCAGAGGGTGATCGACGCGGGGCCGGTCACGGTGAAGGCGATGCGCTTCCCGTCGGGGGCCCACATCGGCTGCCCGATGCGACCGGCCCCCGCGGGGACGGTGATGGCGCGGGTGGCGGTGCCGTCGAGCGCCTGGAGCGCGAGCCCCGTGTACGAGACGTCGCGCGACCCGCCGTTGGTGCGCGGGTTGAGGCGGAGCCCGGCCAGCCGCAGCTCGGGCGCCCCCACCTCGTCGATGCCGGGGAGGCCGCGCCGGCGCAGGTGGAGGAGCCACTTCCGGTCGGGGCTCACGGAGACCGCGGGGAGCGGCTCGGCGTCGAGCGCCTGGGCGATGGGCTGCGGCGGCTGCTGGTACGCCAGCTGGGCGGCGGCGGGGGCGGCGACCAGGGCCGACGCGAGCGCGGCCCCCGCGGCGAGCGGACGGGCGGGGCGGGACATGGGGCGGCGGGGCCAGGGTGGGACGGGCGGTACGCGACGTCCGCCGGGACGATCCGAGGATCGGGGCGGACGCCGTAACTGGCATCGTGGGGCTACGCGGCGCAACGCGGCAGCGCTGCGGGGCGTGCCCGGCTGCAGGCCCGGCTGCGGGCCCGGCCGCGGCTCAGGGCGCCGGCGGGGCCAGGACCTGCAGCACGGTGCCGGCGGCGGGGAGGGCGACCTCCACCGGTTCCGCCGCCCGCCCCTCGTGCACCACGACCAGCGCCGCCCGCGCCCCGGCCGGGAGGTGGCAGAAGCGGAACGCCCCCGCCTCGTCCGCCGCCGCCTCGAGCAGCTGCCCGGCCGGCGTCACGGTCGCGCGCGCCCCCGGCTGCACCCCGGCGTCGGCGGGGAGGCGCGCCAGCGCGCGCGCGGCCGCCGCCGGCGTGGCGTCGGCCGCCACCACGGC
>NZ_JARGEK010000268.1 GCF_029211165.1 Roseisolibacter sp. H3M3-2
CGCGGCGCCACGACCCGCGTGTGCGCGCCGCGCGTGCGCGCGCCCCTCCCGCCCGTCCCGGGCGCGGCGATCGTGCGCGCCCTGTCGCCGCTCGTCCCGTCCGCGCGCCGCGCCGAGTGGCGCGCGGAGTGGGAGGGGGAGCTGGCGTGGGGGGCGCACGAGGGGGCGCGCCGCGGCGAGCCCGCCGCGCTGGTGGCCGCGCGGCTGCGCTGGCGCGCGCTCGGCGACCTGCTCGACGCGGCGTGGCTGCGCCGCCACCACTCGCACTCCGGAGGCCCCGTGCTCGCCCACGACCTGCGGTACGCCGCGCGCGCGCTGCGCCGGCGCCCGGGCTTCGTCGCCGTCGTCGTCCTCACGCTCGCGCTGGGGATCGGCGCCACGACCGCGCTCTTCTCGGTCGTCAACGGCGTGCTGCTGCGCCCCCTCGCGTTCCCCGAGGCCGAGCGGCTGGTCGAGGTGCGCGGCGTGTCGACCGACGGGAACCCCGAGCGCGTCGGCGCGAGCGCGTCGTACCCCGACTACGTGGACTACCGCGACCAGTCGACGCGGTTCGCGCACCTCGCGGCGTTCCGCACCTGGACGACGACGCTCACCGCGGCCGACGCCGAGCCGGCGCGCCTGCCGCTCATGCTCGCCACCGCGAGCTACTTCCCGACGCTCGGCGTGCGGCCGCTGGTGGGGCGCGCGCTGGTGCCGGCCGACGAGCGGCCGGGGGCGCCCGCGGTCGCGGTGCTCGGCCACGCCCTCTGGCGGCAGCGCTTCGGCGGGGACCCGGCGGTGGTCGGCCGCGCGATCACGCTCGACGGCGTGCCGACGACGGTGGTCGGCGTCCTGCCGCCCGACGCGAAGCTCGACCGCGCCGACGTGCAGCTGTGGCAGCCGGTGGTGCCCGGGGCGCTCGAGCGCGAGCGCGGCGTGCACCGCTACTCGGTCGTCGGGCGCCTGCGCCCGGGGGCGACGCCGGAGCAGGCGACCACGGAGCTGCGCGCGGTCGCGCGCCGGCTGGAGGCCGCGTTCCCGCGCGACAACGCCAAGCGCACCGTCGAGCTGCGCGCGCTGCGCGAGTCGGTGGTGGGCGACGCGCGCCCGGCGCTGCTGATCCTGTTCGGCGCGGTCACGCTGGTGCTGCTGGTCGGGTGCGCGAACCTGGCGAGCCTGTTCCTCGCCCGCGGCGCGGCGCGCGAGCGCGAGATGGCGGTGCGCGCCGCCCTGGGCGCCGGGCGCACGCGGCTGATGCGGCAGTGGATGACCGAGAGCCTGCTGCTGACGCTGAGCGGCGGGCTCGCGGGGCTGGCGGTGGCGTGGCTCGGCACGCGCGCGCTGCTGGCGTTCGTGCCGCAGTCGATCCCGCGCGCCGGCGAGGTGACGCTCGACCTGCCTGTGCTCGGCTTCCTGCTCGCCGTGAGCGTGGCGACGGGGCTCGTGTTCGGCGCGCTGCCGGCGCTGCAGCTGCGGCGCGACGCGGGCGCGCCGGGGCTCGCGGGCGCGCTCTCGGGCGGGCGGGCGACGGCCGGCCGGTCGCGCACGCGGCTCCGCCAGGGGCTGGTGGTCGCCGAGATGACGCTGGCGACGGTGCTCGTCGTCGGCGCGGCGCTGCTGCTCAAGAGCTTCTGGCAGCTGCAGTCCACGCGGCTCCCCGTGCGCCCCGAGGGCGTGGTGGTGACGCGCCTCCTGCTCCCCGAGACGCGCTACGACTCGTCGGCGAAGATCGTGCGCTTCTACGCGCGACTGCGCGAGGAGGTCGCCGCGCTCCCCGGCGTGCGCTCGGCGGCGGTCGCGTACGAGCACCCGATCGGCGCGGGGTGGACGTCGAGCTTCACGATCGTCGGGCGCCCGAAGCCGACCGAGGGGGACCGCCCCGAGGCGCGCGTGCGGCCGGTGCAGCCGGGCTACTTCCGCACGGTCGGGCTGGCGCTGCGCGCGGGGCGCGACGTCTCAGCGGACGACCGCATGGACACGCCGGGCGTGGTGGTGGTGAACGAGGCGTTCGTGCGCCGCCACTTCGCCGGCGCCGACCCGCTGGGCCACGTGCTCGACCGCGAGGGGCCGTGGTGGCCGGGGCAGCCGACGACGTTCACGATCGTGGGCGTGGTCGCCGACGAGCCGTACCTCGGCGTCGGGCGCGAGGCCGACCCGGCGACGTACTACCCGCACGCGCAGTTCCCGATGGGCGACATGTGGCTCGTCACGCGCACGGACCTCGGCGTCGCGGCGACGGCGCCGCTGCTGCGCGAGCGCGTCTGGCGCCTCGACCCCGCGCTCCCGGTGGAGGAGGTCACGGCGCTGCGCGCGCTGCTCGGCACCTCGCTCGCCGAGCCGCGCTTCAACGCGTCGCTGCTGGCGCTGTTCGCGGGGGCGGCGCTGCTGCTGGCGGCGGTCGGGATCTACGGCGTGCTCGCGTACACGGTGGCGCAGCGCACGCGCGAGATCGGCGTGCGCCTCGCGCTCGGCGCGGCGCGCGGGCAGGTGGTGCGGCTGGTCGTCGGCCAGGGGCTGCGCGTGGCCGCGGCCGGGGTCGTGCTCGGCACGGCGGGGGCGCTGGCGCTCGGCCGCGTGCTCGGCGCGCTGCTGCAGGACGTGAGTCAGCGCGACCCGGCGGTGCTCGGCGCGGTGGTGGTCGTGCTCACCGGGACGGCGCTCGCGGCGGCGTGGCTGCCGGCGCGGCGCGCGAGCCGCATCGCGCCGACGACGGCGTTGCGGGCGGAGTAGCGCCCGCGCGCTTCAACGGCAGGGAGAACGGATCAGATCTGATTCGGACGGATTCATCGGATCGCTCCTCGAGTCTTCAGGCGCCCATCCGCCGAATCCGTCCTGATCCGGACCGATCCGTTCTCCCCGATGGTTGAATCCTGAACGGTCGCGAACGCAGACGTGGCGCGCAGCCGCGCAGCCGCGCAGCTCACTTCCTCCCGAACCGCGCGAGAATCCACCCCGACACCCGCTCCAGCGCCGCCGGCGCGAAGGTCTCCTCGATCGTCGCGTACTCGGCGGGCGCGCCCGTCTTCGCGGTCTGGAAGAGGTGGTTGAGCCCCGGCATCTCGACCAGCGTGACGTCGCGGTTCCCCCCCTCGCGCAGCGCGGCGCCGACCGCGCGCAGGTTCTCGGCGTACGGCACCTGCAGGTCGAGCGTGCCGTTGAGCGCGAGCACCGGGACGCGCGTCGCGCGCAGCGCCGGGCGCGGGTCGTAGACGACGAAGTGGCGCATCCACGGCGTGAGCACCTGGCGCCCCCCGACGTCGAGCTGGCGGCGCGCCGCCGCGCGCTGCGCCTCGGGGAGCGTGGCCGCCACGCTGTCGAGCACCGCGCCGACGCGCCGCGCCGCGTCCGCCGAGTCGCGCGACGCCCGCACGGCGGCGAAGACGCGGCGGTTGGAGGCGACCAGCTGGTCGAGCATCAGCGTCGGCACCCCCTGCGCGGCCGCGATCAGCCGCTGCTGCAGGAGGAGGATCGAGTCGCCCGGCACGCCGGGGCCCGCCAGCAGCACCGCGAACGCCACGTCGGGGGTGCGCGAGGCGACGAGCGGCGCGATCAGCCCGCCCTCGCTGTGGCCGACGATCCCGACCGCGTCGCGCCGCACGCCCGCGCGCGCGCGCAGGACGCGCACGGCCGCCTCCGCGTCGGCGGCGAGGTCCACGCTGGTGGCGGCGGCGAAGTCGCCGGTGCTCCCGGCCGTGCCGCGGTCGTCGTAGCGCAGCGTCGCGATCCCGCGCCGCGCGAGGTGGTCGGCGAGCACGAGGAAGGGCCGGTGCCCGAGCAGCGTCTCGTCGCGGTCCTGCGGCCCCGAGCCCGAGACGAGCACCGCGGCCGGGAACGGCCCGTCGCCCGGCGGGAGCACGAGCGTGCCGGCGAGCGTGACGCCGGGCGCGGACGCGATCCGCACCTCCTCCGTGCGGTACGGGAAGGGGGGCGCCGGGTCCTGCGGGCGCGGCTTGGGCGGCGCGGCCGTCGCCAGCGCGGCCACGCGCCCCATCGCCAGCGGCCCCGAGCCGCCCCCCTGCGCCCACCGGCCGAGGAGCGAGTCGCGCGTCAGCACGCCGGTGAAGGTCGCGCCCGCGCCGCCCATCGTGGCCACCAGCGTGTCGCCGCGCACGGCCAGCACCGCCGGGAGGCGCACGCCCCCCTGGTCGATGCTGACCATCTCCCCGGCGAGCGTCCCCGCGGAGTCGCGCCGCACCTGGAGGCCGAGGCGCAGCGCCTGCGCCCCCGACTGCAGCGTGCCCTGCCAGGTGCCGACGAAGCGGTCGGCGGGGGGCTGCGGCCGGGCGGCGCCGGCGGCGAGGGCGAGGACGACGAGGAGGGGGCGCATGCCCCCAACTTACCGCGCGGCCTTGGGGGCGGAGTGGAAGATCTTGTTCACCACCTTCCACTCGCCGCCGGTCTTCAGGAGGGTCATGTAGTCGGTGAGCGTGGCGCTCGGGTAGTCGAGCTCGATCTTCGCGGTGGCCGCGTCGCCGGTGCGGTCGATGAAGACGATGCGCCGGCGGCGCTGCGCCTCGTCGGCCGCGGGCTTCCCCGACGCGCCCGCGATGTACTCGGCGCCGGTGCGCGTGGCGACCGTGTCGCCGCGCACGAAGTACAGGTTGGCGACGGGGTGGAACGCGGCGCGGAAGTGCGCGCCGTCGCCGGTCGCGTGGCCGGCGAGGTAGTGGTCGAGCGCACGGCGGATCGCGGGGAGCTCGGGGTCGGCGGCGTTGTCGGCCGGGGCCTGCGCGGCGAGCGGCGCGGCGGTTGCCGCCGCGGCGGCGAGGAGGGAGGCGAGTCGGCGCATCGGGTCGTGTGGTGGGAGGGACGTGCGCCCATCTTACGGCGTCCGCGGCGCGCCGCCGCCCCGTTCACCGAAGTCTGACGGATGCATCTCGAGTTCCGGACGATCGGCCCCGACGACGCGGCCGCCGTGTGGGCGGTCCGCGTCGCCGCCGCGCGCGACCTGACCGCGCGCCACGGGCTCGGCCCCTGGTCGGGCGAGGGGACGCCGCGCGGCGTGGCGGCCGGGCTGCGGCACGCGCGGATCTGGCTCGCGCACGCCGACGGCGAGCCGGCGGCGACGTTCCGGCTGGCGACGCGCAAGCCGTGGTCGATCGACCGCGCGCTGTTCACGCCGTGCGCGCGCCCGCTGTACCTCACCGACATGGCGGTCGCGCCGGCGTGGCAGCGGCGCGGCGTCGGGCGCCGCTGCCTGGCGGTCGCGCTCGCGGCGGCGCGCGACTTCCCGGCGCAGGCGGTGTGGCTCGACGCCTTCGACGCCGCGGCGGGGGCGGGCGCGTTCTACGCGCGGTGCGGGTTCGCCGAGGTCGGGCGCGCGCCCTACCGCGGCGTCCCGCACCGCTACTTCGAGCGCGCCGTCGATCCGGTCAGCGCTCCGCCGACCAGTCGGTGAGCGCCGCGACGACGAGCGTGAGCGCGGTGAGGCCGAAGCACAGGTTGCGCGCCGCCCGGTGCTCCGCGAAGCCGAGCACCCACGGCATGGCGGGGAGCGCGGCCGCGATCGCCAGCTCGGCGGCGCCGTGCGCCTTGAATGGGACCAGCCGCCTCGCGCTCATCGGGTAGTCGGTCACCGCCGACAGCCCGGTGTAGCCGGCGGCCAGCGTCTCGAACAGCCGGGTCGCGGCGCGCGGCATCCCGAACAGCGGGGGCGCGACGGCGACGGCCGCCGAGGTGGTGTAATCGAGCACGCCGTGCAGCGTGGGGGAGATCGGGCGGCGCATCGGGAGCCTCTCGGGGACGGGGGGAGGCCCCAGGCGCGAACCGCGTTCCACGGCGCGCCGCCGCCGCCGGGCCGCCGCCGGGCCGGCCCGGGGGCTCGCGGGTATCAGGGCGCGACGCCACCCTTCCCCGATGCTCGACCGATTCCTCTCCTGGCTCTCCCCGGCCGCGGCCGCGCCCGCCGCCGAGCGCCACCTGCTGCGCGGCATCCCCGTCGAGGTCGAGAACACGCGCCCCGACATCGCCACCGCCGACGTGCTGGCGCGGCTCGACGAGTCGCTGGCGCTGATCGAGGCGCACCAGCCGTGGCGCCTCGCGCACCTGCGGCGCGACGTGCGGCGGATCCGCGTGGCGCGCTTCGCCTGCCGCGGCGCCTACTTCCCCGACGACCGCACGGTGCTGACCGAGCTGACGTTCCTGGCGCGGCGCGACATCACCGCCGCGCCGGTGGCGTCGTCGATCCTGCACGAGGGCGTGCACGCGCGCGTCCACGCGATGGGCGTGGTGCGGCGCGACGCGACGGACCTCGCGCGCGAGGAGCGCCTGTGCCGCCGCGCCGAGCTGGCGTTCGGGCGCGCGCTCCCGCCGGCGCTCGGCGCGCCCGTGGTCGAGCGCGCGCTGGCGACGCTGGACATGGAGGATCAGGAAGTGGCGCCCGCCGTCGACTGGCGCGTCGCGCAGGCGCGGATCGACGCGGTGGATCGGAACAGCTGACCTGCGACCTGCGACCTGCGACCTGCGACCTGCGACCTGCGACCTGCGACCTGCGACTAGGTGCTCTCGCAGGACGCAGGTCGCAGGTCGCAGGGTCAGTTCATCGGGGGCCGCGGACGCCCGCCCTGTCCCCCCTGCCCGCCGGGACCGCCCGGCCCGCCGAAGAATCCGCGCATCGGGTTCTTCACGTTCTCCGGCACCTTCGCCCACTGCTCGGCGGAGAGGACCGCCTGCGCGTCGCGCAGCGCGTCCTGCATGATCTGGCCGCGCTCGCCGAGCTTGGGGCGCACGGCGGCGAAGAGCGTCGCCTGGTCGGGGTTGTTCCCCTGGCGCGCGATCAGGGCGCGCACGTCGGCGGCCCAGCGCGTGTTGCGCGCGGCGAGCGTGTCGCGCACCGCCGCGAGCCTCGCGACCTGCGCCGTGTCGAGCGCCAGCGAGTCCTTCAGGTCGATGATCTGCGCGACCGGGTTGAGCGCCGCCGCGGCGGCCGCCGCCTCGCCGTCCGCCTGGCCGCCGGCCGCGCCGCCGAGCAGCGCCGCGAGCGGGC
>NZ_JARGEK010000269.1 GCF_029211165.1 Roseisolibacter sp. H3M3-2
GGTGCGCGACGTCGCCCGCGCCGTGCACGCGGCGGTCGGCGCCCTCCCCGCCGCGCGCGCCGCCGCGCGCTGGGGGCTCGCCGTCCTCGCCGCCGGCGTGCAGGACCTCCCCGACAACTGGACGCGCTTCGCCGTCGTGACCCGCCGATGACCGCCACCCCGACGCTCCCCGCGCCCCCGGCGCCGCCCGCGCTCCCGGCGCTTCCGGCGCTTCCGGCGCTCGCCGACCTGGAGGCCGCCGCCGCGCTGGTGTACGCGGCCATGCCGCCGACGCCGCAGTACCGGTGGCCGCTGCTCGAGGCGCGCACCGGCACCGAGACGTGGGTCAAGCACGAGAACCACACGCCGGCCGGCGCGTTCAAGGTGCGCGGCGGGATCGCGTACTTCGACTGGCTGGCGCGCCAGGTCCCGCGCGTCGCCGGCGTCGTCACCGCGACGCGCGGCAACCACGGGCAGAGCGTCGGCCTCGCCTCGGCGCGCCTCGGCATCCCGGCGGTGGTGGTCGTCCCGCACGGCAACTCGCGCGAGAAGAACGCCGCCATGCGCGCCCAGGGCGTCGAGCTGGTGGAGGCCGGCGACGACTTCCAGGCGTCCGTCGAAGCCGCCGACGCGATCGCGCGCGAGCGCGGCTGGCACCGCCTCCCCAGCTTCCACCCGCTGCTCGTCGCCGGCGTCGGCACCTACGCGCTCGAGCTGTTCCGCGCCGTCCCCGCGCTCGACACCGTGTACGTCCCGATCGGGCTCGGTTCCGGGGCCTGCGGCGTGCTGGCGGCGCGCGGCGCACTCGGGCTGTCCACCGAGGTCGTGGGCGTGGTCAGCGCGCACGCGCCGGCCTACGCCCGCTCGCTCGCGGCGGGGCGCCCCGAGTCGCACCCCGCGACCACCCGCCTCGCCGACGGGATGGCGTGCCGCACCCCGGTCCCCGACGCGCTGGCGCTGCTCGGCGGGCTCGCGCGCGTCGTCGAGGTGACCGACGACGAGGTGGCGCACGCGATGCGCGCCCTCTTCCACGACACGCACAACGCCGCCGAGGGGGCGGGCGCCGCCTCGCTGGCCGCGCTGCTGCAGGAGCGCGACCGCGCGCGCGGCCGCCGCGTCGCCGTCGTCCTCTGCGGCGGCAACGTCGACGCCGACGTCTTCGCCGGGGTGCTGGCCGGATGACGCTCCCGAGCGCGTTCCTCGACACCCCGATCAGCCGCCGCGACCTGCTGCGCCTGGGCGTCGCCGCGGGGATCGCCCCCGCGCTGCCCCGCCTCCGCGACCCGCGCGCCTTCGACTTCGCGTACTTCAGCGACACCCACCTCGGCCTCAAGGACTACAACTTCGAGGCGTGCCGCCGGCTGGTGCTGGAGATCGCCGAGCGCGTGCGCCCCGCGCTGGCGGTCAACGGCGGCGACGTGACCGACTACGGGTGGGCGGGGGAGTACGACGCCTACCGCCGCGTGCTGGAGGGGATCCCGTACCCCGTGCACCACATCCCCGGCAACCACGACGTGCGGTGGGCGCCGCGCGGGCTGCAGATCTTCCGCGAGCGCGTCGGCGCGCCGTACCGGTCGTTCGACCACGCCGGCGCGCACTTCGTCCTGCTCGACAGCACGGTCCCGCTGTCGCACTACGGCCACTACGAGCGCGCGCAGCTGCGGTGGCTGGAGCAGGACCTGCGGCGCGTGGGGCGCGCGACGCCGGTGTTCCTCTTCTCGCACCACCAGATGGGGCGGCCGGGCGACCCGGTGGACAACGACGCGATGCTCCTCGCCGCGGTCGAGCCGTACAACGTGAAGCTCGTCTTCACCGGCCACGGCCACCAGGACCTGCTGTGGGACTGGGCGGGGATGACGACGACGATGAACAAGGGGCTGTACCAGGGCTCCTACCAGCGCGTCGAGGTCGACCCCGGCGCGGGCGAGGTGCGGCTGTCGCGGCGCACGCTCGAGTCGCCCGACTTCCGCCCGCTCGCCGCGGTGCCGCTGGCCGCGCCGCGCGAGAAGCGGCAGGTCTGGCCGTCGGCGCCGCTGGCCGCGACGCCGAAGGTCGACGCGCCCGCCCTGGCGGCGCGCTGGGACCGCGCGCTCGGCGGCGCGGTGATGTCGCACCTGCTGGTCGCCGACGGCACGCTGTACGTGAGCGCGATGGACGGGTCGGTGCAGGCGCTGCGCGCGGCCGACGGCGCCGAGCGGTGGCGCGCCGCGACCGGCGGCTACTGCCACTCGTCGCCAGTGCTCGCCGGCGGGCTGGTGGTGGTGGGGAGCGCCGACGGCGCGGTGTACGCCTTCGACGCGCGCACCGGCGCCCGCCGCTGGCGCCGCCCCACCGGCGGCCCGGTGTACGCCTCGGCGGCGGTCGCGAAGGGCGTGGCCGCGATCGCGTCGGGGGACGGGCACGTGTACGGGCTGGCGCTGGCGACGGGCGCCGAGCGGTGGCGCTTCCGCCTCGCCGACACGCCGTCGGCGTTCGCGCAGAGCCGGGCCGCCACCGACGGCGCGCGCTTCTACGTCGGGGCCTGGGACCGCAACGTCTACGCGCTCGACGCCGAGACCGGGGCGCTCGTCTGGTCGCGACCGGGCACCGAGCGGTCGTTCGCCTACTCGCCGGCGATCGGCGGGCCGGCGGTGGCGCACGGCATGGTGTTCGTCCCCGCCAACGGCAACGTGCTGCACGCCTTCGACGCGGCGACCGGCGCGACGCGGTGGACGTTCACCTCCCCCGGCGACAAGGTCGGCTACTCGTCGCCCACCGTCGTCGGCGACCGCCTCTACATCGGCTGCCTCGGCGACAAGGGGGAGGTGCGCTGCCTGTCGGCGCTCGACGGCCGCGAGCTGTGGGTCGCGGCCACCGGGAGCACGATCTACGACTCCAGCCCCGCCGTGGCCGACGGGTGGGTGAGCATCGGCTCCGTCGACGGGATCCTGTGGGTGCTCGACGCCGAGACCGGGCGGATCGCCGCGCGCCATCCGCTGCCGCCGGGACACTTCCTGTCGTCGCCGGCGGCCGCGGGGGGCGCCGTCTACGCGGCCACCTTCTCGGACCGCGCGTTCGGGCTGGCGCTGCCGACGCGCGGCTAGCGCGCGCCCTCCAGCTTCGCGAGGCGGCGCTCCAGCGCGCGCTGCCCGTCGCGCAGCGCGCGGACCTCCTCGCGCAGCGCGTCCACCTCGGCGGCCTTCGCCTGCAGCTGCGCGGTGCGGGCCTCGAGCGCGCGCACCGCGGCCAGGTTCACGCCGTCGAAGTCGCTCATGTTGATGGTGCGGTCGTCCGTGTTGAAGCCGAAGGCGCGGTGCCAGTCCTGCGCCATCGGGCCGATGTGGCGCGTCGCGCGGTCCTCCTCGTCGCGGTAGCGCCAGCTCGTCACCGGCACGTCGCGCAGCTTGGCGAGCACCGCCTCGCCGTCGACCTCCGCGAACGCCTCCTTGCGCGTGCTGTCGGAGACGACGCTCCACGAGCTGCCGCCAGGGGCCACGGTGACGCCGGTGGTCTTGGTCGCGTTGGTGAACAGCCGGACGCCGCCCGCGGCGCGCAGCGTGAACTGGTTGTTCGCGGTCGCCTCCAGCGAGTCGGTGGTCGACGCGTCGGCGATGACGATCGCGCCCACCCGGCCGCGCGTCGCCGCGCGGTAGCCGATCGCCGTCGAGTAGTCGGCGCTCGCGGTGCTGCGGTAGCCGAGGGCCGTGGCGGCGTCGCCGTCGGCGACCGTCAGGTGGCCGAGCGCGAGGGCGCCCGTCTGCACGGCCCGGTTGGCGAGGCCGATCGCGACCGCGGCGCCGCCGGTCGCCTCCGTCTTGGAGCCGAGCGCCACGGAGGACGGGCCGCTCGCGACCGCCCCGTCGCCCATCGCGAAGCTGTGGATTCCCGAGGCGACGCTGAGCGCGCCGCCGGCCCAGCTGTAGAAGCCGATCTTCGCGTCGTCCATCTGGTTGCCGCCGTCGGCGTAGCCGGCGCGGAACGCGACCTTGTACGGGTACCACATCATGCGCCAGCCGGGGCCGGACGCGGGGATGATCCCGCGGCCGATCTCGCCCATCGCGATCAGGCCGCCCGCGCTGTCGACGCGGAACCGGTCGCCCGCCGGGCTGCCCGAGCGCAGGCGCATGAGGATGTCGGACTGCGCGCCCGCGGGCGCGGCGGCGATCAGGAGCGGGAGCGCCGAGGCGAGGGCCGTGAGCGCGGCGGTGCGGAGGGAGCGAGGCATGGGCGTGGTCTCTATTGGAAAGTGGGAGATGCCGGAGGCGGTCACTGCACGGTGATGCGGAAGCCGGCGTCGCTCAGCCGGCCGGAGTCGACGCGGAGCTGGCTGGCGACGTAGAGCGTGTCGAGCAGCGAGTAGATGCCGACCACGCGGAGGCGCGGGACGCGCCCGCGGACGGACTTGGCGATCCCCTCGAGCACGAGGGCGCCGGTGGTGCTCACGATCCCGCCGGTGAGGCCGGCGGCGACGTTGCCGGTCGCGCTCAGGTTGTAGACGCCGAGGTCCAGCGTCGCGCCGTCGGCCACGGTGAGGTCGCCGACCTGGGTGTTCTGCGCGAGCACCGGCGTCGGCGTGCCGGCGGGGATCAGCACCGAGTCCTGCGCGGCGGGCACCATGCTGCCGACCCAGTTCGCGGCCGTGTGCCAGTTCGTCGACGCGGCGCCGGTCCACGTGCGCGTGATGCCGGTGACGACGATCTTGGCCGTCCCGCTGCGCCCGCCCGCGGTGGCGGTGATCGTGACGGGGCCGGGGCGCACGCCGGTCACGAATCCGGTGGTGACGCCGGTGACGATGCCGGGCGTCACCCCGACGGTGGCGAGCGTCGTGTCCGACGACGCCCACCCCACGCTCTGCCCGCCGACCGCGGCGCCGATCGCGTCGCGCACCGTCGCCAGCAGCTGCTGCGTCTTCGTCGACTGCACCGACACGTTCGACGGCGTGACGTCGATCCGCCCGTCGGGGAACTGCACCGCCGCGGCCACCAGCAGGTCGACGGTGAACGTCGTGACCGCGCCGGCGATCGTGAACGTGAGGTTCCTGGGCGCGCTGACCTCGCCCTGGTCGAGCACCGTCGCGTACTGCCAGTAGGGCTGCGCGGGCGCGGTGAACGCGGCGGTCCCGTCGCCCACCGGCGTCACGGTGCCGGTGCCGGCGATCACCGTCGGCGCGCCGACGATGAACACGCGCACGCCGTCCGCCGCGGTGGCGACACCGTCGGTGGTGCCGATCGACTGGTAGAGCAGGTTGCGCACGGTCAGCGACGCCGCCAGCGTGCCGTTGGCGTACGAGCCGCCCTGGCCGCCGAGCTGCACCAGCCCGCCCTGCCCGCCGTAGACCAGCGTCGCGCCGCTCGCCTGGTAGCCGCCCGACGCGTCGGACGCGCACGACACGCTCGGCGTGGTCGCGACGGCGACCGTGCAGCGTACGAGGGCCAGCGCGCCGCCCCCGCCCGCGGCCACCGCGACCGCGCCGCTGGCGCCGACGAGCGCGGCGTTCGCCTGGTCGGTGGCGGTGATGACGTGCGACGTCCCCGACGCCGCGCCGGCGGTGAACACGACCGTCGCCACGCCGTTCGCGCCGGTGGTGCTGGTGGCGGCGGCGAACGTGCCGCCGTTGGTGCTCGACCACGTCACGGTGCGCCCGGCGGCGGCGACGGCGTTGCCGTTCGCGTCGGCCAGCTGCGCGGTGACGGTGACCGTGCCGCCGGCGAGCACGCTCGCCGCGCTCGTGCTGACCAGGTACTTCGCGGGGGCGCCCGCCGACACGGTCAGCGTGGCCGTCGCGGTCGCGCCGTCGGCCGACGCGGTCACCGCGTGCACGGTGCCGATGGCCGCGGCCACGGTCACGGTCGTCGCCGCGGTGCCGTCGGCCGCGGTCGTGCCGGTCGCGGCGGAGAGCGTCGCGCCGTTGGTCGCGCTCCACGCGACGGCGCGCCCGGCGAGGGGCTTGCCGCTCTTGTCCTTCAGCGTCGCGGTCACGACCTGCGTGGCGCCCGGGGCCGGCGCGGCCGACGTGGGGCTCACCGCCAGCGTGGCGCCGGCGCCGCCCTTGCCGCCCTTCGCGACGCCGCCCGCCAGCGCTTGCTCCTCGCCGCCGCGCCTCGCGGTCAGCAGCACCACCTCGCCGCGCGTCGCGTTGGCGCCGTTGCCGAGGGGGCCGCGCGCGGCGGCGGTCGCCGGCGAGCCCGACTCGGGCGCGGCGAGGCCGAACGACGCCATGTTGTCGTACGCGAGCCCGCCCACGATCGCGCCGGCCGCGGCGACCGCGGCGTCGGCCTCGACCCGGTCGTAGCTGGCGGGCGCGCCGGCGGCGGCGACCGCGAGCCCGGCGATCCCGCGCACCCAGTCGTACGCGCCGGCGCCCGACTGGTCCTGCAGCACCACCAGCCCCGCGCTCCCGGTGCCCGACCAGCTGCCCGAGGCCCAGCGCGCGAGGTTCTGGATCAGCGCCAGCTTGCCGGCGCTCTTGCCGTTCGTGGCGCCGAGGTCCGGGGTGCCGGACCACACGGCGACGCGGCCCGTGAGGATGGAGGAGAGCCGCTCGCGCGCCGCCGGCGTGCGCAGCGCGGCATAGCGGTCGCCCGCCAGCGACGGGACGAACACCAGCGCGTACGCCTGCAGCGTCGGCGCCGACATGGTGTCGATCTCGGCGTACCGGCGGTCCACGCCGTCGGGGAAGACGGGCGCGCCGTCGGGGTGCGCGGCGGCGGTCAGCTGGTCGGCGACGCGCCCGCACCCCGCCTGCTCGGCGGGGGGGCACACGACCAGCGCCTTCTGCGCGCGCGCCGCGCCGGGGAGCAGCGCGACGAGCGCCAGCAGCGTCAGGAGGAGCGCGCGGACGCGGGGACGGATGCGCATCGCGTCCTCACGCGCACGCGTCGGCGATCACCGCCGACAGCGCCGCGGCGTTCGCCTGCCGGGCCTCGTCGCGCGGGCGCGCCCGCAGCGCGCGGCGCTCCTCGGCGAGCCGCCGCCGGTACGCGG
>NZ_JARGEK010000027.1 GCF_029211165.1 Roseisolibacter sp. H3M3-2
CGCGACGCCGGGCCCGCCGCGAGCGCGGCGGCGCCGGCGCGCGCGGCGTCGAGCGCGGCCGTCCTCCCGTTCGAGGACCGCAGCGCCTCGGCGGACCAGCAGTTCCTCGGCGACGGGATCGGCGAGGAGGTGACGGCGACGCTGGCGCGCGTCGAGGGGCTGCGCGTCGCGGCGCGGTCGGCGGCGTTCGCGCTGCGCGGGCACGCCGACGACGTGCGCGAGGTCGGGCGGCGGCTCGGGGTGACGGCGGTCGTCGAGGGGAGCGTGCAGCGCGACGGCGAGCGGCTGCGCGTGACGGCGTCGCTCGTGAACGTCGCCGACGGCTTCCAGCTCTGGTCGGCGCGCTTCGACCGCGCGGCCGGCGACGTGTTCGCGCTGCAGGAGGAGATCGCGCGCGCCGTGGCGCAGGCGCTGCGCGTGCGCCTGGTCGAGGGCGCGCGGCGGGCCGCCCCGGACGCGCGGGCGTACGAGCTGTACCTGCAGGGGCGCTACGCCTGGTACCGGCGCACCGAGGAGGGGCTGCGCACCGCCGCCCGCTACTTCGAGCAGGCCGCCGCGCTGGCGCCCGGCTACCCGCAGGCGCACGCCGGGCTCGCCGACGCCTACGCGGTGCTCGGCTTCTACGACTACCTGCCGCCGGCGGACGCGTTCCCGCGCGCGGAGGCGGCGGCGCGGCGGGCGATCGCCCTCGACTCGTCGCTGGCCGCGCCCCACGCGACGCTCGGCTACGCGGCCCTCTACCACCGCTGGGACGTCGCCGCCGGCGAGGCCGCGTTCCGGCGCGCGGTGGCGCTCGACCCCGACAACTCGACGGCGCACCAGTGGTACGGGAACCTGCTCACCGCGGCGGGGCGCTTCGACGAGGCCGAGCGCGAGTTGCGGCACGCGGTGGCGCTCGACCCGCTGTCGCTCATCGCGCGCTCGGCGCTCGGCTGGTCGCTGGTGCACGCCGGCGCGTACGCCGCGGCGCTCGCCGAGTGCCGCCGCGCGCTGGAGCTCGACCCGCGCTACGCGGTGGCGCTGCTCTGGGGCGGGTGGGCGCTTGAAGGGCTCGACTCGCTCCCGGCCGCGGTGGCGTGGCAGCGGCGCGCGGTCGCGGCGTCGGACAGCGGCGCGCTGTACGTGGCGGAGCTGGCGCGCGCGCTCGCGAGGGCCGGCGGGCGCGCCGAGGCCGCGGGACTGCCGGCGCGGCTGCCGGCGCGCGCCGACAGCGGGCGCTACCTGCCGGCGTACGAGATCGCCAAGGCGCTCGACGCGCTCGGCGAGCGCGCCGCCGCCTTCCGCTGGCTCGAGCGCGCGTACCGCGAGCGGTCGCACTCGCTCGTGTTCCTGCGCGTCGACCCGCAGCTCGCGGGGCCGCGGCGCGACCCGCGGTTCGCGGCGCTGGCCGCACGCGGGGCGTGAGCCACCGCTCCTCCCCCGCCCGGCGCGACGCCGCCAGGTACGCGTCGGCGAACGCCGAGCCGCCGCCCGCCAGCGTGGCCGCCAGCGCCGGCGCCCCCGACGCGCCGACGATCGTCGCCGACAGCTCGGCGCCGAGCGAGTAGAACGGGCCGGCGCCCGACACGCCGCGGTCGCGCAGCGCGCGCGCGCCGGCCAGGTCGCCGCGGTCGAGCGCGACGACCAGCGAGTCGAGGATCGCGGCGCCCGCGCGCGCGGCCGCGACGCGTTCGGCGGCGGGCATCGCGCGCGCCGGCGCCACGTAGTTGGCCGTCCCCTCGGCGAACAGCGCCTCGAGCGCGGCGCGCCACTCGCCGTGCGCCGAGTCGCGCGGCGCCGGGTCGGGGCGGCGCAGGCGGTGCTGCGCGGCGTGGTAGGTCTCGTGCGCCAGCGTCGCGCGCAGCCGCGGCCAGTCGTCCTTGAACCACTCCAGGTCGACCGCCGCCACTTCGCCCTCGGCCCACCCGTCGGCGCCGTCGGCGAAGAAGAGCGAGATGGTGCGGTCGAGTCGCGTCCCCGCCGGCAGGTACGGCGCGACGTCGCGCTCCACCTCCGACAGCCGCGCGCGCTCCTCCACGCGGAGGCGGTCGAGCAGCGCGCGGTACCCGGCGGCGTGACGCGCGACGTCGGCGTAGTCGAGGAGACCCTTGGGATTCGCGAAGGCGTACAGCCGGTCGACCGGGAGCGGGCTGGCGGCCCGCGCGAGGTTGACCGCCATCAGCTCGCGCGTCCAGGGGAGCGCGTAGAAGCCCTGCCGGCGGTGGCGCAGCAGCGACGCGATGGCGGGGGTGCGCAGGCGCGCGTCGGCCGCCGCGGCGGTGAGCCCCGGCGTCGCCACGATCGCCAGCAGCGACTCGGCGGGGGCGGCGTCGAAGCGCGGGTGCACCGCGCCGCCGGCGGCGCCGGCGCCGGCCGCGGAGGGCCCCGAGTTCCCGGCGGCCGGCGACGCGCTGGCGGCGCCGCCGGCGGGGGCGCGCGTGCGCGTCGAGGTGCTCAACGCGACGACGGTGCGCGGGCTGGGGCGCCGCGCGACTTTTTACCTGCGCGACCGCGGCTGGGACGTGGTCGCGATCGGGACCAGCCGCGCGGGCCAGGACGAGGTCGTGGTGCTCGACCGCTCGGGGCATCCCGAGTGGGCGAAGCGGGTGGCGCACGCGATGGGCGGGGGGCGCGTGGAGTCGCGCCCCGACACCTCACGCTACCTGGACGTCACGGTCATCCTCGGCGGATCGTGGCGCCCGCCGCCCGAGCCGTTCCACCCGTAGCTGCCCGCACGCCGCGGCGATGTCGACGCCGCGGCTCTTGCGCACCGCGACCTCCACGCCGCGCCCGCGCATCGACTCGGCGAAGCGCACGATCCGGTCGGCCGGCGTCGGCGTGAAGCCCATCGCGCCCCCCGGGTGCAGCGGGATCAGGTTGACGAACGCGCGGCACTCCCGCGCCAGCCGCGCCAGCTCCATCGCGTGCTCGGCGCGATCGTTGACGCCCCCGAGCATCACGTACTCGAAGGTCACGCGCCGGTCGAAGGTCGCCGCCGCCGCGATCACGTCGGCGAGCGGATACTTCACGTTCACCGGCATCAGCTCGCCGCGCAGCGCGTCGGTGGGCGCGTGGATCGAGATCGCGAGGCGGAACTGCTCCGGACGCTCGCCCAGCGCGACGATGCCCGGCAGCACGCCGACGGTCGAGACGGTGATGTGCCGCGCCCCGATCCCGAACCCGTTCGGTGCGTTGAGGATCGTGAGCGTCGGGTCGACCGCCTTCCAGTTCATCAGCGGCTCGCCCATCCCCATGAACACGATGTTCGTCGCGCGCACCGGGTCCTCGTCGAGCAGCGCCAGCTCGCGGACCTGCCCGGCGATCTCGAACACGTGCAGGTTGCGCTGGAAGCCCATCACGCCCGTCGCGCAGAACGAGCACTTGAGCGCGCACCCGGCCTGCGACGAGATGCAGAACGTGAGGCGGTCGCGATCGGGGATGGCGACGGTCTCGATCGCCTGCCCGTCGGCGAGACGGAAGAGGAACTTCCGCGTGCCGTCGCTCGAGCGCTGGTGCGCGACGAGCTGGAGCCGCGGCAGCGCGAACCGCTCGGCCAGCGCGGCGCGGAAGGCGGCCGGCAGGTCGGTGATCTCGTCGAAGCTGCGCACGGGACGCTGCCAGAGGCGCGGCACCACCTGCGTCGCGCGGTAGGCGGGCTGCCCCTGCTCGGCGGCGAACTCGCGCAGCACGCGCTCGGCCTCCGCGGGCGTGAGGTCGAGCAGGTTGACCTTCCCCTCGGCCTCGGGCGGGATGCCGTCGGGGCGGCGCACCGGGAGGGCGCGGCCGGCGGGCGGCGTGGACGGGGCGGGGGGGATCTCGGGGGCGGTCACTTGAACACCGAGCTGAGCGTGATCTGGTAGATGGAGCCGAAGCGCGACGGGCTGTCCTCTCGCGTCACCTGCACCAGCAGTCGAGCATAGCGCAGGCCGAGGCCGAGCCGGGTGCGCGTGTCGGACTCGGCGCCGAGGGTCGCGCGGGCGAGGCCGGCGCGCGCCTCGACGTTGCGGAGGCGGCCGCTGAGGAACCCGTACCCCTCCTGCTCGCCGGCGGCCGCGCCCTGGAAGGAGGCTCCCAGGCGCACCTCGCGCTCGGGCGCCCGACCGACGACGCGGGCGTCGGCGCCGAACAGCACGAGGGGGCGGTCGTCGGCGTCGGCGCGCGGCCGCCAGAGGAAGGTCGACGCGCCCAGGCGCAGGTCGCGCCGCCCGAGGAGCCCGTCGACGACCACGCCCACGTCGGCGCCGAGCTCGGAGGCGCTGGTGGTGTCGACGCGTCCGGCGCGCCAGCGCATGGCGGCGCCGAGGGCGACGTGCGGCTGCACGCGGGCGGCTGCGCCGAGCGAGACGACGTAGGTGTCGTACGGCACCGTCCCCAGGTCGGTCGTCGGGTCGTCGCCGCGGCGCGGGATGTCGGCGACGCCGGCGCGCAGCACGCTGAACGCGACCGCGCGGCCGGGGCGGGGGCGCCACTCGAGCCCCAGCGCCTCGCCGGTGAGCCCGCGCTCGCCCGGCGCGTTGACGTGGGCGAGTGAGCCGCGGATCCGGCCGGAGGCCGCCAGGAGGGGGGCGGCGGGGTTGTAGACGCCGCCCGCGGCGGCGGTGGCCAGGGCCGGCGCCTCGCCGAGGGCGCCGACGGTGAAGTCGAGCAGGTCGCGCCCGGGGACCGCCTGCGCCCCGAGCCCACCCGGGGCGGCGGTGACGGCGGCCCCGATGGCGGCGGCGAAGCACAAGTGGCGCATGCACTTGAGACTACCCGTTGCCGTGGGGCGAGGTCAAGCGCGGCGCTACCCCGGGCCGGCCGTCGCCACTAGCTTGCAGGGATCGTATGCCAGCGCGAACACGCCGTGCAGTTGATTGAGCTGCTCGCCCCCGACCGGGTGCGGGTGCCGCTCCGGAGCCGGGCCAAGGACGACCTCCTGCGCGAGCTGGTGGAGCTCGCGGCCGGGCAGCACGGGCACGAGGTCGTCGACGCGCTCCTCCGCAGCGTCCGCGAGCGCGAGGCCGTGCTGAGCACGGGCATCGGCGACGGCGTCGCGATCCCGCACGGGCGCACGCCGCGCCTCGACTCGCTGGTGCTCGCCGCCGGCGTGTGCGCGGAGCCGGTGGAGTTCGGCGCGCTCGACGGGCGCCCCGTCCAGATCTGCTTCCTGCTGGCCGGCCCCGAGTCGGCGGCCGGGGCGCACGTGCGCACCCTCGGCCGCATCTCGCGCCTGCTGAACCGCGTCAGCCTCCGCGAGGCGCTGCGCGGCGCGACGACCAGCGAGGAGTTCCTGGCGCTGGTGCGCGACTCCGAGGAGGCCGCCGCGTGAGGCGACTCCTGCGCGGGCGCTGGGCGCCCGCCGCGCTGTGGGCGCTCGCGCTCGTCGTCGCCACCTCCTGGCCGAACCCCGACGTCGGCTCGGCGTCGCGCTTCGACAAGCCGACGCACGCGTTCCTCTACGGCGTGCTCGCCTGGCTGGTCGCCCGCGCGGCGCCCGAGCGGCTGACGTCGCTCGCTCGCGTGCTTGCCCTGCTGGCGGCCATCGCCGCCTTCGCCGCCCTCGACGAGTGGCACCAGGCGTTCATCCCGGGCCGCTCGGCGGGTGCCGACGACTGGGCCGCCGACGTCGTGGGCGCCGCCGGGGCGCTGGCGGCCGCCGCGCTGCGCCGCCGCCGCGCGCTCGCCGCGGCCTGAGCGTCCCTCCCCCGGTTCGTCCGTCCCGTCCTCCCACCCCCGTCATGCCCACGACCGCGTCCCCCGTCGCCACCACGCTCCGCACCCACGCCGCCGGCGCCCTCCGCGCCGACCACGCCGGGACGCGCGTGCGCCTCGGCGGGTGGGTGCACCGGAGCCGCGACCTCGGCGCGCTCGTGTTCCTCGACCTGCGCGACCGCGAGGGGATCGTCCAGGTCTCGTTCGACCCGGCGGTGGCGTCCCCGGAGGCGCTGGCCACGGCGGCGGCCGTGGGCGTCGAGAGCGTCGTGCTGGTCGAGGGCGAGGTCGCGCTGCGCCCGACGGAGCTGCGCAACGCCGAGCTGGCGAGCGGCGACGTCGAGGTGCGCGCGACGTCGATCACGATCGTCGGGCCGGCCGAGACGCCGACCATCCCGGTCGCGCGCGGGCGCGGCACGCCGCTCCCCGCCGAGGACCTGCGGCTCCGGCACCGCTACCTCGACCTTCGGCGCCCGGAGCTGCAGCACGCGCTGATCCTCCGCCACCGGCTGGCGCAGGTCACGCGGCGCTACCTCAGCGAGCACGGGTTCCTGGAGCTCGAGACGCCGATCCTGACCAAGCCCACGCCCGAGGGCGCGCGCGACTACCTCGTGCCCAGCCGGGTGCAGAAGGGGGAGTTCTACGCCCTCCCGCAGAGCCCGCAGATCTACAAGCAGCTGTTCATGATCGCGGGCTTCGACCGCTACTTCCAGATCGCGCGCTGCTTCCGCGACGAGGACCTGCGCGCCGACCGCCAGCCCGAGTTCACGCAGATCGACGTCGAGGCGTCGTTCGTCCAGCAGGACGACGTCATCGCCGTGACCGAGGGGCTCGTCCAGGCGATGTTCGCCGAGGCGGGGGTCGAGGTGACGACCCCGTTCCGCCGCATGGCCTACGCCGAGGCGATGGAGCGGTACGGGATCGACCGCCCGGACCTGCGGTACGGGGTGGAGATCGCCGACGTCAGCGACGTGTTCCGCGGGACCGAGTTCGGCGTCGCGGCGACGGTCCTCGACGCGGGGGGCCGCTTCCGGGCGATCGTCGCGCCCGGGGGCGCGCGCTTCTCGCGCAAGGAGCAGGACGAGCTGACGGCGCTGGCCAAGGGGGCGGGTGCGCAGGGGATCATCTTCCTGAAGCGGAACGCCGGCGTCCTCGAGGGGCCGGTGGCCAAGTTCCTGCGCCCCGACGCCGCCGAGCGGCTCGGGCTGGCGGACGGCGACCTCGCGCTGGTGGTGGCGGGGCCGGACCACGTGACCAGCCCCGCGCTCGACCGCGTGCGACAGGACGTGGCGCGGCGGCTCGACCTGATCCCCGCGGGGCGGCACGAGCTGCTCTGGGTGCTCGACTTCCCGATGTTCGAGCGCGACCCCAAGACCGGCGCCCTGGCGGCGATGCACCATCCGTTCACCTCGGCGAACCCGGACGACCTCCCGCTGCTGGCGACCGAGCCGTGGCGCGCGCGGGCGCGCGCCTACGACGTGGTCCTGAACGGGACGGAGCTGGGGGGCGGCAGCATCCGCATCAGCGACCCGGCGCAGCAGGCGCAGGTGTTCGAGCTGCTCGGGATCGACGCCGAGACGGCGCGGGCGCGCTTCGGCTTCCTGCTGGAGGCGCTGCGCTCGGGCGCGCCGCCGCACGGCGGGATCGCGCTCGGCTTCGACCGGATCGCGATGCTGCTGGCGGGCGCCGGCTCGCTGCGGGACGTGATCGCGTTCCCCAAGACCACGGCGGCGCGCGCGCTCTACGAGGGCGCGCCGTCGCCGGTCCCGGCGGAGGACTTGCGAGAGCTGGGGCTGACGACCGACACGGGAGACAGGGCGTGAGCGAAGACGTGGCCCCGGCGCGCGGGGCCCAGGAAGGCGCGCAGCAGCGGGTGTCGACCGAGGGGGCGGACCTGCTCACCCTCGCGGGGGTGAACGACGCCAACCTGGTGGAGCTGGCCCGCATCGGCGGGGTGAAGGTCGCCCTGCGCGGCGAGGCGCTGACGCTCAGCGGCCCCGCCGACGCCGTGGCGCGCTCCGCCGGGCTGGCGCAGCGGATGGTCGAGACGGCGCGCCAGGGGATCCCCCTGACGCCCGACGACGTGCTGCGCCTGAGCCTCGACCAGGGCGGGCGCGAGGACGGCGACGGCGCCCCGACGACCCCGCTCCCGGGCACCGGCGGCGAGGGGCGCCTCGCGCTCCCCGGCGTCCGACGTCTCATTCAGGCCAAGACGTCGGGGCAGGCCGAGTACATGAAGCAGATCGCCGAGAACGACGTGGTGATCGGCATCGGGCCGGCCGGCACCGGGAAGACCTTCCTCGCCGTCGCGATGGCGGTCGACGCCCTCGTGCGCAAGCGCGTACGCAAGATCGTGCTCGCGCGTCCGGCGGTGGAGGCGGGGGAGAGCCTCGGCTTCCTCCCCGGCGACATGCAGGCCAAGGTCGACCCGTACCTGCGCCCGCTGTACGACGCGCTCGACGAGATGATGCCGCCGGAGCGCGTCGCCAAGGCGCTCGAGACGCGCACCATCGAGATCGCGCCGCTGGCGTTCATGCGCGGGCGCACGCTCGGCGACGCGTTCGTGATCCTCGACGAGGCGCAGAACGCGACCAACCTGCAGATGAAGATGTTCCTCACGCGACTCGGGGTGAACTCGAAGATCGTGATCACGGGGGACAAGACGCAGATCGACCTGCCGCGCCGCGAGGACTCGGGGCTGATGCAGGTCGAGCGGATCCTCACGGACATCGAGGGGATCGCCTTCCACTACTTCACCGACGCCGACGTGGTGCGGCACCGCCTGGTGCGCGAGATCATCAAGGCGTACGCGGAAGACGCCGGGGACTGACGGCCGTGGGCCTCTGGGGACAGCCCGAGCCGTCCGACGGCGAGGGTTCACGGCGGGCGCTGGTGCGCGCGCACGGCGGGCGGCTGCTGCTCGCCGTCGCGCTGGCCGTCGTCACCTACCTGCTGTTCCCGACCGCGCCGGCGGCCGACGCCCCGCTGTACGAGGTGGGGTCGGTCGCCCCGGAGAACGTGATCGCCCCGTTCGCGTTCCGGGTCCCGAAGACGGCGGACGAGCTGCGGGCGGAGCGCGAGCGCGTGGTGCGCGAGAGCCCGCCGGTGCTCGGCTACGAGCCGTCCGCGGTCGATTCGGCGCGGGCGCACGTGCGGCGCTTCGGCGCGCTGCTGGAGGCGGCGCTGGGCGAGAACGGCGGCGCCGCGGCGGCGAACGCGGTCGTCGTGCAGGCCGCGGGCGCCGGCGTGCGCATCACCCCCGCCGAGCTGGCGTACCTGCGCGCGCAGCCGCGGCGGCGCGTCCTGCTGGCGGCGGTGGAGCGCACCCTCGACGGAGCCCTGCCGGGCGGCGTCGCGTCCTCGACCGCGCTCGGCGACGTGCGCGGCGACGTGGCGGTGGGGCGCGAGGGCGGGCTGCGCGTCGTCCCGACCGACAGCGTGCCGACGCTCGCGACGCTGCTCGGACAGGCGCGCCGGTCGCAGCCCGATCCCGGGTCGGAGGTCGCCGAGGCGCTGTACGTGAAGCTGCTCAGCGCCTTCTTCCGCGCCTCGCTGGTCCCGGACCGCGCGGCGACCGAGCGGCGGCGCGCCGAGGCGGTGGCCGCCATCGACCCGAACCGGTGGCTCGTGCGGGCGGGGGAGAAGATCGTCGGCGCGCACGAGGTGGTGGGCCGCGAGGAGTTCGACAAGATGCGCGCGCTGCAGTCGGCGGTCGCCGACCGCGGGATGGCGGAGCGGTCGGTCGCCCGCGGGGCGACGCGCGTGGCCGGGGCGCTGCTGCACAACCTCGTGCTGATCGGCGTCTTCGGGGTCACGCTGCTGCTGTTCCGCCCCTCGCTCTACGGCTCGATGCGCGTGATGGGGCTGTTCGCCGTCGGCTTCGTCCTCGTGCTGGGGGCCGCGGCGTTCGTGGCCCGCATGCCGAACCCGCGCCCCGAGCTGATCCCGGTGGCGCTGGCGGCGGTGCTGTTCAGCGTGCTGTTCGACGCGCGCATCAGCCTCGTCGCGGTGCTGCTGCTGGCTATCCTCGTCGGCAGCCAGGGGCCGTTCCGCGGCTCCAACGCGCTGTTCGTGGTGCTGCTCGGCGGGGTCGCGGCGGCGGCCGGCGTGCGCACGCTGCGGCGGCGCACGCAGGCCTACTCGGCGATGCTGGTGGTGGCGCTCGGGTACGTGCTGTCGGCGGCGACGCTGGCGCTCGCGCTGGGGTGGAACCTGCGCGAGTTCGGCGTGACGGCGGGGCTGGGGGCGCTGAACGCGGCGGTGTCGGTGGCGCTGGCGCTCGGGCTGCTGGCGCCGGCCGAGGAGTTCACGGGGATCGACACGTACCTGCGCCTGCTGGAATGGTCGGACCTCAACCGCCCCGTCCTGCAGCGGCTCAGCCTCGAGGCGCCCGGCACGTACGCGCACACGATCGCGATGGCCAACCTCGCCGAGGCGGCCTGCAACGCGATCGGCGCCAACGGGCTGCTGGCGCGCGTCGGCACCTACTACCACGACATCGGGAAGCTGGAGCGCCCCAACTACTTCGTCGAGAACCAGGCGAAGGGGCGCAACCCGCACGACAAGCTCAAGCCCTCGGCCAGCGCGGCGATCATCCGCAACCACGTCCGCGAGGGGCTGGAGCTGGCCGAGGAGATCAAGCTGCCGAAGGTGCTGCGCGCGTTCATCACCGAGCACCACGGCACCGGCCGCATCGTCTACTTCTACGAGAAGGCGAAGGAGCGCGGCGACGCGACGTCGCCGAACGCGGTCGAGTACTCGTACCCCGGGCCGACGCCGCAGTCGGCCGAGACGGCGATCGTGATGCTCGCCGACGGCGTCGAGGCCTCCGCGCGCGCGCTGTCCGAGCCGACGCCGCAGAAGCTGCGCGAGCTGGTGGAGCACGTGGTCCGCATGCGGATCGAGCAGGGGCAGCTGCGCGACGCCCCGCTGACGCTGCGCCAGCTCGAGATCGCGAAGGACCAGTTCGTCCGTGTCCTGCTCGGGATGCACCACGCCCGGATCGAGTATCCGGCGGCCAGCGGCGGCGTGACCGCGGAGTTCGCGTCGGCATGACCGGCGCCGGCGACAGTCGACGCCGCGCGCGCGCCGGCGAGGCGATCCGCGTGACCGTGGCGGCGCGGGGGACGCGCGCCGCGCTCCGGCACGACGACGTGGCGGCGCTGGCCGCGCGGGTCCTCCGCGCGGAGGGGACGCGGGCGGCCGACGTGTCGGTGACCTTCCTCGCGCCGACCGAGATGGCGCGCCTGAACCGCGAGCACCTCGGCCACCGCGGCCCGACCGACGTCATCACCTTCGCGCTGGCGCCGGTGCCGGGCGCGCCGCTCACGGGCGACGTCTACGTGTGTCCGGCGGTGGCGCGCGAGCACGCGGCGGCGCACGGCGTGTCGGTCGCCGAGGAGACCGCGCGCCTGGTCGTGCACGCGATGCTGCACGTCATCGGGCACGAGCACCCGGAGGACGAGGGGCGCACGGACTCCGAGATGTGGCGGCGGCAGGAGCGGTACCTGCGCCGCTTTTACGGCACGGGCGGAGGGGCGGCGTGAGCGCGGGCGCCGGAGCGCTGACCCTCGTGCTGGCGGCGCTGGCCTTCGCCTTCGCGCTCGCCGACTCGGCGGTGCTGGCGGCCGCGTTCGACGGGGAGGACGCCGACGAGACCGGGGCGGTGGAGCGGCGGCACCGGGCGCTCGCCTTCGCGCGGCTGCTGGCGCAGCTGGGGACCGGGACGGCGCTGGCGCTGGCGCTCGACCTGTTCGCGCGCACGGCGGCGCAGGCGGCGCTGATCGCGCTGGCGGCCGGCATGGCGCTCGTCGCGCTCACCGAGGTGGCGGCGCGCGAGATCGGCGACGCGCTGGGCGCGCGCGCGCTGGCGCCGCTGCGGCCGCTCGTCCTGGCCGCCGAGGTGGTGCTCAGCCCCGTCGTCGCGCTGGCCGCGCGGCTCGACGAGTCGCTGCGCCGCGCGCTTCCGGCGCCCCCCGCCGACGAGGTCACGCGCGAGGAGACGGCGGAGCAGTTCCGCGAGATCGTGGCCGCCGAGGCGGAGGTCACGGAGCCCGAGCGCGCGCTGCTCGCCGGCGTCTTCACCCTCGGCGACACCCAGGTCAGCGAGGTGATGGTCCCGCGCATCGACGTCATCGGCGTCGAGCGCGACACGCCCTGGTCGGAGGTCGTCGACCGGGTGCGCAGCAGCGGTCACTCGCGGGTCCCCGTATACGTCGAGACGATCGACGACATCGTGGGGGTCCTGTACGCCAAGGACCTGCTCCCCGCGGTGATCGCGGGGGAGGAGCCGGCGTCCGGGTGGGCGTCGCTCGTCCGGCCGCCGTCGTACATCCCGACCACTAAACGCGTCGACCACCAGCTGCGCGACTTCCGCCACAGCGGGTCGCACCTCGCGGTGGTGGCCGACGAGTACGGGGGGACGGCCGGCATCGTGACCATCGAGGACATCCTGGAGGAGATCGTCGGTGAGATCCGCGACGAGCGCGACGAGGAGGAGGCGCCGGTGGTCGCCGAGGGCGACCGCAAGTTCTGGGTGTCGGCGCGCGTCACGCTCGACGAGCTCTCCGACGTGCTGGGCGTCCCGATCGAGCACGAGGACGTGACGACCGCCGGAGGGCTCGTGTACGAGCTGCTGGGGCGCGTGCCGCGTCCCGGCGAGTCGCTCACCGTCGCCGGCTTCCGCGTCGTGGTCGAGCGCGTGATCCGCCGCCGGGTGCTGCGCCTCTACTTCGAGCGGCTCCCCGAGCCGGCCGAGCGCGCGGCCGCCGAAGTCGAGACGGAGGGGCGCGCGTCGTGAGCTTCGCCACGCTGACGGTGCTCGCGGTGCTCGTCGTGGCCGCGCTGACCGCGGGCTCGATCGCCGTGCGTTCGGTGAGCCGCATCTGGCTGCGGCACTGGGTGGAGCGCCGGCTGGCCGGGGCGTCGCTGGCGGAGCTGTACCTCGACCGCCCGCAGCGGCTGATCGTGTCGGCCGGCGCCGGCATCGCGCTGACCGTGTTCCTCGCCGGCGCGGGCGTCGCGGCCATCGACGCCAGCCCGCTGACGCTCGCCTGGCACGCGCTGCTGCTGGCGGTGGCGGTGCTGGCGGCGGGGCAGGTCCTCCCGCGCGCGCTGGCGCGCCGCTGGCCGGCCCGCACGGTCCCGGCGCTGGTGCCGGCGCTGCACGCGGTCGACGCGCTGCTGCTGCCGCTGGGCGCACCCGACGGCGCCGCCGCCCGCGCGCTGCGCGTCGCCCGTCCGGCCGCGCCGGTCGAGGACGCGCGCGACGACATCGAGGACCTGCTGCGCGAGGGGCAGCTCGAGGGGCTCGGCGCGCCCGGCGAGCTCGCGATCATCACCGGCGTGGTGCAGTTCGGCGAGAAGACCGCGCGCGACGTGATGACGCCGCGCGAGCAGGTGTTCGCGCTCGACGCCGCGCTGCCGCCGCGCGAGCTGGCCGCGCGGCTCGCGCAGTCGGCCTACAGCCGCGTCCCCGTGTACCGCGGGCAGCTCGACGACGTGACCGGGATCATCCACGCCTTCGACGTGCTCGACACCGCGGGCGAGGTGCCCCCCCCCGTGCTCCCTGTGCACGTCGCGGCCCCCGGCACCGCCTGCAACGACCTGCTGTTCGCGATGCTGCGCTCCCGCCGGCTGCTCGCCGTGGTGCGCGAGCCGGGGGGGGCGCTGCTCGGCATCGTGACGCTCGAGGACGTGCTTGAGGAGCTCGTCGGCGACATCCGCGACGAGCACGACGAGCCCGCGCCGCCCGAATCCGCCAACGACCGCACGTGATCGCCTCCGCCTTCGACCGCCTGCTCGACGACCTCGCCGCCGGCCGCCCCGCCGCCATCGCGCGCGCGGTGAGCGTCGTCGAGAACCACCGCCCCGGCTTCGACCGCCTCCTCGCCGCCCTGCACGCCCGCACCGGGCGCGCCCGGCGCATCGGCATCACCGGGCCGCCGGGGGCGGGGAAGAGCACCCTCACGACGCAGCTCGCGATGGCGCTGCGCGCCGCCGGGCAGCGGGTGGCCATCGTCGCCGTCGACCCGACCTCGCCGTTCACCGGCGGGGCGCTGCTCGGCGACCGCATCCGGATGGAGGCGATCGCCCTCGACCCGGGGATCTTCATCCGCTCGCTCGCGACCCGCGGCTCGCTCGGCGGGCTCTCGGCGGCGACGCGCGAGGTGTGTGACGTCCTCGACGCCGCGGGGTTCGACGCGGTGCTGATCGAGACGGTGGGGGTCGGGCAGAGCGAGCTGGACGTCGCCCGCGCCGCCGACTCGACGCTGGTGGTGCTGGTGCCCGAGAGCGGCGACTCGATCCAGACGCTCAAGGCGGGGGTGATGGAGATCGCGGACGTCTTCTGCGTCAACAAGGCCGACCGCCCGGGCGCCGACCGGCTGCGCAACGACATCGAGCTGATGCTCGGGCTGCGCGGGGGCGGGGCGAGCGCCGACCTGCCGGCGCACCACGGCATCGACCTCACGGCGCTGGCCAAGGACCCGGAGCACCGCGAGTTCGTGAAGGACGCCATGAACCCGGCCCGGGCGGCCCGGCGCGCGGCGGCCGGGGAGCAGACCGACCGCTGGACGCCCCCGGTGCTCGCCAGCGTGGCGGCGAAGGGGGAGGGGGTCCCGGCGGTGCTCGACGCCCTGGACCGTCACTTCCGCTATCTTGAGACCAGCGGCCGACTTCGGGAGCGGCGGCGGACGCGGCTCCGGGAGCGCGTGGTGGAGGCGGTCGAGCAGCGGGTGCGGCAGCGCCTGTGGGCCGACGCCGGCACCGACGCGTGGCTCGCCGAGCGGCTGCCGGCGCTCGAGGCGGGGGAGGCGACGCCCTTCGGGGTCGCCGACGCCCTGCTCGCCCGCAGCGGCCCGCTCCTGACCACGACCCACCCCTGACGCACCCGACCATGGCCTCCGTGCACGAACTCGAGCAGACGCTGCGGGATCGCGACGACGAGCTCGCGCGCCTCCGCGCCGAGGTGGACGCGTGGCGCGCCGCCTACGGCAAGGGGCGGACGCGCGACGTCGCCTTCACCAACTCGGCGAAGGAGGTCGCGCCGCTCTACACGACGCTCGACACGCGGACGTCGATCGACGTGGAGGTGCCCGGCACCTACCCGTTCACGCGCGGGATCCACCCGACCGCGTACCGCGGGAAGCTGTGGACGATGCGCCAGTTCGCCGGCTTCGGCACGGCGCGCGAGACCAACGCCCGCTACAAGTTCCTGCTGTCGCAGGGGCAGACCGGGCTGTCGGTGGCGTTCGACTTCCCGACGCTGATGGGGTACGACGCCGACCACCCGCGCTCGGAGGGCGAGGTCGGGAAATGCGGCGTGTCGATCTCGTCGCTCGCCGACATGGAGACGCTGTTCGAGGGGATCCCCCTCGACCGGGTCTCGACGTCGATGACGATCAACGGCCCCGCGATCATCCTGTTCTGCTTCTACGCGGCCGCGGCCGAGAAGCAGGGGGTGCCGCTGGCGCAGCTCCAGGGGACGGTCCAGAACGACATCCTCAAGGAGTACATGGCGCAGCACGCGTGGTGCTTCCCGATCGAGCCCGCGCTGCGCCTGATCGTCGACATGTTCGAGTGGTGCGCGACGAACACGCCGAAGTGGAACACGATCTCGATCAGCGGCTACCACATCCGCGAGGCGGGGTCCACGGCGGCGCAGGAGCTGGCGTTCACGCTGGCCGACGGCTTCACGTACGTCGAGCGCGGCATCGCCCGCGGCCTCGACGTCGACGACTTCGCGCCGCGCCTGTCGTTCTTCTGGGACATCCACAACGACTTCTTCGAGGAGATCGCCAAGCTGCGCGCCGCCCGCCGCATCTGGGCGCGCCGCCTGAAGGAGAAGTACGGCGCGAAGGACCCGCGCTCGTGGATGATGCGCTTCCACTCGCAGACCGCGGGCGTGACGCTCACGGCGCCGCAGCCGATGAACAACGTCGTGCGCGTCGCCTACCAGGGGCTGGCCGCGGTGCTCGGCGGGACGCAGTCGCTGCACACCAACTCGATGGACGAGACGCTGGCGCTCCCCACCGAGCAGGCGGTGCAGGTGGCGCTCCGCACGCAGCAGGTGCTCGCCTACGAGACCGGCGTCGCCAACGTCGCCGACCCGCTCGGCGGGTCGTACTACGTCGAGGCGCTCACCGACCAGCTGGAGCGCGACGCCGAGGCGCTGTTCGAGCAGATCGACGCGGCCGGCGGCGTGGTGCAGGGGCTCGAGGACGGCTGGTTCCAGCGCCGCATCGCCGAGAGCGCGGCGCGGCAGCAGTGGGAGATCGAGCAGCACCGCAAGGTCATCGTCGGCGTCAACGAGTTCGTGACCGACGAGGAGGAGCTGACGATCCCGCTGCTCAAGATCGGCCAGGAGGCGGAGGACGAGCAGCGGCGCAACATGGCCGGCATGCGCGCCCGCCGCGACGAGGCGCTGGTCGCCGAGCGGCTCGAGGCGCTCCGGCAGGCGGCGCGCGGCTCGACGAACGTGGTGCCGTTCATCCTCGACTGCGCGCGGGCGTACTGCACGCTGTACGAGATCCGGGCGGCGCTGGAGGACGTGTTTGGGGCGTACAGGGAGCCGGTGTTCTTCTGATGCCCTCCCGCACCGCTCGGCGCCCGGCGCCCGGCGCTCGCTCCGTCCCGGGACAGCGTGAGCGCCGGGCGCCGGGCGCCGAGCGGGTGAAGAAGTCGGTCGGCTCCGCCGACTGGTGGGCCGACCAATTCGACGCCCAGTACCTCCGCGAGTACCAGCCGCTCTTCACCCCCGAGCGCGACCGGAAGGAGGTCGCGCGGCTGCTCGACGTGCTGGCGCTGCCGGCGGGGGCGCGGGTCCTCGACTGTCCGTGCGGGCAGGGGCGGCACGCGCACCTGCTGGCCGAGGCGGGGTTCGACGTCGACGGGCTCGACTACTCGGCCGAGCTGCTGGCGCTGGCCGGGAAGCGCGGCACCTCGAAGACGCTCCGCTACACGCGCGGCGACATGCGGAAGCTGCCGGCGCGGTGGACGGGACGGTTCGCCGCGGTCGTCAACCTGTTCACCAGCTTCGGCTTCTTCCTCGACCCGGCCGACGACGCGCGGGTGATCCGCGAGTTCGCCCGCGTCCTGGCCGACGACGGGGTGCTGGTCTGGCACGGGGGGAGCCGCGACGGCGTCATGGCGCGCTTCCTCGCGCGCGACTGGTGGGTGAGCGAGGACGGCACGATGATCGGCCACGAGCGCTCCTTCGACCCGCTCTCGGGGGTGCTGACCGTCCTCACGACCTGGGAGGGGCGGAAGGCCCGCGGGGAGCGCGAGCACCGCATCCGCCTCTACACGGCGAGCCGGCTGGCGGAGCTGTGCGCGGACGCCGGGCTGGTGGTCGAGCAGGCCTTCGACGGGTGGCACGACCGCCCGATGACGCGCCGATCCAGCGAAATGCTGCTCGTGGCGCGTAAAGGGTAGCGTGCGCTAGCTTTCCAGTCTGCCGTACGGCGCGTGGGGAGCCGGGAGAACGCTCCCCGCTCCCCGTCTTCATTTCTCCGAGACCCATGGACCGTCCCATTCGCGTGCTCGTCGCCAAGCCGGGGCTCGACGGGCACGATCGCGGCGCCAAGGTGGTGGCGGCCGCGCTGCGCGACGCCGGCATGGAGGTCGTCTACACCGGCCTCCACCAGACGCCCGAGATGATCGCCACCGCGGCCGTCCAGGAGGACGTCGACGTGGTCGGGCTGTCGATCCTCAGCGGCGCCCACATGACGCTCTTCCCGCGCGTGCTGCAGCTGCTGCGCGAGCAGGGGCGCGACGACATCCTCCTCACCGGCGGCGGCATCATCCCGAAGGAGGACATGGAGGCGCTGCGGGCGCAGGGCGTGGGGCAGCTGTTCGGCCCGGGCACCCCGACGTCCGACCTGATCGACTTCATCAAGCACTGGTTCGCCGAGCGGCAGCGCCAGGAGAGCCACCAGGCGTGACGACCGCGGTCCGGCAACAGACGTCGCGGCTGCGCCAGCTCGGCGCCGAGGTGCGCGAGCTCGAGGCGCGGCTGCGGGAAGGGGGCGGGGCGGACAAGGTCGAGCGGCAGCACAAGCAGGGGAAGCTCACGGCCCGCGAGCGCGTCGCGGGGCTGTGCGACCCCGGCACGCCGTTCGTCGAGATCGGCCTGCTGGTGGCCCACGACCGCTACGACGGCCAGGCGCCGGCCGCCGGCGTCGTGACGGGGCTCGGCGTCGTGCACGGGCGCGAGGTCGTCATCGTGGCCAACGACGCGACGGTGAAGGCCGGCTCGTGGTGGCCCGAGACGATCCCGAAGATCCTGCGCGCGCAGGAGATCGCGATGCGCTGCCGCATCCCGATCGTGTACCTCGTCGACTCGGCGGGGGTGAACCTGCCGTACCAGGGCGGGGTGTTCCCAGGGCAGTACGGCGCCGCGCGCATCTTCCAGTACAACTCGATCATGCGCCGCCACCTGCGGCTGCCGCAGCTGGCCGCCGTGATGGGGCCGTGCGTGGCCGGCGGCGCGTACCTGCCGGCGCTCTCCGACGTCATCGTGATGACCAAGGGGACGTCGTTCATGGGGCTCGGCGGCGCCAACCTGGTGAAGGGCGCCACCGGCCAGTCGATCGACAACGAGACGCTCGGCGGCGCGGTCACGCACACCGAGATCTCGGGCGTCGCGCACTACACGGCCGACGACGACCCGGCGACGCTGGCCAAGCTGCGCGAGCTGATCGACCGGCTGCCGCCGCAGCGCGCGGTGGCGACGCGCGAGGCGCGCGACCCGGCGGAGCCCGAGGACACGCTGTACGACGTGCTCCCGGCCGACCACCGGATGTCGTACGACATGCACCACGTGCTGCGCGCGGTGGTCGACGGCGGGGAGCTCGACGAGTTCCAGGCGAACCTCGCCAAGGAGATCATCTGCGGCGACGCGCGCATCGCCGGGATCCCGGTCGGCGTCATCGCCAACCAGCGCGGGCTGATCAAGGGGCGGCCGGGCGAGAAGCCCCGCTTCGGCGGCATCCTGTACGCCGAGAGCGCGGAGAAGGTCGCGTTCTTCATCGACCGGTGCGACCGGCAGGGGATCCCGCTGCTGTTCGTGCAGGACGTGTCGGGCTTCATGGTCGGCGGCGAGGCGGAGCACGAGGGGATCATCCGCTCGGGCGCGCGCTTCGTCGAGGCGATGGCGACCGCGCGCGTGCCGAAGATCGTGCTGACCGTGAACCACGCCTCGGGCGCCGGCTACTACGCGATGGCCGGCCAGGGCTTCGACCCGGACTTCATCTTCTCGTGGCCCACCGGGCGCATGGGGGTGATGGAGGGGGAGAGCGCGGTGCAGGCGGTGCACGGCCCGTCGATCGAGAAGGCGCGCAAGGCGGGGCAGCCCGTCCCGGCCGACGTGCAGGCGTCGATCGAGGAGATGCGCGCCGACTACGAGCACCAGCTCGACGCGCGCTACGCGGCCGCCCGCGGCTTCGTCGACGCGATCATCCACCCCGAGGAGACGCGCGCGGTGCTGACCGCGGCGCTCCGCGCGGCGCTGCAGAACCCCGGCCCCCACCTCGGGGCCTTCGTCCTCTGAATCCGACATCGTGACCTCACCGAACACGAACGACCGCGTCGTCCGCGTGGCGAGCGGGCAGGGCTTCTGGGGCGACTCGCTCGACGCCCCGCGGCAGCAGGTGGAGGGCGGCCAGGTCGACTACCTCATGCTCGACTACCTGGCCGAGGTCACGATGTCGATCCTCCAGAAGCAGAAGGAGCGCGACCCGGCCATGGGCTACGCGCGCGACTTCCTGGGGGCGATCGAGAGCGTGCTGCCGGCGATCACCGACCGCGGCGTGCGCGTCATCGCCAACGCGGGCGGCGTGAACCCGCAGGCGTGCGCGCGCGCGGTGCTCGACGTGGCGGCGAAGAAGGGCGCCGCCGGCAAGGTGAAGGTCGGCGTCGTCACCGGCGACGACCTGCTCCCGCGCATCGACGAGCTGCTCGACGGCGGCCACGAGCTGCGCAACATGGACACCGGCGAGCCGCTGTCGGTCATCCGCGACCGCGTGCTGTCGGCCAACGCCTACATCGGCTCGACGCCGATCGTCGAGGCGCTGGCGCGCGGCGCGAACGTCGTGGTGACCGGGCGCTCGACCGACACGGCGCTGACGATGGCGCCGCTGCGCCACGAGTTCGGGTGGGGCGCCGAGGACTGGGACCGCCTCGCCGCCGGCATCATCGCGGGGCACATCCTCGAGTGCGGCGCGCAGTGCTCGGGGGGCAACTGCCTGCACGACTGGCGCAGCATCCCCGACCTCGCCAACGTCGGCTACCCGATCGCCGAGGCGCGCGCGGACGGCACCTTCGTGATCACGAAGCACGACAACACGGGCGGGCGCGTCTCGTTCCACTCGGTCGCCGAGCAGTTGGTGTACGAGATGGGCGACCCGAACGCGTACATCACCCCGGACGTGGTGGCCGACTTCACGTCGATCCGCCTGGAGGAGGTCGGGGCGAACCGCGTGCGCGTGCACGGGATCACCGGCAAGCCGGCGACCGACAAGCTCAAGGTGTCGATCGCCTACCGCTTCGGGTGGAAGGCCGTGGGCACGCTCGTGTACTCGTGGCCCGAGGCGATGGACAAGGCGCAGGTCGCCGACCGCGTGCTGCGCGAGCGCTGCGACCGGCTGGGGCTCAGGTTCGACGAGTTCCTCACCGAGTTCGTCGGCGTCAACTCGACGCACGGGCCGCTGGCCGGCGCGCCGTCGGGCGACATCCCCGAGGTGCAGCTGCGCGTCGGCGTGCGCGGCACCGACCGGGCGAGCGTCGAGCGGTTCACGCGCGAGATCGCGCCGCTGGTGCTGAACGGGCCGCCGAGCGTGACCGGCTTCGCCGGCGGGCGCCCGAAGGTCGAGGAGATCGTCGCCTACTGGCCGGCCCTCGTCGACAAGACCGTCGTGCACACCCAGGTGGAGGTGCTGTCGTGAGCGCGAGCGTGAAGGTCCGGCTGCTGGACGTCGCGCACGCGCGCAGCGGCGACAAGGGGGACACCGCGAACGTCGGGATCATCGCCCTCGAGTCGCGGTGGTACGAGTTCCTGGCGCGGCACGTGACGCGCGACGCGGTCGCGGCGCACTTCAGGGGCGTCATCACCGGCGACGTGGTCCGCTTCGAGCTCCCGAACCTCACGGCGCTCAACTTCCTGCTGCACGGCGCGCTCGGCGGCGGCGGGACGCTGTCGCTCAAGACCGACGCGCAGGGGAAGGTCTACTCGACCGCCCTGCTGCGGATGGTCGTCGACGTGCCGGCCGACGAGGCCGCGCGCCTCGGGCTCCCGACGTGGACCGGCTGACCGTCGCCAAGCTCGCCCTGCTGGTCATGGCGATCCTCTTCCTCGGGGGGTCGCTGTGGCTCGAGCAGGACTGGCCGCGGTACGTGGGCATCGGGCTGCTGATACTCGCGCTCTTCCTGCGCGCGTTCGGGAAGCGGCGCGAGGGGTGACGCGGCCGGCCGCGTGACGTAGGGACTCGTCGCGAGGTTCGGCTGCCCCGCCGGCAGTCCGGCCGGGTTGAAGTAGTTGCGGCGCGCCGCGTCGACCACCGCCGGCGTCCACGGCAGGGGGCCGGTGTACATGAGGTCGCGCGGGTCGTTGCCGACGTGCGCCCACGCGGCGTAGTCCGGCGCACGCTCGCCGACGATGCCGAGCGCGTGCAGGATCTCGTGCAGCGCGGCAAACTCCAGGTAGCCGGCCGGCGCGCCGGCGGCGGTCGCGAACCGGCGGTCGCCGCAGCGCTGCGGCGTGTCGTGCACGCCCTCCAGGAAGAGCGTCGACAGCCGGCCGGGCACCAGCGGCGGCCAGTGGGACAGGCCGCACGCGTAGACGTGCGTCCCCTCGTAGTAGGCCAGGTAGATCCGGTCCGCGCGGTCGAAGCCGCGCGCCCGGACCTCCGCCGCGACCGAGTCGTGCATGCCGAGGCTGAACGCGCGCAGCTGCGCGCCGGTCCGCCGCAGGCGCACGAACGACACGTCGAGCCGCCCCTCGTACGTGTCGAGCCGGAGGCGGCGCCCCTCGGTGCGGGCGGCGAGCCAGTTCTGCGCGGACGCCAGGCTGGTGGCGAGCGTCGGCACCGAGTCGAGCCCCAGATCCACGCCGTCGGCCGGCACCAGGTAGAGCACGTGGACCTGCGGCCCGAGAAAGTCGTCGGGGCGGTCCGCGAGGGCGCGCAGCCCGCGCGGCAGGACGGTGATCGACGCCGACGCGCGCACGCCCTCGACCACGGCGCTCACGACCGCGGCCCCCTCCGCCAGCGCGTTCGCGGCGCCGCCCGCCGTCACGGCGAGGACGCCGGGCGACGCCGACGCCCAGGCCACGGCGCGCCCGGCGAGCACCGCGCCGCGAGCGTCGCGCACGACCGCGGTGAGCGGCGTGGTCTGCCCGACGAGCAGCGTCGCCGGCGCCACCAGCGACACGGCGGCGACCGGCGGCGGGGTGACGGCGATCGCCGCGCTTCCGGCGATCCCCTCCACGGTCGCGGTTACCGTGGCCGCGCCCGCGGCCAGCGCCACGGCGCGGCCGTCGGCGGAGACGGCGACGATGCGCGGGTCCGACGACTGCCACGCGACGCTCCGCCCGCGGAGCGTGTCCCCGCGCGCGCCGGTCGCGACGTGCGCCAGCGACAGGGAGTCGCCGACCGTCAGCGCCGCCGCCGCCGGCGTGACGGCGACACGTGCGACGGGGACGGGCACGACGGTCAGCGGCAGCTCGGCGCGCCGATCGTCCACCTCGGCGACGACGGCCACGGCGCCCGGCGCGAGCGCCTCGACCACGCCGTCGGCGCCGACGCGGGCGCGCGAGGCGTCGGTGGTCGACCAGCGCAGGGCGCGGTCGTCCGCGCTCTCGCCGCGGTCGTCGAGCGCGACGGCGCGCATCGGCAGCCGCTCGCCGACGACGATCCGATCACCGGCGGCGGCGATCGTCAGGCTCGTGAGCGGCGCGCGCTCGACGGTCACGCGCGCTGAGTCGCTCGCGCCGCCGATCTCGGCGCGGACGACGATCGCGCCGGGGCGCAGCGCGCGGACCACGCCGCCGTCGTCCACGGTCGCGACCTGCGCGTCGCTGCTGCTCCACCGCACGCCGGAGCCGCCGAGCGCGATGCCGCGCGCGTCGCGGACGTCGGCCGCGAGCGCGCCGGATCGCCCCTGGACCACCGTCAGCGTCCCCGGCACCACCGCCACCGTCACGGGCGCGCCGCCCGCCGGCGGCCCGCTGGGGGCCGCGCCGTCGCCGCCGCCGCCGGCGAGCAGCGCGACGCCGAGCGCCAGGAGCGGGCGCGGACGACCGCGCCCGACGGCGCGATGCCGGTCTGACGGATGAGCTCGCATCATCCCGCAAGCTCGCCGGCGGGCGCGGCGGCGGCAAGGCGGGCGGAGGGCGCGCGGAGGGTGTCAGAACGCACCCAAGTCGTTTAGATTCCGTCGCTTATGAGCACCCGTCGCATCCCCGAGCTCCTCGCCCCGGCCGGCACCCTCGACGCCGTCCGGGCCGCCGTCGCCAACGGCGCCGACGCCGTCTACCTCGGGGCGTCGCGCTTCAACGCGCGCGACGAGGGGGCCCAGCTGACGATGGACGAGCTGGAGCAGGCCTGCGCCATCGCGCACCCCCGGAAGGCGCGGGTCTACCTGACCTTCAACGTCCTCATCAAGCCCGCCGAGCTCGCCGACGCGCTGAGCTACCTCGGCGAGTGCATCGACCGCGGGATCGACGCGGCCATCGTGCAGGACCTCGGGATCGTCCGCCTGATCCAGCAGGTCTATCCGGGCTTCGAGGTCCACGGGTCGACCCAGATGACGATCCACGACGTCGCCGGCGCCCGCGTCATGCAGGAGCTGGGCGTCGAGCGCGTCGTGCTGTCGCGCGAGAACACGCTGGAGGACGTCCGGGCGATCCGTGAGGCGCTCCCCGACCTCGGGCTGGAGACCTTCGTCCACGGGGCGCTCTGCATCTCGTACTCCGGGCAGTGCTTCATGTCCGGGATGATCTCGGAGCGCTCGGCGAACCGCGGCTCCTGCGCCCAGAGCTGCCGCAAGGACTATGTCCTGACCGACGTGCTCCAGGGGCAGGAGCTCGACCGCGGCTACCTGATCTCGACCAAGGACCTGGCGGCGCACGACCACCTGCCGGCGCTCGCCGAGCTGGGCGTCGGCTGCCTCAAGATCGAGGGGCGCAAGAAGAAGCCCGAGTACGTCGCCACGGTCACCCGCGGCTACCGCGAGTGGCTCGACCAGGTGGGGCGCGGCGCCTTCGCCGCCCCGACCGTCGAGGAGGCGCAGCCGCTCGTCCAGATCTTCAGCCGCGGCTTCACGGGCGGCATGTACGGCGGGCGGCAGGGGCGCGAGTACATCACGCGCACGCACCCCGACAACGCCGGCGTCGAGCTGGGTGTGGTGGTGGGCCGCGAGGGGAACGACCTGCTGGTCGAGGTGCGCGAGCCGCTGGCCGTCGGCGACGGCGTCGGCTTCGAGCCGCCGATCGGCGCGCCCGGCACCAGCACGGGGTTCGCCGTCCAGGCGGTCCGCACGCTCGCCACGCGCGCCGGGGTCACCCGGCAGGCGGTCGCCGCCCGCGGGCGCGTGCCGGCCGGCTGGCGCGTGGTGCGCACGTCGCACGCGGCGCTGCTGGAGCGCGCCCGCG
>NZ_JARGEK010000270.1 GCF_029211165.1 Roseisolibacter sp. H3M3-2
CCGGCGAGGCGACGGTCGCGCCACCCCGGGGCGCGCTCGCGGCGGCACCGGGGGCCGATCAGCCGCAGCAGCCCCTGCGCGACCAGCAGGCTGGCCGCCCCGGCGACCGTCGCCGGCTCGACGCCCACGTCGGCCAGCCGGGTGACCGCGCTCGCGGCGTCGATGGTGTGCAGCGTGGCCAGCACGAGGTGCCCCGTCAGCGCGGCCTGCGCGGCGATGGCCGCCGTCTCGCGGTCGCGCACCTCGCCGACCAGCACGACGTCCGGGTCCTGCCGCAGGATCGCCCGCAGCGCGGTGGCGAACGTGAGCCCGGTGCGCTCGTTCACCTGGACCTGCACGACGCCCGGCAGCCGGCGCTCGACCGGGTCCTCGACGGTGACGACGTTCACGCCGCCGCGCGCCAGGATGCGCGCCAGCGCGGCGTAGAGCGTGGTCGTCTTGCCGGAGCCCGTCGGGCCGGTGACCAGCACCAGCCCCTCGCGCGCGTCGAGCAGCGCGGCCACGCGCGCCGCGTCGGGCGCGGAGAGCCCCAGCCCCTCGAGCGTCCCCGGCCCCGCCTCGGGCGCCTGCAGCCGCAGCACGACGTTCTCGCCGCGCGCGGCGGGGAGCGTCGACAGCCGCACGTCGACCTGCCGGCCGCCGGCGCGCACCCGCGCGCGCCCGTCCTGCGGGCGCAGCCGGTCGGCGATGTCGAGCCCTGCCAGGATCTTGAGGCGAGACACGAGCGGGAGCCCGACGTCGCGGGGCAGCGTCTCGACCGCCCGCAGCACCCCGTCCACGCGGTGCCGCACGCGCACCGCCTCCTCCCCCGTCTCGACGTGCACGTCGCTGGCGCGCGCCGCGAGCGCGTCGCCGACCAGGCGCTCGACCAGGCGCACCACGTCGGGCGCCGCCGCGGGAGGGATCGTCGTGGACACGCCGCACGATGCGCGCGGCCGGCACCGCGCCCCGTGCCCCGACGACGCGCGGCGGTGCGGCGCGACGCGCGCCGCGCCGCGACCGCTACGGCTGCGTCGCGTTCCGCCGCATGTGCTCGGCCATCCGCCGCAGCAGCTCCTGGTTCGTCCACGGCTGCCAGCCGTGCGGCTTGAGCGGGCGCCCGTACTCCACCGTGCCCGCGTAGTACGGCCCCTTCCCCGGCTCCTTCGTGCTCTCCAGGAACTGCTCGAAGCGGTAGACGCCGAGGTTGAGGAAGTAGTTGTCCATGTCGCCGACCGCCACGTGCAGCTTGCCGACGAGCTTCGGGCCGACCGTGCCCCAGTTGCGCTCCAGGTACTCGCGCAGGTCGTAGCCGCGCGCGCGCATCGACTCGGCGACCGAGCGGTCGATGGCCCCGGTGCGCTTGTCCCAGAGCGGCTTCGGGTAGCCGTCGGCGCCGACCGGCGCCCACGCGGCCTGCCACCCGTCCCACTGCCCGCCCGAGCGGCCGCGGCTGGCGATCACCGCCTCCGCCTGGTTCTCCTCGCGCACCGTCAGCTCGGTGAGCCCCTCAGGGGTCCGGCTCGACGGCACCTCGCGCGGCAGCCACGAGCCGTCGGCGCGCACGAAGGCGTTGCTGTCGGCGTAGACGTCGCCGAACTGGTAGTTGCGGAAGTCGAGCTGGTCGGGGTACAGCGACCAGGCGCCGCCGAAGACGTCCGGGTAGTGGATCTGCAGCGCCAGCGCGTCCCACCCGCCCGTGGAGCCGCCCGTGATCACGCGCGCCGACGCCGACCCGATCGTGCGGAAGCGGCGGTCGACCTCGGGGATCAGCTCGCGCGTGATGGCGTCGCCGTACGGCCCGTTGTTCGCCGAGTTGAGCGCGTACGAGTCGTCGTAGAAGGGCGTCGTGTGCTGCAGGAAGACGGCGATCACCTCGGGCACCTGCCCCGACGTCCACGCCCGCTGGAACTCGCACCCCGGCTCGCGGGCGGTCCGCGCCAGCCGCGCGGCGCGCGCCTCCGCCGACTCGGGGCGGTCGCACCCCTCGAAGGTGAAGCCGAACGGCGCGCCGCGCCCGTAGTGGCCGATCGTGTAGACCACCGGATAGCGGCGCGCCGGGTTCTCGGCGTAGCCCTTCGGCAGCAGGACGACGGCGCCGAGCGGCATCGGGTGGTTCCAGAACGCGCTGGCGAGCTTCGAGGTGATCGTGAAGCGCTTCACCCACTCGGTGTCCGCGATCGGCGCGACCGGCGGGATGGTGCGGTCGAGCGCGAGCGACACGACCGCCGGCGCCGCCGGGTCGATGCGGACCCGCTGCACCGCGCTCACCAGCGATCCGGGGGCGGCGTTGAAGCGCTGTCCCTCGCCGGCGTCCATGTGCGCCCAGACCGTGTGCCCGTCGGAGCGCCGGAACTGCGTGTAGGGAAGGATCATCCCCTGCACGTAGTACTCGCCCGCCGGCAGCTGCTTCAGCGTGGCGAGCGGGAAGCCCGGCGTCGCGGCGTCGATCTCGACCGCGCGCCCCGGCGCCAGCCCCTCGACGTCGACGCCGAAGAACGGCTCGCTGCCGCGGCGGGAGCCGGCCTGCAGCCGCGGCTCCGGCTCCCCTCGGCGCGCCACGAACAGGAACGCGCGCCCGGTCACCGGGCCGGCGTGCGTCGCCGCCGGGAACGAGAGGCGGAAGCTCTGCGCGGCCGCCGCCGGCGCGAGGCCGGCGACGCACACGAGGAGGGCGAGGAGGGGACGGACGAGGCGCATGCGGACGGGCGGAGGGAGGGTCGCGACTTCCCCAAAGCTACGCGCCGGCCCTAGAGCACGCGCCAGAAGTCGCGCGTCACGTCCACGGAGAAGGTCCACCGCCCGTCGCGCAGCCCGCGCGCGACGTCGAACCGCAGCAGGTCGAAGAAGACGTGGGCGCCCGCGCCGAGCGCCGGCGACCACCCGCCGCGCCCCGGGCGCACGTCGGAGGGGCGCGCGACGTAGACGGTGTGCGCGTACGGCGCGAGCGTCGCGCGGGCCGGCGAGCGGCCGTAGCGCCCGAGCGAGATCGGCGGGAACGGGACCGGCACGCGCCACTCCACGCGCTGGCTGGCGCCGAAGCGCCCGGCGAACTGGTGGAAGTCGTAGCCCGGGCCGGTCACCGGGCCGCCGAGCAGCACCAGCTCCTGCGCCGGGACGCCGCCGCCGTCGGTCGACGAGCCGGCCACGCCGGCGAGCGTCGTCCGCAGCACCAGGCGGCGCGTGCCGTCGGACGAGAGCGGGCGCTGGACCTCGACGCCGGCCGCCGCGCGCGCGAAGCCGCCGCACACCGCGCCGTCGTCGCACCCGATCCCCTGGTGCCGCCCCAGCGACCACGTCCCGCCGCGCGCCTCGGCGCGCCACTGCAGCGCGGTGCCGAACGGCCCCGCCCCCATCGCCCGCTCGGCGGCCAGCACCACGCGCGGCCCCGAGAGGGTGAGGGCCGGCAACGTCGGCTCGAACCGGCCGGTCACCGGGCGCGCCTCGACCGACAGCGCGTCCTGCGTCTCGTAGGCGACCGCGATCGACGGGCGGATGCCGCGCCACGGCGCCAGCTCGGCGCCCAGCGCCAGGCCGGCGACGTCGAACGGGTCGGTCCAGTCGCTGCCGAACTCCTGCGACGCGAGCGAGTTCCGCGCGAGCGACACTTCGGGCTCGTCCCCGGCCTCGCGATAGGCGCGGTACCCCTCGAGACGCAGCGCGGCGCCGCTCCCCCAGCGGCGCTCGAGCGCGAGCCCGCCCTTCACCGCCTCGTCGGCGAAGCCGTAGCGCGCGCGGGCGCGCAGCGCGACGCCGCCGCCGAGGCGCAGCAGGTAGCCGGCGCCGAGGGCGACGCCCTCGACGCGGTTGGCGCGCACGAAGTCGGAGACCGCGCGCGCCGACAGCGCGCTCCCGCGGGCCCGCTGCAGCACCTGCGCCTGCACGAGGGCGCGCGCCTGCGCCTGGACGCGCGCCACGTCCTCGTCGGTGACCATCGTGACGTCGGGGGGGATCGCGTCGAGCACCGACCCCTCGAACGCGTAGGCGCGGCGCTGCGCGGGGGACGCGAACTCCAGCTCCGGCCCCGCGAACGTCGCCGGCGGCAGCTCGGTGTTGACGCGGTAGTCGCCGATGTCCCAGCGGCCGCGGATGATCCCGCGCGCGGGGAAGTCCATGTACGTGCCGGCGCGCCGCACCTCGACCTCCTGGCGGCGCGGGAGCCAGAAGCGCCCCTGCACCAGCGCGTTCTCCAGCACGATCGAGACGTCCTCGTTCCGTTTGTCGAGGTACGACGCGCTCGTGAAGGTGAACGCCATGCGGACCACCTGCGCCTCGGCGCGGTCCACGAACAGCGAGCCGACGATGCCGGGGCGCGCCGGGTCGCGCGGGCGCACCTGCACCTCCAGCACGCGCACCGTGCGGTCGCCGAGGCGGATGGCGAGCGAGTCGCGCACCGCGAACTCGTAGCGCGCCTCGCCGTCGGGGCCGAGGGGGTGCGGGACGTCGGCGACGTCGCGCCCGTCGCCGACGCGGATGACGTTCGGGAAGTTGTTCTGGACGATCCCGAAGCGGTCGCGGTAGAAGGAGTTGTCGGTGGGGAGGACGGTGGTGTCGCGCGTCCCGATCACGCGCTGCTTGCTCAGGTTCGGCGCCCGCCAGTAGACTTCCGTCGCGACCTGCGTCGCCTGGATGACCCGCGGCGGGGTCGCGAAGACGTCGCCGAGCTGCCCCAGGAAGGTGAGCGTGCCGCGGGCCGTCGCGCGGTAGTCGCGCAGCGCGGTGTCGGCCAGCTGGGCGCGCCGCCGCTCCGCGGTGCGCCGCACGAGGGCCAGCGAGGTCGAGTCGTTCCACCCCGACGTGGCCGCCGCAGGCGGCGTGGCCGGGGCGGCGGGGCTCTGCCCGCGCGCCGGCGCGGCGAGCAGGACGGCGGGCAGGACCACGAGCGCGGCGCGCGCGAGGGACGGTCGCGTCATGCCGCAGTCTCGCCGCCGCGCCCCCCGACCGGAAGCGCCCCACCCCCAGCCCCGCCCGTGTCCGCCTTCGACGACTTCCGCGCGCTCGCCGCGCCCGGCACGCTCGTGCCGGTGTGGCGCGACTGCCTGCTCGACACGGACACGCCCGTGTCGGCGTTCGCCAAGCTGCGCCGCGGCCCGTTCGCCTTCCTGCTGGAGAGCGCGCCGGCGGGGGGCGAGACGTGGAGCCGCTACACCTTCCTCGGGACCGAGCCGCGCGCGGCGTGGCGGCTGGCCGACGGGGCGGTCGAGGACTGGACGCCCGACGCGGGGTGGCACGCGCGGCGCACGCCGGCCGACCCGATCGCCGACCTGCAGGCGCTGGTGGCCGCGTACCGCCCCGCCGAGGTGGCGGCGCTGGGGCCGTTCTGGAGCGGCGCGGTCGGCTTCTTCGCGTACGACGTGGTGCGCCACATCGAGCGCCTGCCGCACGCGCCGCCGCGCGGCGTGCGGGCGCCCGACGCGCTGTTCGTGTTCACGCGCGCGCTGGTCGTGATCGACAACCTGCGGGCGCAGGCGCGCGTCGTGGTCGGCGTGCCGGTCGACGCCGCGACGGCCGCCGACGAGGCGTCGCTCCGCGCGGCCTACGACGCGGCGGTGCGCGACGTCGACGCGACCGTCGCGCGGCTGCGCGCGCCGCAGCCGCTCCCCGCGCTCGACCTCGACCCGTCGGCGCCGCCGGCGGTGGGCGAGATCGCGTACCCGCGCGAGCGGTTCATGGCCGACGTCGAGCGCATCAAGGAGTACGTGCGCGCCGGCGACTGCTTCCAGGCGCTGCTGGCGCGCCGCATCCGCGTGCCGCACGACTTCGACTCGATGGCGCTGTACCGCGCGCTGCGGGCGATCAACCCGTCGCCGTACATGTACCACCTCGTGCTCGACGGGACGGAGCTGGTCGGCTGCTCGCCCGAGCTGCTGGTGCGCGTGGCCGACGAGCGGGTGACCGTGCGCCCGATCGCCGGCACGCGCCCGCGCGGCGCGACGCCCGCCGAGGACGACGCGATGGAGGCCGACCTCCTCGCCGACGAGAAGGAGCGCGCCGAGCACGTCATGCTCGTCGACCTCGGGCGCAACGACGTCGGGCGCGTGGCGCGCTTCGGGTCGGTCGAGGTGACGAGCCTGATGCACGTCGAGCGCTACTCGCACGTGCTCCACATCGTCAGCCAGGTCGAGGGGACGCTGGAGGGGGACCGGTCGGCGCTCGACGTGTTCCGGGCCGTCTTCCCGGCCGGCACCATGAGCGGCGCGCCCAAGGTGCGGGCGATGGAGATCATCGACGAGCTGGAGCCCGAGCGCCGCGGGCCGTACGCGGGCGCGGTCGGCTACATCGCGGCGGGCGACCGGCGGATGGACCTCGCGATCACGATCCGCACCTGCGTGATCGCCGGCGGGGAGGCGAGTGTCCAGGCGGGGGCCGGGATCGTCTACGACTCGGATCCCGCGACGGAGTGGGACGAGACCGAGAACAAGGCGCGGGCGATGCTCACCGCCATCGGCCGGGTGCGCGCGGCGCGCCGCCCTCCCGGCTGAGCGCGCCTCCCGGCCGCCATTAGATTCGGACCATGTCGTCCTTCCACCTCGTCGACGCGCAGGGCACCCGCCTGGCCGGCCTCCCGGCCGGCGGGAGCATCGTGGTCGGGCGGTCCGCCGAGTGCGCGCTGGTGCTCGCCGACCCCACCGTCTCGCGTCGGCACGCCGAGGTGCACGCGGTGGACGACCACCTCGTCGTGATGGACCTCGGCTCGCGCAACGGGACCTTCCGCAACGGGGTGCGCGTCGAGCGGGCCCGCCTGCGCGCGGGAGACGTGGTGGCGTTCGGCGTCGTGCCGCTGCGCGTCGAGGGGGAGGGGGTGCCCGAGTCGGCGACGGCCGCCGACAACGGGGCGCCGGCCGCCGAGACGGCGGCGGCGCTCCCGCCCGACATCATCCCCCCGCCGTCCGCCGAGCCGACGGCCCGGGCGCCGCGCGCGACGCCCGACTCGGACGCGCCGGCGGTCCCGGCGCCGGCCCC
>NZ_JARGEK010000271.1 GCF_029211165.1 Roseisolibacter sp. H3M3-2
CCGCGCGGTCACCGCGGCGCGCGCGCGCGCCGCAGCGTGGCGACGGCGCCGTCGCGCGTGATCTCGCCCCCGACGGCGAGCGCGAGCACGTCGAGGACGCGGCCCACCGGGTCGCCCTCGAACGTCGCGGTCAGGCGCTGCCCGGCGAGCGCCGAGGCGGCGAGGCGCAGCTCGACGCCGTACCACCGCCGCAGGTCGGCCTGCACCACCGCCAGCGGCGTCCCCCGGTAGACGAGCCGGCCGCGCGTCCACCCCGCGTCGTCGGCGACCGCGGCGCCGCGCTCGGGAGTCACGCGCCCCGCCGAGTCCACGGCGCCGCGGTCCCCCGCGCGCAGCACGACGGGAGGCTGGCCGGCGTCCGCACCGTCGGCGGCGAGCGACACCGCCCCCTCGAACACCGCGACCGCGACGCGCGCCGCCGCGCCGTCGGTGCGGACGGCGAACTCGGTGCCGAGGTCCTCGACGACCGCGCCCGCGACGCGCACGCGGAACGGCCGCGCCTCGTCGTGCGTGACCGCGAACCACGCCTCCCCCCGCAGCGTCACCTCGCGCGCGCCGTCGCCGTAGCCGGGCGCGACCTCGACGCGGCTGCCCGGCGCGAGCGGGACGCGCGAGCCGTCGGCGAGCTGCAGCGAGTCGCGCTGCCCGACCGCGGTGGCGCGGACGCGCGCGGCGGCCTGCGCGGGCGCCTCCCGCCGGCCGAGACCGACCGCAAGCGCCAGGACGGCGGCCGCGGCCACCCCGGCCAGCCCCCACCGACGCCCGCGCCCGCCGGCCGTGGACCGGTGCGTCGCTCCCGGACGGAGCGGGACCACCTCGGCGGCGGTCGCCGCGTCGCGGCGCGCCTGCACGCGGCGCAGCGCCCCCTCGACGTCGATCGGCGGGGCGTCCGCCGCGCGCGCGCCGGCGTCGCTCGCGGTGACGTCGAGCGCGCGCAGCATCGCGGCGTCGTCGGGGTGCGCCGCCAGCCACGCCGCGACCTCCCGCGCCTCGTCGGGCGCGCTCTCGCCGGCCAGGTACCGCGCGAGCGCCTCCCAGTCGGGAGGCGCGTCGGCGTCCCGCGCGTCGGAGGGGAGGGGCGTGTCGCTCATGCTGGGGAGAACACGGGATGCGGCCGCGACCCTAGGCCGCGTCGCGCGGAGCTTCCGGGGCGGGCGCGAGGCGGAGTATACATTGCGCTCCCGCGGCCCGCCCGCCGCCCCCGACCCGCGCCCCCTTCCCGTGGACGACCGCGAGCTGCTGGCCCGACTGGGCGGGGACGAGGAGGGCGCGCGCGAGGCGTTCGACGCGGTGTTCCGGCAGTGGTACGCGCCCCTCGTGCGCGCCGCCGACGCCGTCGTGCGCGACCGCGCCGTGGCCGAGGAGCTGGTCCAGGACGTCATGCTCGAGCTGTGGCGCCGCCGCACGGGGCTCGCGGCCGACGGCACGCCGCAGGCCTATCTCTTCCGCTCGGTGCGCAACCGGGCGCTGAACCACCTGCGGCACCGCCAGGTGGCGCGGCGCGGCGCCGAGCGCGCGGCGACGCCCGAGAGCCGCGAGGCGACCGCCCCCGCCGAGGTGGTGTCGCAGGAGATGGACGCCGCGGTGCGCGGCGCGCTCGACGCGCTGACGCCGCGCTGCCGCGAGGTGTTCGAGCTCAGTCGCACCCACGGCCTCCGCTACTCGGACATCGCGCAGACGCTGGGCGTCTCCGTGAAGGCCGTGGAGGCGCAGATGGGGCGGGCGCTGCGCACGATGCGCGAGCACCTCGCCCCGTGGCTGCCGGGGGGCGACGCGCTCTAGGCGCGCCGCCCGCCTTGCCGCCCCCGACTCAGGAGCAGACGAGCCGGCCGCGCGGCAGCGCGCGCGTGCAGTTGCGCGTGGTGCCGTTCTCGGTGATGACCACCTTGGCCGTCGCGGTGCCGTCGTACGTCACGACCTCGCGCCGCGCGACCGTCGTCGCCGCCTGGCCGGCGAAGGTGAGCGTGGCCGTCATCGCGCGCACCACGGTGCCCGCCGTCGGGTAGGTGCGGGCGGTGTCGCTCGCCGCGCGCACGGGGACGACGACGCCGCGCGTGGTGTCGCCGACGGTGCGCGACGCGGTGAACGCGCCGCGGCTCGAGGTGCCGGTGGTGCTCTCGACGCCGCGCGACGCGCCGTTCACGGTGCGCTGCGTGCTCCCCTGCGCGAGGCCGGCCACGGTGCGCTCGCTGCTGCTCTGCACCGTCGTCGTCGCGGTGAGGATCGTCGCCGTGTCGCCGAGCAGGCGCGCGCCCGGGCCGCGCCCGCCGAGCCCGGGGCCGTGCCCGCGCCCGTCGCGGGCGTTGCTCGAGTCGCGCGCGTACGACACCGTCCCGGCGACCGTGGAGCGCGTGTTGACGCTGTTGGTGGTGAGCGTGTCGAAGGCCTGCTGCACCGCGCCGGCGGCGCTCAGGTACTGCGCCGATCGGTTGATGGTCAGCCCGTTGCGCGTCTCGGCCGGGCAGGCGACGCGCCCGCTGGCGGCGTCGAACGCCGCGCCGGCGCAGCCGATGCCGCGCGCGAACACGCCGCCGAACGGCCCCTCGTGCCCGCGGCCGCGGCCGAACGACATGCCGCCCGCGAAGTCCTCGGCGAGCCCGCCGCCCATCATCCCGCCGCCGGGGCCGGCGCCGTCGAAGCGCGCCTCGCGCCCGCCGGCGAGCCACAGCGCGCCCGACGTCGGGACGGCGGAGGCGGTGACGCCGACGTAGCTGCTGGCCAGGTCGCCGTAGCCGACCGGGGTGGCCGACAGCGACGCGCGCAGCGCCTCGATCTCGAGGGCGGTCGCCGCCCCCTCGGTGGTGGCCTCCGAGCAGGCGCCGACGGCCGCGAGGCCGAGGACGAGCGCGAACGCCGAACGCGTGGTGGTCTTCATGTGGTGGTCCGGGTGGGGCCGGGGCCCGGTCGCGCGCCCGTGCGCGTCGGTCCGCCGGCTTCGTGCGTGGTCAGCCGGAACTACACGCGAGCGCGGCGACACCCTACGTGGCCCGGATCGCCGGCGCGGAGCGCGGGGGTGTGCGCCCGGTCACGCCGCGGCGCACGTCGTCGCGTCGCGGTCGCCGCCTCCCGCTTCCCCGCGGCCGTCGGGCGCGTAGGATCCGGCCCCGAACGCGGCCGCGCGCCGCCCGGCCCCACCGCCGTCGTCCCCATGAGGTCCGCCCCAGCCACCCCGCCCGCCGACGACGCGCTGCGCGTCGACACGATCCCCCGCCCCGTGCCCGCGGACGACCCGCGGGTGGCGCGGCTGGCCGAGGAGATCGCGCCCCACCTGCGCCCGCACTGCGCGGGGATGCCCGCCGAGACGTTTGAGCGGCTGGTGCGCCGTGCCGCGCACATCCGGCTCCGCTGGCCCTCCTGAGCCCGGACGCGCGAAGGGCCCGGCGACGCGCGGCGGCGTGCCGGGCCCGCGGTCGCGGCGCCGGATCGGACGATGGAGCGTATCGGGCTCGAACCGATGACCCCCTGCTTGCAAAGCAGGTGCTCTCCCAACTGAGCTAACGCCCCGACGCCGCGGAATATAGCGCGCCCCCGGGTGGCGCGCGTCACCGCCCGGCCGCCGCGCCCGGGGGCGTCCCGCCGCCCGACGCTACATTGGGAGGCCTGCCGATGCTCGACCTCCAGCGCCTCCTCCTGCAGCTCGTCGTGGTCCTGGCCACCGCCCGACTGGCGGGGTGGCTGGCGCGCCGCGTCGGGCAGCCGCGCGTGGTCGGCGAGATGGTCGCCGGGCTCGCGCTGGGCCCCACGCTGTTCGGCGCCCTCGCCCCCGCGACCTGGGGCGCGCTCTTCCCCGCCGAGTCGTTCCAGGCGCTCGCCGTGGTGTCGCAGCTCGGCGTGCTGCTGTTCCTGCTGGCGATCGGGCTGCGCCTCGACCACGCGCTCCTCCGCCAGCGCGCCGGCGCCGCCGTCGCGACCAGTCACGCCAGCATCGTCGTCCCGTTCGCGCTCGGGCTCGCGCTGGCGCCGGCCCTCCCGCGCGCGCTCGCCGGCGCGCAGGTCACGCCGCTCGCCTTCGCGCTGTTCGTCGGCGCGGCGATGAGCGTGACCGCGTTCCCGGTGCTGGCGCGCATCCTAGAGGAGCGGCGGCTGACCGGCACGCGCCTCGGCGCGCTGGCCCTCGCGGCGGCGGCGGTCGACGACGTCTCCGCCTGGACGATCCTCGCGGGCGTGGTCGCCGTCGCGCGCGCCGGCGCCGGCGAGGGGGCGGCCCTGGCGGCCGCGCGCACGCTCGGACTGACCATCCTGGTCGCCGCCGCGGCCGTCGCCGTGCGCCCGCTGCTCCGCCGGCTCCTCGTCCGCGACGCGGTGGGCGTCGAGCTGGTCGCGACGACGGTGCTGTTCGGCCTCGTGATGGCGCTCGCCACCGAGTGGGCCGGGGCGCACGCGCTGTTCGGCGCCTTCCTCGCCGGCGCCGTGGTGCCGCGCGACGGCGGGACCGCCGCGGCGATCGCCGACCGGTTGGAGGCGCTGGTCACGACGTCGCTCCTGCCGGTGTTCTTCGCCTACGCCGGGCTGCGCGCGTCGGTCGGGCTGATCGAGGGGAGCACGCTGTGGGCGGTGTTCGCCCTCGTCATGCTCGTCGCCGTCGGCGGGAAGCTCGGCGGGTCGGCGGCGGCGGCGCGCCTCGGCGGGCTGCCGTGGGACGAGGCGATCTCGCTCGGAGTCCTGATGAACACGCGCGGGCTGATGGAGCTCGTGATCCTCTCGATCGGCCTCGACGTCGGCGCGATCTCGCCGACCTTCTACGCGATGATGGTGCTCATGGCCCTCACCACGACGGTGATGACGTCCCCGCTGCTCGCGCTGGTGGAGCGCCACCGCGCGCGGGCCGCCGCGCGCGCCCCGCGCCTCGACCCGGCCGCGGGCTGACCGCGATGGAGGGAGGCAACACCCTCGTCGACTGGATCTCGTACGGGATCCTCGGCTTCGTCCTCTTCGCGCTCGCGGTCCTCGTGCTGCGGAGCGCGTGGTTCTTCCTGTCGCTGCTGGCGATCCCGCTCACCGACACGCTGGCGCGCCGCACGCGGCTCGGCGGCGCGATCCGGCGGTGGGGGGAGCGCGGCGCGCCGGTCGATCCGCGGATGGCCGCGTCGGACGTGGCGCACGAGGTGGCGCCGTCGCAGGTGCCGCGGCGGGTGCGGGTCGGCGCCGGCGTCGGTGCGGTGCTCGGCGCGCTCCCCGGCGTGTGGTTCGCGATCCGCGGGGCGACGCTGACGCTGCAGCGCGGCGAGACCGTGATGAACGCGCTGGCGCAGGCCGCGCTGGGGATCGGGCTGGTGGCGTCGGCGGGGCTGCTGGTCGGGACGGCGCTCGGCGCGGGGCTCGGGCTGGCGCTGGAGGCGTTCTCCTCGAGGCGCTCGTCCGCCGGCTGAGCGTCCTGCGGTGAGGGGCCCGGACACGACTCGGCCCCGTGACTCGAGAGCCACGGGGCCGAGGGTCAGCCGGAGCGCGACGTCAGCTCACTCGTGCGCGGGCAGCGGCTCCATCGTCTTCGGATCCACCGGCACCTGCACCTCGTCGCGGTACTTCGAGCTCATCATGAAGACGCGCATCTTCGGGAAGGCGTCCATGAAGCTCGTGTAGCAGAACACCCAGAGCCCCAGCATCCCGAGCCCGACCCCGATCTCCCAGATCCCGAACGGAAGCGTCGACGCCTCGCCGAACACCGACGGGTAGATCTCGAGGTAGCGGTGGATCCAGATGCCGAGCGCCGAGCAGACCGCGACCACCGTCATCACCGGCGTGAAGAGCTTGGCGGCCTTCGAGAGCAGGGTGAAGAACGGGATCACGAAGCTCAGGATCACGACCGCCGTCGACAGCCCGATCCACGGGTCGAGCAGGCGCAGGCGGGGCCAGTGCGTCTCCTCGGGCAGGTTGCCGTACCAGATCACGAGGAACTGGCTGAACGTCAGGTAGCCCCAGAAGGCGGTGAAGGCGAACGCCAGCTTGCCGATGTCGTGGAAGTGCGACTCGGTGATCACGTCGTACACGCCGAGGTGGTTGCGCCAGACGCGCATCAGCACCGCGAACGACATGATCATGACGAGGAACCCGCCCATGAACACCTGCCAGCCGTACATCGTCTGCTGGAAGTGGAGCGAGAACGTCATCGAGTAGTCCCAGATCATGATCGGCCAGAACCAGCCGAACATGAGGCAGACCACGACCGCGATCTTGCCGAGGATCGAGTGCGTGCTGTGCAGCTCGCGCCGCTCCTCGCCGAACCCGGCGCGCATCTTGGCGCGCATGTTCTTCGCCCACCCCGAGCCCGTCGTCTCCTCGGGGGTGACGCCGACGTCGAGGCGCACCGACCGGTAGACGAACCAGGTGTAGAACGCCGTCATCAGGCCGAACAGCACCACGCCGCGCAGCTTGAAGAAGGTCGGGTCGAGGTACGTCTCCTTCTGCGGCGTGTGGAGCGACTCGCGCGTCCACTGGAACAGGTTGTCGCCGCTGGCGAAGAGGATGACGACGAGGATCACGAACGCGACCGGCAGCCACGCCACGTACCCCTCGATGATGCGCACCACCGGGCGCGACCAGCGCGCCGTTGTGAGGCGCTGCACCGCCGCGAAGGCGACGCCGGCCGAGGAGATGATCGTGAAGTAGAGCCAGTTGTACATCAGGGCCATCCAGGCCCGGTTGGCCCCCGTCGGTGTGTCGGCGGCGCCGAGCGCCCCGACCACGAAGGTGACGAGGCCCAGCGCCGCGAGGGCGAGGGCGCCCAGCTTGACGGTGCGGGAGACGGGCTTGTTGGCCGTCGCGCGAATCAGCTCCTCGCGCGTCGGGACGTGCACGGCGTGCAGGCTCACAGGCGGTCCCCCTTCGGCTGGGGCGTCGTCGGCTGGGGGGCGGTCGGCGCGGCGGCCGGCGTGGCGGCGGCGCCCGACTCGGCGGGCTGGCCCGCGGGCGCGGCGGTCTCGCCGG
>NZ_JARGEK010000272.1 GCF_029211165.1 Roseisolibacter sp. H3M3-2
CGCGCGTTCGATCGCGGCGTGACGGCGTACGACGCCGGGCGGCTCGCCGAGGCGCGCGCCGCGTTCGAGACGGCCGCGGACGCGGCGCCGCGCGCCCCCGACGCGTGGGCCAACCTCGGCACCGCGGCGTGGCAGCAGGGGGACACGGTGGCCGCCGCCGTGGGGTGGCAGCGCGCGCTGCGCCTCGCCCCGACCGCCGACGACGAGCGCGACCGCCTCGCCCTCCTCCCGACCTCGCAGGACGGGCGCGTCGCGGGCCTCCCGCCGGTGCCGGTGGACCTCGTGGCGGTCGGCGGGCTGCTGCTCGGGATCGCCGCCGGTGCGGCGGTGGCGCTGCGGATGCGTGGCCGCGCTCCCCGGCGCGCGACGAGCGTCGCCTGGCCGGCGGGCGCGACGGCGGTCGTCCTGCTCGGCGGGGCGCTCTACCTCGCCGACCTCGCGCGTGCCGAGTCGCTGGCCGTGGTGCGGCGCGACGGGTCGCTGCGCACCGAGCCCGCGCTCGGCGCCGACCCCACGGCCCCGGTGCAGGCCAGCGACGTGGCCCGGGTCGTCGGCCGGCAGAACGCGTGGGTGCGCGTGCAGCTCGACGGCGACCGCGAGGGGTGGGTCGAGAGCGACCGGCTGGTCTCGCTGGCGGCGCTCACCGCGCCCTGACGGCCGCGTCCGCCGGGGCGGGACGGCGGCGCGTTAGCTTACGGCCGTGCCCCGCATCGCCGTCCTCCCCCCCGCGGTCGCCGACCAGATCGCCGCCGGCGAGGTGGTCGAGCGCCCCGCCTCCGTCGTGAAGGAGCTGGTCGAGAACGCCCTCGACGCCGGCGCGACCGCCGTCGAGGTGACGGTGGAGGAGGGGGGGCGCGCCCTCGTCCGGGTGAGCGACGACGGCTCCGGCATGGGGCGCGAGGACGCGGTCCTGGCCCTCTCCCGCCACGCCACCTCCAAGATCCGCCACGCCGAGGAGCTGGTCGGCGTGGCCAGCTTCGGCTTCCGCGGCGAGGCGCTCCCGGCCATCTGCTCGGTCTCGCACCTCGAGCTGGAGACGTCGCCCGAGGACGGCGCGGGGACGCGGGTGCGCGCGTCGGGGGGAGCGCTGCAGGGCGTCGAGGACGCGGCGCGGCGGCGCGGCACGACGGTCTCGGTCGCGCGGCTGTTCCACAACACGCCGGCGCGCCAGAAATTCCTCCGCTCCGCGCGCAGCGAGTGGCGGGCGATCAGCGACGTGCTCGTCGTGATGGCGCTGACGCGGCGCGACGTGCGCCTCAGCGCGACGCACGACGGCAAGTCGAGCCTCGCGCTCCCCGCGGCGCCGTCGCTGCGCGCGCGGCTGGGCGCGATCCACGGCGCGCGCTACGCCGACGGCCTGCTCGACGTGGAGGACGTCGCCGGCGCGGTGCACGTGACCGGGCTGGTCGAGCGGCCGGGCGACGTCGGCACCGCGGCCCGGCGCGTGTTCCTCGCGGTGAACGGCCGCGCGGTGCGCGACACGGGGCTGGTGCGCGCCGCCGAGGCGGCGTACCGCTCCACCATCCCCGCCGGGCTGCGTCCGTCGCTCTTCCTCGAAGTCGTGCTGCCGGCCGGGGAGCTCGACGTCAACGTGCACCCGGCGAAGGCCGAGGTGCGCTTCGGCGACCGGTGGGCGGTCGAGCGCGCGGTCGAGCGCGCGGTGCGCCGCGCCCTGGGCACGCTCGACAGCGCCGCCGACGTCGGCGGGCGCGGGTGGTTCGCCGGCGGGCTGCTGAACGGCGCGCGGCCGGAGCCGGCGGTGAACCCGTGGGCCGAGGCGGGGCGCGACGTCGGCGCGCTGCACCTGGAGGCGGGGCCGACGGTCGGCCTCTTCGCCGACCCGGACGCGCCGGCGCCGCACGACCCGCGCGCCTTCGACGGCGCCCCGCACGGCGCGCCCGCGCTGCCGTGGGAGGTCGCGGCGCCGGCGGCCGCCCCGGCGCCGCCGGACGAGGAGGAGATCGCGGTCCCGCCGCTCGTGCAGCTGCGCCGCACGTACATGATGTTCGAGCGCGACGAGGGGGTCGTCCTCATCGACCAGCACTCGGCGCACGAGCGCGTGCTCTACGAGCGCTTCCTGGGCGCGATGGCGCGCGGCGAGTCGCCGTCGCAGCGGCTCCTCTTCCCGCTGACGCTGCACCTCGGCCCGGCGCAGGCCGACGCGTTCGAGGCCAACCGCGACGCGCTGACGCGCCTCGGCTACGAGGTCGAGCCGTTCGGCGGGGGCTCGCTGCTCGTGCACGCGGTGCCGACGCCGCACCCGCGCTTCGACGCCGAGCGGTGCCTGCGAGACACGCTCGACGCGCTGACCGGCGACCGGCACGCGGCGGCGCACGCGCGCCACGAGCGTCTGGCGGCGACCGTGGCGTGCAAGGCCGCGGTGAAGGCCGGCGACGCGCTGTCGCCGGACGAGATGCGGGCGCTGTTCGTCGCGCTCGCGCGCACCACGCTCCCCGCGCACGACGTGCACGGCCGCGCGACGATCGTGCACCTCGGCTGGGACGAGCTGGAGCGGCGCTTCGGGCGGGCGTGATGGCCGTCCCCGTGCTGCGCGCGATCTGCGGCCCCACGGCGGCCGGAAAGTCGGCGCTCGCGCTGGCGCTCGCCGAGCGCGAGGGGGCGGCGATCGTGAGCGCCGACTCGCGCCAGCTGTACCGCGGCTTCGACCTCGGCACCGCCAAGCCGACGGCCGGGGAGCGCGCGCGCGTCCCGCACTACGGCGTCGACGTCGCGGAGCCCACCGAGCGCTGGTCCGCCGCGCGCTGGGCCGACGCCTGCGACGGGTGGCTCGCCGACGCGGCCGCGCTGGGGCGCGCGCCGCTGCTGGTGGGCGGCACGGGGCTCTACCTGCGCGCGCTCGCGTCGCCGCTGTTCGACGAGCCCGAGCTGGAGCCGGCGCGCCGCGAGGCGCTCGCCGCCTGGCTGGAGGAGCGGCCGGTGGAGGAGCTGCGCCGCTGGGTCGCGGCGCTCGACCCGGGCCGGGCGCACCTGCAGCGCACGCAGCTCCTGCGCGCGCTCGAGGTGGGGCTGCTCACCGGGCGCCCGATCAGCGCCTGGCACTCGGCCGCCGCGCGCCCGCCGCGGGTGCGGCTCCGCTACCTCGTGGTGGACCCGGGGCCGCCGCTCGCGGAGCGCATCGAGCGGCGGACCGACGCCATGCTCGCCGCGGGGTGGGTCGACGAGGTGCGGCGGCTCGTCGGCGAGGTGCCGGCCGACGCCACCGCCTGGAAGGCGTCGGGGTACGACGCGCTCCGCCGACACGTGGCGGGGGAGCTGACCCTCGACGAGGCGCGCCGCCTGATCGTGATCGAGACGCGCCAGTACGCCAAGCGCCAGCGCACCTGGTTCAGACACCAACTGCCCGCCGGGGACGTTCTCCGGGTGGACCCCGCCGCCCCCGACGCGACGTCCGTCGTCGAGGCGTGGTGGCGCGGGGCCGCGCACCCCCACGAGGAGCTCGCGTGAAGATCGGCATCACCTGCTACCCCACGTACGGCGGTTCCGGCGCCGTCGCGACGGAGCTCGGCATCGCGCTGGCCGCGCGCGGGCACGAGGTCCACTTCATCACGTACCAGCAGCCGTTCCGCCTGCCGAACTTCCTCCCGCGGATCTTCTTCCACGAGGTGGATGTCGGGCGCTACCCGCTGTTCGAGTACCCGCCCTACGACCTCGCGCTCGCGGTGCGGATGCACGAGGTGGTGCGCGCCCACGGGCTGGACGTGCTGCACTGCCACTACGCGCTCCCGCACGCGACGAGCGCCTGGATCGCGCGCGAGATGCTGCGCGACAAGGGGGACGACGTGCAGGTCGTGACGACGCTGCACGGCACCGACATCACGATCGTCGGGCAGGACCCGTCGTTCCACGCGATCACCAAGTTCTCGATCGAGCGGTCGAACTTCGTCACCGCGGTGTCCGAGTACCTGCGCCGCGAGACGCTGGCGGCCTTCGGCTGCTCCGGGTGCGCGGTCGAGGTGATCCACAACTTCGTCGACCCGGTCGTCTACGACCGCGCCGCGCACCCGCCCGCGCTCTCGTGGCTCGTGCCGCGCGGCCGCAAGGTCATCATGCACGTGTCGAACATGCGCGCCGTGAAGCGCGTGCGCGACGTCGTGCGCACCTTCGCGCGGGTGACGGCCGAGGTGCCCAGCGTGCTGTTCATGGTCGGCGACGGGCCGGAGCGCGTCGACGCCGAGCAGGAGGCACGCGCCCTGGGCGTCGAGCGGCAGGTGCACTTCCTCGGCAAGCTGGAGGCGGTGGCGCCGCTGCTCGCGGGCGCCGACCTGTTCCTCCTCCCGTCGCAGAGCGAGTCGTTCGGCCTCAGCGCGCTGGAGGCGCTGGCGTCGGGGGTGCCGGTCGTCGCCAGCGACGCCGGCGGGCTCTCCGAGGTGGTGCGCGAGGGGGTCACCGGCGCGCTCTGCCCGGTCGGCGACGTCGAGGGGATGGCGGCCGCCGGGATCGAGATCCTCCGCGACGCCGAGCGCTGGCGCGCGATGAGCGAGGCCGCCGCGCAGGACGCCCGCGACCGCTTCACGCTCGAGAAGGTGGTGGCGCGCTACGAGGCGCTCTACGACCGCGCGATCGCCGCGTCGGGGCGGGCCCCGCGCCCCACCCGCCCGTTCCCGACGCCGGCCGAGGGCGTCGCTACATTGGGCGCATGACGCTCCTGGAAGCCCTGATCCTCGGCATCGTCGAGGGGATCACCGAGTTCCTCCCGGTCTCGTCGACCGCGCACATGATCCTCACCGCGGAGCTCCTCCGGCTCCCGGACAGCGCGTTCGTGAAGAGCTTCGAGATCATCGTGCAGCTCGGGGCGATCCTGGCGGTCGTGCTGCTCTACTGGCGCAAGCTGCTCGACGTCCCGCTGCTCATGAAGGCGGCGGTGGGCTTCATCCCCACGGGCATCGTCGGCCTCACCGTCTACAAGGCCGTCAAGGCGTACCTGCTCGGCAACGTCCCCGTGGTGCTCGGCGCGCTGCTGCTCGGCGGCGTGGTGCTGATCTGGTTCGACCGGCGCTGGCGCGACGAGCCGGACGCGGAGGTCGACTTCTCCGCCATCACGTACCGCGACGCCGCGCTGATCGGGCTGTTCCAGTGCCTGGCGATGATCCCCGGCGTGTCGCGGTCGGCGGCGTCGATCATCGGCGGCACGCTCATCGGCATCCCCAAGCGCACGATCGTCGAGTTCTCCTTCATCCTCGCCATCCCGACGATGGCGGCGGCCACCGGCTACGACCTGCTGAAGAGCCACGGGGAGCTGGGCGCGAACCTCCCCGCGCTCGGCGTCGGCTTCGTCGTCAGCTTCATCACCGCGCTGCTCGCGGTGAAGACCTTCCTCGCGTTCCTGCGCGGCCGCGCCTTCGCGACCTTCGGCTGGTACCGCATCCTGGTCGCCCTGATCTTCCCGTTCGTCGTTGGCCGCTGACGCGCTCGCGCGCCGGCTGGGCGTGCCGGCGGTGCACCACCACGCGGCCGTCCCGTCGACCATGGACGTGGCCCACGCGCTCGGCGCGGAGGGGGCCGCGGCCGGGACGCTGGTGCTGGCGGACGAGCAGACCGGCGGGCGGGGGCGCGCGGGGCGGCCGTGGGTGTCGCGCCCCGGCGCCGGCGTCTGGCTGACGCTGCTCGAGCGTCCGGCCGACGCCTCGGGGCTCGAGGTCCTATCGCTGCGGCTCGGGCTGCACGCCGCCGAGGCCCTGCAGCCGCTGGCCGAGGGGGCGGTCGGGGTGAAGTGGCCGAACGACCTCCAGATCGCGCGGCGGAAGCTGGCCGGCGTGCTCGTGGAGGCGCGGTGGCGCGACGCGCAGCCCGAGTGGGTGGCGATCGGCGTCGGCGTCAACCTCGTCCCGCCGCCCGAGATGCCCGACGCCGTGGGGCTGCGCGCCGGCACGACGCGCGACGAAGTGCTCGACGTGCTGATCCCCGCGCTCCGTGCGGCCGCCGCGGGGCACGGGCCGCTGGCCCCCGACGAGCTGGCGCGCTACGCCGCCGGCGACGCGCTGGCGGGGCGGCGCGCCCGGGCGCCGGTGCGCGGCGCGGTCTGCCGCGTGCTGCCGACCGGCGAGCTGCTGGTGGCGGGCGACGACGGCGCCGAACATCGCCTCCGCCAGGCGACGCTGACGCTGCAGGATTGACAGCGGGGTGTGCCGGGGCGGCGCATCGCGTGCCGGAATGGCGCGCGCCGAGTGGCACAAGTCGTTACAGGGCAGGGGTTTGGACGCGCCGCGTCGGGTCCCGGCGGGGGTTGACTCGTCGCCGGCCGCCGGGTACCTTCGGGCGCGTTGGCACTCACTGCGAGTGAGTGCTAACAAGACAACCACACCCATTCCATTTCGGAGAGGCGCAAGCAATGGCCACCAAGAACGCCGTCGCCGTGAAGCCCCTGGCCGATCGGGTCGTCATCCGCGCGCTCGAGGAGACCGAGCAGATGCGCGGCGGGCTGTACATCCCCGACACGGCGAAGGAGAAGCCGCAGCAGGGGGAGGTCATCGCCGTCGGCCCGGGCAAGTTCGACGACAAGGGCAACCGCGTGCCGATGGACGTGAAGGTCGGCGACAAGGTGCTCTACGGGAAGTACAGCGGCACCGAGGTCACGCTCGACAACGAGCAGTACCTGATCCTCCGCGAGGCGGACGTCCTCGCGATCGTCGGCTGAACGCGCCGGCGCTCGCTCGCAGGTTCCCCGTCGGAACTCCGTTCAACACCCCTTCCTCTCTGAGGACGCACTGACATGGCTGCGAAGGAACTGCACTTCAACACGGACGCGCGCGCTGCCCTCAAGCGCGGCGTCGACCAGCTGGCCGAGGCGGTCAAGGTGACGCTCGGCCCCAAGGGCCGGAACGTCGTCATCGACAAGAAGTTCGGCGCCCCCACGGTGACCAAGG
>NZ_JARGEK010000273.1 GCF_029211165.1 Roseisolibacter sp. H3M3-2
CCGCCGCGACGACCTTGGCCGCGGCGGTGCCGGGCGCCGAGACGCTGCGCGTGCGGCTGGCCGGCGGCGGGACCGGCGGGACGCGCGCGCAGAGCGGCTACGTCTTCGGCCCCGAGCGCGCCAACGCGTCGCGCCTCGCCTGGCAGCTGCTCGCGCACGGGGTGCGCGTCACGGTGGTCACCGACAGCACGGAGGCGGGCGGCCGCCTCTGGCCGCGCGGCACGTTCGTGGTGCGCACCTCGCGCAACGACACCTCCGTGCACGCGCTGGTCGACCGGCTGGCCCGCGAGGCGGGGGTCGAGGTGACGCCGGTCGCCAGCGCCTTCACCGAGCGCGCGCGCCTCGGCATCGGCGCCGAGGAGGTGGTGGCGCTGCGCCGCCCGCGCGTGGCGGTCGTCGGCGACGAGGGGGTGTCGCAGACCGCGTTCGGCGCGCTCTGGTGGACGCTCGACCGCCGCTACGGCGTCGACTTCACGCACCTCAACTGGCGCGCGATGCCGGGGGCGCTGTCGCGCTTCGACGTCGTCGTGATCCCCGACGCGTACGGCGTCGGGCAGTTCGTGGACAAGGACGCGGTGGAGCGCCTCAAGGCGTGGGTGCGCGCGGGCGGCACGCTGGTCGCGATGGGGAACGCGGCGGCGTGGGCGGCGCGCGAGGACGTGGGGCTCACGACGGCGCGCCGCGTGGGCGCCGACACGAAGCCCGACACGGCGGGGCGCGCCGACTCCGCGCGCGCGGCGCGCGCCGGCGCCGACTCGGCCTCGGAGGCGCGCGAGCTGCTCGCGGTCACGAGCCCCGGCGCGACCCCCGACGCGGTCGAGGCGCTGCCGGGGAGCCACTTCGACGTGGTGCTCGACCGCACGCACTGGCTGACCTACGGCTACGAGCAGCCGCGCCTCACCGCGCTGGTCACCGGCGACACCTTCTTCCGGCTGTCGCGCGAGGGGACGAACGTCGCCGTCTTCCCGGGGCGCGGGCCGATCCACCGCGCGGGCTTCCAGTGGCCGGGGAACACCGAGCGGCTGATGCGCAACGCCGCCCTGGTGCTCGAGGAGCCGCTCGGCGCGGGGCACGTCGTGCTGTTCGGGCACGACCCGACGTTCCGCGGGTGGTGGCGGGCGTGGGACCGGATGGTGCTGAACGCGCTGCTGCTCGGGCCGGCGTTCTGAGGGCGCTGCGGGCGGCGGGCTGCGGGCTGCGGATTCAGAACCCGCAGCCCGCAGCCCGCCGCCCGCAGCGCGGCTCAGACTTGCGCGAGGCCGAGGCGCTCGCCCCGGTACACCCCCGACCGCACGCGCTCCCACCAGTCGCGGTTCTCGAGGTACCAGGCGACGGTGCGGCGCAGCCCCGACTCGAAGGTCTCGCGCGGGCGCCAGTCGAGGGCGCGCTCGGTGCGCGACGGGTCGATCGCGTAGCGCTGGTCGTGGCCGGGGCGGTCGGCGACGAAGGTGACGAGCGCCTCGCGCGGGCCGATGGCGGCGTCGGGGGCCAGCTCGTCGACCAGCGCGCAGATCGCGCGCACGACGTCGAGGTTGCGCCGCTCGGCGCGCCCGCCGACGAGGTAGGTGGCACCCGGCGCGCCGCGCGCCCCCGCCGCCGCCAGCGCCTCGGCGTGGTCCTCGACGAACAGCCAGTCGCGCACGTTCTCGCCGCGCCCGTACACCGGCAGCCGCTCCCCGGCGAGCGCGTTGAGGATCGTGAGCGGGATCAGCTTCTCGGGGAACTGGTACGGGCCGTAGTTGTTCGAGCAGTTCGTCACCAGCACCGGCAGCCCGTAGGTGCGGTGCCACGCGCGCGCGAGGTGGTCGGACGCCGCCTTGCTCGCCGAGTACGGGGAGCTGGGGTCGTACGGGCTGTCCTCGGTGAACGCGCCGTCGGCGCCGAGCGAGCCGAACACCTCGTCGGTGGAGACGTGGACGAGGCGGAAGCGCGCGCGCGCGTCGCCGTCGAGCGACGCCCAGTGGCGGCGGGCCTCGTGCAGCAGGACGTACGTGCCGACGACGTTGGTCTCGACGAACGCCCCCGGCCCGTCGATCGACCGGTCGACGTGCGACTCGGCGGCCAGGTGGTAGACGACGTCGGGGCGGTGCGTCGCCAGGACGCGGGCGACGGCGTCGGCGTCGGCGACGTCGGCGCGCTCGAAGCGGTGCCGCGGGTGGCGCAGCGCGTCGCCGAGCGAGTCGAGGTTGCCGGCGTAGGTGAGCTTGTCGAGGGTGACGACCGTCGCGCCGGGGTCGGCGAGGAGCCGGCGGACGAGCGCGGAGCCGATGAAGCCCGCGCCCCCCGTCACGAGGTGGGTCGTCACGCCGGGACCTGCGCCCCCGCCACGTCGTCCGCCGACCCGCGCGCCGTCCAGCGGAAGAAGACGACCGTCATCACGAGCATGAAGTAGATCCCGCCCGGCACCCACATGATCAGCCCGCCCATCCGCTGGTCCTCGAGCGGCGAGATCCCGAGCACCCGCGGCGCGATCGCGTACGCCGGGTAGAGCACGCGGTCGGCGTAGGTGATGTAGACCGAGACGATCGACATCGGGATCGTCAGCAGGAAGCAGTAGAGGATCTGCGCCGGGTACGAGAGGCGCGGCAGCTCCGGCAGCGAGCCGAGGATCGGCCACCACATCAGCGTCGACGCGACCAGGAAGGTCAGGTGCTGCGCGATGTGCACGCCGTGGTGCGCGAGCGCGAAGTTGTAGAGGGGCGGCAGGTGCCACCCCGCCATCACCAGGTTGAAGAGCGCGAAGCACCACGCCGGGCGGGCGACGCGCGACGCGGCCGCGCGCACCCAGCGGACGCGCAGGGCGGGGCGCAGCATGGCGCCCGGCACGCCGAGCAGCACGAGCGGCACGACGACCAGCTGCAGCGCCAGGTGCTGGACCATGTGGGCGCTGAACAGGTAGACGTCGCTCAGGTCGTGCACCGGGCCGTTGAGGGCCAGGAAGAGCACGGCGAGGCCGGCGAAGAACGACAGCCGCTGGGCGGGCGTCGGCGCGGCGGCGGGGGCGCCGGCGCGGGCGCGCCAGAGGTAGAGCGCCGCCAGGGCGGCGATGCCGATCGCGGTGCTGGCGTGCACCGAGAACTCGGACCCGAGCTGCGCCACCGGGTGCAGCAGGGCAAGCGCGGGGAGCAGGGGCGGGACGGGCATGCGGGGTCCTCCGAACTGCGACGCGGCCGCGGGCCCGGGGGGCGCGCAGCCGCGTCGTCGGGCGGGCCGGCCGTCCGGCTCAGGCCAGGAGGCCGAGCCGGATCGACAGGTGGCCGAACAGGAACATGAGGCCGATCAGCGTCAGCGCGGCCACGACGAACGGGCCGACGAACAGCGCGCGGAACAGCCGGTGGTCGTACTTGAGGTGCATGTACACCGACACCACGATCAGGAACTTCACCGCCGACATGATCAGCAGCGAGGGCACGAACGACCAGTGCGCGACCCACGCCGGGACGTAGTAGGCGTAGACCTCGATGATCGTGATGACCGTGAGCAGCAGGCCGACCTTGACGTAGGTGCCGGCGCTCGGGTGGTGCGGGTGGTGGTGCGCGTCGGGGGCGTGCCCCGTGGCCGTGTTGCGGGGTTCGTGGGCCATGGGTCGTCGCCTACTGGATGAGGTACACGAGCGTGAAGATCACGATCCACACGACGTCGACGAAGTGCCAGTAGAGCGCGGCCATGTCGACGGCCAGCTCGTCGCGCGGGGTGAGCCCGCGCTTGAAGTCGATCGCCAGCAGCGAGAGCAGCCAGATCACGCCGGCCGTCACGTGCGCGCCGTGGAACCCCGTGAGCGTGAAGAACGACGAGCCGAACAGGTTGGTGCGGATCGTCAGCCCCTCGTGGACGAACGAGGTGAACTCGTACGCCTGGAAGCCGAGGAAGACGGCGCCCAGCAGCGCGGTCATCCCGAGCCACAGCTTGGAGCTCTGCCACGACTTCCGGTTCGGGTTGTCGGCGTTCACCACCGCGTCGTGCGCCAGCACCATGGCGAGCGACGACATGAGGAGGACGAACGTCGAGGCCGAGGTGACCGGGATGTCGAGGATCGCGGGGAAGACCTTCCCCGTGGCGGGGTCGGTCCACTGCTCGTGGGGGAACGGCCCGACGAGCGACCGCCCCTTGTAGATCAGGTACGTCGAGATGAGCGACGTGAAGAGCATGCACTCGGACCCGATGAACGCCCAGATGGCGATCTTCCGGTTGTCGAGCCCGGTGGTCGTGTAGTGCCCGCCGGTGTGCGCGGGCGCCGCGTTGGGCGCGGCGGTGTCCACGGTCGCCATCTCAGTGCGCGTCCTCGAGCGGGGTGGTGAGCCAGTTGTACAGCGACGCGACCCACCAGAGCGCGCCGAGGATCATGATGCCGACGCCGGTCGCCATGCTCTTCCCGAGGAAGAGCAGGCCGCAGAACATCACGACCACGCCCGTGGCGCAGACGAGCGGCATGATCGAGGGGTTCGGCATCGGGATGCCGAGCTCCTTGGCGGTCGGGAGGCGGCGCGCCGACGCGGCGGCGTTCGCCATGACCGGGGCCCCCTCGCCGGCGTGCGCGCTGCCGGCGGTCGGGTTGACGTGCACCTCGCCCATCTCGTGGCCGTTCGTCACCGCCTGCGGGCCGCCGATCCCCAGGCGGCGGTCGCCGGCCTCGGTGTGCGGGACCTCGCGGGTGAGCTCCGGCGCCTTCACGTCCCACAGCGGGTAGCGCGAGGTGACGTTCGGCAGCTCGGCGAAGTTGTAGTCGGGCGGCGGGCTCGGGATCGACCACTCGAGCGTGCCGGCGCCCCACGGGTCGTTCCCCGCGCGCTCCCCCTTCCGCCAGGAGCGGCCGAGGTTGTGGAGCGTGAGCGCGATGCCGACGATGAGGATCGTCGTGCCGAGCGTCGACAGCTGGTTGAACAGGGTGTAGCCCTGGTCGGCGTCGTACGTGTAGATGCGGCGGGGCATGCCGAGCAGCCCCGAGTAGTGCATGGGGAAGAACGTGAGGTTCATCCCGAGGAACATGATCCAGAAGCTCCAGTTGCCGAGCTTCTCGCTCATCAGGCGGCCGGAGAACTTCGGGAAGTAGTGGTACACGCCGGCGAACAGGCCGAACATCGAGCCGCCGAACAGCACGTAGTGGAAGTGGGCGACGATGAAGTACGTGTCGGTCTGCTGCAGGTCGGCCGGGGGCGAGGAGTGCATGACGCCCGAGATGCCGCCGACGGTGAACATGCCGACCAGCGCGACGGCGAACTTCATGGCCGTCGTGAAGTTCAGCGCGCCGCCCCACATCGTGGAGATCCAGTTGAAGATCTTCACGCCGGTCGGGATGGCGATCAGCATCGTCGTCAGCGAGAACACCGAGTCGGCGATCGGGCCCATGCCGACCGAGAACATGTGGTGCGCCCAGACGCCGAAGCCGAGGAAGCCGATCAGCACCGTGGCGTAGACCATCACCGGGTAGCCGAAGATCGGCTTGCGGCTGAAGGTCGGGATCACCTCCGAGACGAGGCCGAAGGCGGGCAGGATGAGGATGTAGACCTCGGGGTGCCCGAAGATCCAGAACAGGTGCTGCCAGAGCAGCGGGTCGGCGCCCGCGGCGGTGGTGTAGAAGTTGGTGCCGAAGAACCGGTCGAAGATCAGGAACTGGAGCGCGATCGTGATGACCGGGAAGGCCAGCAGCACCAGGAACTGCACGACGAACGTGTTCCAGGTGAACATGGGCATGCGCATCATGTTCATCCCAGGGGCCCGCATGTTCACGATCGTCGTGATGAAATTGAACGACGCCGCGAGCGTGCTGATGCCGAGGATCTGCAGGCCGATGACCCAGAAGTCGATGTTGATGCCCGGGCTGTGGGCCTTCGTCGTCAGCGGGGTGTAGCCGAACCAGCCGCCGTCGGGCGCGGCGTGGAAGAACACCGGCAGCGAGATGAAGATGCCGCCGAGCAGGTAGATCCAGTACGAGAACGCGTTGAGCCGCGGGAAGGCGACGTCGCGGGCCCCGACCTGGAGCGGGATGAGCAGGTTGAAGAAGGCGGCGGACAGCGGCATGATGGCGAGGAACACCATCGTGGTGCCGTGCATCGTGAAGATCTGGTTGTACGTGTCCGCCGACACGACGTTCAGGTTGGGCGCCGCGAGCTGCGCGCGGATGATCGCGGCCTCGACGCCCCCCCAGACGAAGAAGAACAGGCTGGTGAACAGGTACAGGATGCCGATCCGCTTGTGATCGACGGTGGTCAGCCAGCTCCAGAGGCCGGTCGCCTCCTCGGAGTGGGCGGGCGCGTACGCCGGCGCTGCGACGGTGGTAGCCATGCGGTGTCGGGCTCCCTTACTTCAGGGCCTGGAGGTAGGCGACGATGTCGGCGATCTGCTGGTCGGTCAGCCCGCCCTGCTTCACCTGCATCTTGGTCACCGGATCGTACTCGTTGAGGCCGAGCGTCGGCATGACGACGCCGGGCTTCATCTTCCGCGTGTTCTTGATCCAGTAGGCCAGGGTCCGCGCGTCGTTGGGGAAGAGCCCCGCGCCGAGCGTGTTGCGCGAGCCGAAGTGCGTGAGGTTCGGCCCGATCCTGCCGAGCGACGACGGGTTGCCGTTGACGTAGTGGCACCCGATGCACGACTGCGTCGAGTAGACCTGCTTCCCGCGCTCCGGGTCGCCCGCGGCCAGCACGGCGTCGCTGATGCGCCCGATGTCGGCCGGGATCGGCGTGCTCGGGCGGATGTGGCGCGGCAGCCGGTCGGCCGGGTAGGTGTAGCCCGGCGCGGCCGCGGCGGCGGGCGCCTGCGCGGCGAGCGAGGCGCTGTCGGCGGCCACCCCCTGCGCGAGCGCCGGGTTGGTCGGCGAGGCCTGCGTGGCCGCGGCC
>NZ_JARGEK010000274.1 GCF_029211165.1 Roseisolibacter sp. H3M3-2
AGCGCGGCCGCGCGGTCGGCGGCGGCGCGGCGCGGCGGCGCGGCGCGCGGCGCGGGGGGGACGGGGAGCCCGGTGGTGGCGTCGGGCGCGCAGGCGCCGGCGGCGAGCGCCAGCAGGAGGACGAGCAGGGGGCGGCGCATGGGAGCGGATGGCTGGGCGTGGGGCCGGCCCCGCCGGCGGGGCGCATTGCTCCCCCGCCGGCGGTCGGCATATTGGGCCGGGACCGACCGCGGCCCGACCCACCCGGGGTTCGCGCGGAACGGCGCCGAAACGAGCCATGACCGTCGCCCCCCCTCCCGCCGACGCCGCCTTCGGGGCCGTGTACGACGAGCTGCGGCGGCTCGCCCGCCGGCAGCTGCGGCGCGAGGCGGCGGGGCACACGCTGAACACGACCGCGCTCGTCCACGAGGCGTACCTGCGGCTGGCCGAGCAGCGCGCGGCCCCGGTCGAGCGCGGGCACTTCCTGTCGCTGGCGGCGACGGCGATGCGGCGCATCCTGGTGGACCACGCGCGCCGCCACCGCGCCGCCAAGCGCGGCGCCGGCGTGCGCGCGGTGACGCTCGACGACGCCGACGCGCTGGCCGCCGACGACCGCGCCGAGCTGTTCGTCGCGCTCGACGAGGCGCTGGCGCGGCTGGCCGCGCTCGACGCGCGGCAGGCGCGCGTGGTCGAGTGCCGCTTCTTCGGCGGGCTGACCGAGGAGGAGACGGCGGAGGCGCTCGGCATCGGGCTGCGCACCGCGAAGCGCGACTGGGCCAAGGCGCGCGGCTGGCTGCACCGCGCGCTGCACGGGGACGCGGTCGCGTGACGCGAGACGAGGCGGGCGACGACGCGGCGGCGCGCTTCCGGCGCGCGGACGCGCTGCTCGACGCGGCGCTCGACCGGCCGACGGGGGAGCGCGCGGCGTACGTGGCCGAGGCGAGCGCCGGCGACGACGCGCTGCGCGACGAGGCGCTGGCGCTGCCGCGCGCCGACGACCGCGACGACAGCTTCCTCGACGCGCCCGCGGCGGCGTACGCCGCGCCGCTGCTCGACGCCGCCGCGCGCGAGGCGCTGCAGGCGGCGCTCGGCGACGCGTACCGGGTGGAGGGGGTCGCGGGGCGCGGCGGGATGGCGACCGTGTGGCGCGCGCGCGACCTGCGGCACCAGCGCGCGGTCGCCGTGAAGTGGATGGACGCCGCGCCCGGCGCGGCCGCCGAGCGCTTCCTCGCCGAGGTGCGCGTGACGGCGGGGATGCGCCACCCGCACCTGCTCCCGCTGTTCGACAGCGGCGCGGCGGACGGGCGCCCGTACTACGTGATGCCGTTCGTCGAGGGCGAGACGCTGCGCGCGCGGCTCGAGCGCGAGCGGCGGCTGCCGGTGCCCGAGGCGGTGCGGCTGGCCGCGGCCGTCGCGGGGGCGCTCGACTACGCGCACGGGCGCGGCGTCGTGCACCGCGACCTCAAGCCGGAGAACGTGCTGCTCGACGGCGGCGAGCCGCTGGTGGCCGACTTCGGCGTCGCGCTGGCGCTGGCGCAGTCGGGGGGCGCGCGGGTGACGCGGCACGGCGTCGCGGTGGGGACGCCGGCGTACATGAGCCCCGAGCAGGCGGTCGCCGACCCGGCGCTCGACGCGCGCAGCGACGTGTACGCGCTCGGCGCGGTGCTGTACGAGATGCTGGCCGGCGAGCCGCCGCACGGGCACGGCGCGCCCGAGGCGCTGCTGGCGCGCGTGCTGCACGCGACGCCGGCGCCGGTGGAGGGGGACGGCAGCACGCCGCTCGCGGGCCGCTGGGCGGCGTACGGCGCGCGCGGCGACGCGGTGGACTTCGAGGTGTTCTGGAGCGACGGTACCAACTGGCGGCGGTGGATGCCCGCATCGGCGTTCCGCGCGGACGGCGGCGCGACGGTGGTCGCGCGCGCCGCCGGCGCGTTCGAGCTGGCGGGGACGCTCTCGGGCGGCGGGGGGAGCGGGACGCTGCGCTTCCGCCCCGACACCGCGGTCCTGGCCGCGCTGCGCGCCGCCGGCGTGCGCGAGGTCGACGCGGCCACCGCGCACGTGCTGAAGAACCTCGCCTGGGGGGCGGCCGGCGCGGCGACGGCGCGCGCGCTCGCGGCGGCCGGCGTGGGGCCGCTGACGCTGCGCGGGCTGCAGGACCTCGCGATCTTCGGCGTGTCGCCGGCGTACGCGCGGGCGCTGCGCGAGGCCGGCGTGCGCGGCGGCGCGGCGCCGCGGACGGTGATCGACCTGTACCGCGGCGGGGTGACGCCGGAGTTCGCGCGCGCGCTGCGCGACGGCGGGGAGCGGGACCTCACCCCCGAGCTGCTGCTCGACCGGCGCGCCGAGGCGCGGCAGGCGCGGCGCCGCTGAGGACGCGCTGCGGCGGTGCGGGGCGCGGCGTAGCTTCGGCCTGACCCGCGCCCCCTCCGCCATGCCCCGCTCTCCGCTCGCGCTCCCGCTCGTCCTCGCGGCGTCGCTCGCCGCCTGCGCCCCCGCCGCGCCGCGCCACTTCTGGCGCGAGGTGCCGGCGGGGCGCACGCACGTGCTGATACCGTCGCCCGCGACCGTGGTGAACGGCGGCTACGACCCCGCGGCCGCGCCGGCGCTGCGCGTGGCGTCGGGCGACGAGGTGGAGGTGGGCGCCGTGTCGACGTGCGGCACGCGCCTCCTGCAGCCGGGGGCCGACTCGGGGCGCATCGAGCCGGCGATCCGCGCCATCCAGCAGGCGGTGCGCGACTCGACGCTGCGGCGCGGCCCCGGGGGGCACGTGCTCACCGGCCCGATCCACGTCGCCGGCGCCGACTCGGGGGACGTGCTCGAGATCCGCATCCGGACCGTGGAGCTCGACGTGCCGTTCGCGTGCAACAGCTTCGGCCCGCGCAGCGGCTTCCTCCCCGAGGACTTCCCGGGCGTGTCGCGGTCACGCGTCGTGCCGCTCGACCGCGCGCGCATGGTCGGGCGCTTCTCCGACTCGGCGGGGATCGAGATCCCGCTCCGCCCGTTCTTCGGCAGCATGGGCGTGGCGCCGCCGGCGTCGCGCGGGCGCATCCACAGCGCGCCGCCGGGGACGCACGCGGGGAACCTCGACAACAAGGAGCTGGTGGCGGGGGCTATCCTCTACGTCCCGGTCCACACCGCGGGCGCGCTGCTGCACGTCGGCGACGGGCACGCGGCCCAGGGGGACGGGGAGGTCGACATCACCGCGCTGGAGACCGCGCTGCGCGGGCGGCTGCAGCTGATCGTGCGCAAGGATATGCGGCTGGCGTGGCCGCGCGGCGAGACGCCGACGCATTGGATCGCGATGGGCGCCGACAGCAACCTGACGGTCGCGACCAAGGTCGCGGTGCGCGAGGCGATCGCGCTGCTCGGCGAGGTCTACCGGCTGCCGCGCGAGGACGCCTACATGCTGGTGAGCACCGCCTGCGACGTGCGCATCACGCAGCTGGTCGACGGCACGATGGGGGCGCACGTGATGATCCCGAAAGCCTTGTTCGTCCGCTGACGGGCTCGCATGTTCGCGCGACCCCGGCGACGGCGCCGGGGCGCCGTGTCGTGCATGTCCCCAGCCCATGTGCCCATGACGCTCCTCCCCCGCGCGGCGGCCCGCCGGATCGCCCCGCTCCTGCTGCTCGCCGCCTGCCAGGACGCGCCGAGCGCCCCGGACGCCGCGCTGCGCCCCGGCGCCGCGCCGCGCGCCGACGTGCTCCCGTCGCCGGCGCTGTACTGGTACTTCCAGCTCGACGGCGGCGGCGCCGGCTCGGTCCCGTGGGGGCTGCCGACCGACACGCCCGTGCCGGCCGACTACGACGGCGACGGGCGCACCGACCCCGCGGTGTGGCGCGCCAGCGAGCGGTGGCTCGTCCTGCGCAGCGCCGACCTGACGACGACGCAGACGCTCTGGGGCGACCCGAACGACGTCCCGGTGCCGGCCGACTACGACGGCGACGGGAAGGCCGACGTGGCCGTGTGGCGACCGGCGACGGGGCAGTGGTGGATCCTCCCCACCGGCGGCGGGGCGCAGCGCATCGAGGCGTTCGGCACGGCGGGCGACGTTCCCGTCCCCGGCGACTTCGACGGCGACGGGAAGGCCGACCTCGCGGTGTGGCGGCCCTCGAACCGCTTCTGGTACGCGCAGCGCAGCACGGCGGGGTTCATGGCGATCCAGTGGGGGCTGTCCGACGACGTGCCGGTGCGCGGGGACTTCGTCGGCGGCGCGGGCGCCGACCCCGCGGTGTTCCGCCCCTCGACGGCGACGTGGTGGGCGCTCGACCCGAACACCGGCGCGGTGTTCCAGGCGCAGTGGGGGCTGCCGGGCGACGTGCCGATGGCCGGCGACTACGACGGCGACGCCCGCACCGACGCGGCGGTGTACCGCCCGTCGAACGCGACGTGGTACGTGCGCAGCACGGCCGACGGCGCGCAGTCGGCGGTCCCGTTCGGGCTCCCCGGCGACACGCCGGTGCCGTACGTCGCCGGCGGCCGCGCGCGGCCGGCCGTCGTGCGCGTGCAGACGCCGCCGACGTACCCGTTCGCCTGGGCCGGGCCGACCAAGGCGCCGCCGGCGCTCAACAGCGGGGGCGCGGGCGGCGTGGTGCCGGTGCAGTTCTCCCTCGGCGGCGACCGCGGGTCCGCGGTGCTGGCGGCGGGCTCGCCGTCGTCGGTGCGGGTGTCGTGCGACGACCCGACGCAGACGATCGGCGCCGCGTCGGCGACCGCGACCGACCGGTCGCTCGTCTACCTCGCCGAGGAGCAGAGCTACCGCTACCTGTGGCGCACCGAGTCGGCGTGGTCGGGGACGTGCCGGCTGTTCACGCTGCAGCTGACCGACGGCTCGACGCGCGAGGCGCTGTACCGCTTCCGCTGAGGGCGGGCGGGCGCCGGCGGACCTCCGCCGGCGCCCGCGCCGCGGTCACCGGTCGAGCGACGGCGGCAGCAGCACCGCGTCGACGACGTGTACGATCCCGTTGCCGGCCGCGACGTCGATCAGCCCGAGGTCGAGCGGCGCGCCGGCAGTCGTGGTGCCGACGATCGCCGCCGACTCGCCGTTGACCATCGGCAGCGTGGGACGCGCGAGGACGCTGGTCGACGTGTGGCGGCCGCGCGCGACGTGGAACGACAGCACGTTCGGCAGCACCGCGCACGACAGCACCGTCTCGGCGCCGAGCTGGCCGATCAGCGTGGCGAGCGGGCGGGATCGGCTCAGTCGCATGGGTCCGGAATCGGTCTCGGGTCGCGTGCCGACCGGGGGGCGGCGGTCGCGCCTACAATTCCGGCCCGCGCCGGGCCGGTTCCCGTGGCCCCGGCGTTGCCTGACGCGGCCGTGAGCGCCGTCACCACCCCCGACCCGGAGCCCATGGCCTCCACCTCCCCCGATCCCGCGCCCCCGTCCGACGACGGCTGGGTCTCCGCCCGCATCGCGCGCGGCCGCTACCGCACCGAGCTGCGCGCGCGCGGGCACGCCTTCGTGCTCGACGAGCCGGCCGCGGTCGGCGGCACCGACGCCGGGCCGACGCCGTACGAGGCGATGCTCGGCGCCGTGGCCGCGTGCACCGTCATCACGCTGCGCATGTACGCCGACCGGAAGGGGTGGCCGCTGGAGGGGGCGGAGGTCGCGCTGCGGACCGCCGCCGACCACGCGACCGACTGCGCGGCGTGCGAGGACGCCGACGTCGGGCCGCACGCGATCGAGCGGCGGCTCTCGCTCGTCGGCCCGCTCGACGCCGAGCAGCGGCGGCGGCTCGCGGAGATCGCCGACCGGTGCCCGGTCAAGCAGATGCTCGCGCGCGGCGTGGAGGTGGTGGCGGGGGCGTGAGTTCGTCCGCGCGGCGGACGAACGCGCGCGTTTGACGCCCGTCCCGGGCGCGCGTAGCCTACGTCGCACCACCACCGGGGGCACCGATGCGCGAGCGCGACGGGCGGGCGGGCGACGCCGAGATCCTGTGCGTGGGCGAGCTGCTGTGGGACGCGCTCCCGGCGGGGCTCTTCCTCGGCGGCGCGCCGTTCAACGTCGCGTGCCACCTGCGCGCGGCGGGGCAGCCGGTGGCGATGGTGAGCCGCGTCGGCGACGACCGCCTCGGCGACGAGGCCCTGCGCCGCGCCGCCGCGTACGGCGTGGCCACGGACCTCGTGCAGCGCGACCCGTCGCTCCCCACCGGCTTCGTGCGCGTGGCGCTCGACGCCGAGGGCGGCGCGGCGTTCGAGATCCTCGCCCCGGCGGCGTGGGACGCGGTCGCCGCCGAGCCGGCGCTGCTGCGGCGCGCGGCGTCGGCGCGCGCCATCGTGTTCGGGACGCTCGCGCAGCGCGCGCCCACGACGCGGCGCACGGTGGAGCGGCTGCTGGAGTCGAGCGCGCTGCTCGTGTTCGACGCCAACCTGCGCCCGCCGCACGTCGACCCCGAGGTCGTGCGCCGGTCGCTGGCGCGCGCGTCGATCGTCAAGCTCACCGAGCGCGAGCTGCGGCAGGCCGCGGGGTGGTTCGGGCTCGCGGCTCCCGGGCCGGACGGCGCGCTGGAGGCGACGGTCGCCGACCTGGCGGCGCGCTTCGACTGCGGCGCGGTCGCCGTCACGCGCGGGCGCGAGGGCTCGGCGCTGTGGCACGACGGGCGGTGGACCGAGCAGCCGGGGTTCGCGGTCGAGGTGCGCGACACGGTGGGCTCCGGCGACGCCTTCCTGGCCGTGCTGCTGGCGGGGCTGCTGGCCGGCGGCGACGACGCGGTGGTGCTGCAGCATGCGTCGCTGGCGGGCGCCTACGTCGCGACGCAGCCGGGCGCCGTCCCGCCCGACCAGGGGGCGACGGCGGCGCCGCTCACCGCGGACGCGCCGCCCGCGCCGCGGCCCTCGCGGCCGGGG
>NZ_JARGEK010000275.1 GCF_029211165.1 Roseisolibacter sp. H3M3-2
CGCCCGCGCAGGCGGTGGCCCTCGCCGCGCAGCAGTCGCTGGCGGCCGCCGAGCCGTCGCTCCCCGCGGAGCCGCCGGCCGGGACCGACCCGGCGCTGTGGAGCGTGCTGACCGGGGAGGAGCGCGCCTACTTCGCCAAGGCCGCCGCCATGGGCCCGCTCACCTACTCGCGCATCTCGGCGGGGGTGAACGCCGTGCGGGGGACGCCGCAGCCGGCGCTCCAGGGCGCGGCGATCGGGGCCCGCCTCGACGTGCGGGCCTGACCATGTCCGACGCGATCCGCGGGATCACCGGGCGCATGAGCCAGCTCGCCGCCTACGGCCAGGGGCCGCTGGCCGGGCTGGGGGGCGTGGGCGGCCTCGGCGACACGGGCGCCATCCAGGTGCCCGCGGGCGCCGGGAAGTCGGAGGGGCCATCGTTCGGCGACACCCTCAAGCAGTTCGTCGGCGGGGTCTCCGACGCGCAGGACGCGGCCGGGGAGCTGCGCGACAAGTTCGTGCGCGGCGACAACGTCGAGATGCACCAGGTGATGGCGGCCGGCGAGGAGGCCGGGATCGCGCTCGAGATGCTGGTCGAGCTCCGCAACAAGGTCAGCGAGGCGTACCGGACGCTGGTCAACATGCAGTAGCCGGGGCCCCGCTCCCGGTAGGCTCACGGGCGCTTCCCGCCGATCGGCGGGGGGCGCCCGGTCGTTTTTGCCGCGGCAGGAATTGCCGCCATCGACGAACCGGCAGGAAGGGTCACTCATGTAAGTTACACAAAGACAGGGACTTACCTGTTTGAGCGCGACGGTATGGAGGCTGCCTCTACCGTGTGCGACTCCCACCCGCCTCATGTCCTCCCTTCTCGACCCCTTCCAGCCCCTGCTCGACCGGATCGGCGGCCCCCGCCGGGCCGGCATCCTGCTCGTCGGGCTCGTCACCGCCGGGCTGATCTTCGGCCTGTCGCGCTGGGCGACCGCGCCGGTGTGGGTGCCGGCGTTCGCGGGCGTCCCGGTGGAGAGCGTCGGCAAGATGACCGACAAGCTCACCGAGGCCGGGATCGACTTCCGGCTGGAGAAGGGGGGCGCCGAGATCCAGGTGATGACCGACGACCTGGCGCGGGCGCGCGTGGCGCTGGCCCGCGAGGGGCTGCCGTCGGCCGGCCGGCCGGGGCTCGAGCTGTTCGACCAGCCGAGCTGGGGGATGACGGACTTCACGCAGCGCATCAACTACCGCCGCGCGCTCGAGGGGGAGCTGGAGCGCACGATCGGGAAGATGCGCGGCATCGAGGCGGCGCAGGTGCACGTCGCCATGTCGGAGAACGCGGTGTTCCGCCGCAGCGAGCGCCCGCTCGAGGCGAGCGTGGTCCTCAAGCTGTCGGGCGGCGAGACGCCCCCGGCGGACGTCGTGCGCGGGATCGCGCACCTGGTCGCGTCGAGCGTGGACGGCCTCGACTCCGAGCACGTGACGGTGGTCGACGACGCCGGCCGCATGCTGACGCTCGACGGCGAGGACGGCTCGATCGCCGGGCTGTCCAGCCGCCAGCTGGCGGTGCAGCGCGAGGTCGAGGGGTACCTGGAGAAGAAGGCGCAGGCGATCGTCGGCCAGATCGTGGGCGCGGCGAACGCGCGCGTGCAGGTGTCGGCGCTGGTCAACTTCGACCGCGTCGAGCGCACGGTGCAGGCGGTCGACCCGGACAAGCAGGCGATCGCGACCGAGCAGCGCGCCGAGATCACGCCGGGCGCGCAGGGCGGCGCGGCGTCGAGCAACGTCGCCACGAGCTACGAGCAGACGAAGAGCACCGAGAGCTTCAGCGGCGCGATCGGCAACGTGAAGCGGCTGACGGTGGCGGTGCTGGTGAACGACCGCGCGGTGCCGGGCCCCAAGCCGTCGGCGCTCCCGCGCACCTCGGCGGAGCTGGCGCGCATCGACACCCTGGTCCGCAACGCGGTGGGCGTCGACAGCGCGCGCGGCGACAAGCTGTCGGTGGTGAACGTGGCGTTCGACGCCGCGCTCCCGATGGCCGCCGACTCGGTGCCGCAGGACGTGTGGACGAAGGTCGCGACGGTGCAGAAGCCGCTGATCGTCGGCGGCGGGCTGCTGGCGATCCTGGTCGTGGCGGTGCTGACGATGCGCGCGATGCGCCCCGCCAAGGCGGCGCCCGCGCTGGCCGCGCCGCAGGGGATGGCCGCGATCGCCGCCGGCCCGTACGCCGCCGCCCTCCCCGCCGGCGCCGAGTCGCTCCCCGAGGGGCAGCGGCCGCAGGCGCTCGCCCCGGGCGAGGAGGGGCAGCGCCAGCAGGTGCTCATCGCCCCCGCGCAGGTGGGCGGCCCGATCGTGCTGCACGAGCAGGCGAACCCGGTGCGCGACCAGGTGGTCGCGATCATCGAACAGCGCCCCGAGGCGGCGACGCGGGTCGTGCGGAACTGGCTGAAGCAGGATTGAGGGCCGGGTACGGCGAGTTCGGGAAGGGCGAACTCGGATAGGACGAACCCGGATACCACGAACGCGCACCACCCGAACTCGCACCACCCGTAGTCGCCGCACTCGATCTCGCCGCACCCGATCTCGCCGCACCCGATCTCGCCGTACCCGCCCCGATGCCCCCCTCGACCGCGCTCTCCCCCATGGCCGCCGACACGAAGGTCGTCCTGAACGGCCGTCCGATGACCGGACGTCAGAAGGTCGCCGTGCTGTGCATGGCGGTGGGGACCGAGTTCGCCGCCAAGCTCACCTCGGGGCTGTCGCAGGACGAGGCCGAGCAGATCTCGTTCGAGATCGCGCAGCTCGACCGCGTCGGGCCGGACACCATGCAGCACGTGCTGACCGAGTGGCTGGAGCACACCCTCGGCATCGCGTCGCTGACCACGGGGGGGCTCGAGTACGCGCGCGAGGTGCTGGAGAAGGCGTACGGGAAGTCGCGCGCCGACTCGATCCTGCGCCGCATCACCACGCAGCTGGCCGACACCGCGGGGCTCCATCGCCTGCGCAAGGCCGACCCGCAGCAGCTGGCGACGACGCTGCGCGGCGAGCACCCGCAGACGGTGGCGCTCGTGCTCGCGCACCTCGACCCGCCGCACACGGCGGCGATCCTGCGCGAGATGCCGACCGCGTTCGGCGGCGAGGTCCTCTTCCGCATGGCGCGGATGGAGAAGGTCTCCCCCGAGATGCTGCAGCTCATCGAGCGCGCGCTGTCGAGCGACGCGGACCTGAACTTCACGCAGGGGATGGCCGCCGCCGGCGGGCCGGCCGCGGTGGCGTCGGTGCTCAACCTCGTCAGCGGCTCGCTCGAGAAGGAGCTGCTCGAGGGGGTGTCCGAGCGCGACGCGATGCTCTGCGAGCAGATCAAGAACCTGATGTTCGTCTTCGAGGACCTGGTGACGCTCGACGACAAGTCGCTGCAGCGCCTGCTCCGCGAGGTCGAGGCCAAGCAGCTCGCGCTGGCGCTCAAGGCGGCCAGCGAGGAGCTCCGCGGGAAGATCATGGGCGCGATGTCGCAGCGCGCCGTCGCCGCGCTCAAGGAGGAGATGGAGTTCATGGGGCCGGTCAAGATGCGCGACGTCGAGGCGGCGCAGTCGGCGATCGTGACGCAGGTGCGCAAGCTCGAGGAGACGGGCGAGATCGTGCTGACCGCGGGGAGCGACGATGTCCTCGTCTGACCCGCGCCGCCCCGCCGCCGTCGCGCGCGGCGCCGTGCTCTCGGCCGCCGACGCCGCCGCGGTCCTCGGCGCCTCCGGCTCCGCCGGCGCCTGGCGCCCGCTGGAGCTGGCCGACGCCGCCGCGCTCCCGCCGGCCGCGCGCGCGCTCGACGCGATCGGCGCCTTCGACAGCTTCGACGCCGAGACGCTGGCGCCGGCCGACGTGTTCGGGCACGACGCGCCCGCGCTCGACGGCGCCTTCGCCGACGCGCTCCCGGACTTCCTGACCACCCCCGACGACGACCTCGCCCTCGGCCTGCCGCCGGAGCTGTCGCTGGCCCGCGAGCGCGCGGTGCGCGACGACCTGGCGCGCGAGTTCGCCGAGCAGGTCGCGGCGATGACGCAGCGCCACGAGCAGGAGCTGGCCGAGACCTACGCCGCCGGCGTCGAGCAGGGGCAGGCGGAGGGCGCCGCGGCCGCCGAGCGGATGCTGGCATCGACGATGGAGGCGCTGGAGGCCGCGCGCGCGCAGCTGGCCGCGCTCGAGGACCGCTGGCTCGCCAACCTCGACGAGAACGTCGCGGTGCTGGCGGTGGGCGTGGCGCGCCACGTGATCGGGCGCGAGATCGCCGCCGACGACGCGCTGGTGCGCGAGCGGGTGGCGCAGGCGCTGGCGGAGTTCCCGCTGGAGCAGTCGCTCGGCGTGCGCGTGAACCCGGCCGACCTGGCGACGCTCAAGGCCGCGTTCGCGCTCGCCGGCGCCGGCCCGCGCGAGCTGCGCTGGACCGCCGACGACCGCGTCGCGCGCGGCGGCTGCCTGGTCGAGGGGCGCGAGCGGATCGTCGACGGCCGCGTGGACGCGGCGCTGGAGCGCGTGTACCGCCGCCTGAGCGGGCAGCATGCCTGAGCAGGCCGCCGCCGCGCAGGCGGCCCCCCGTCGCGTCGCCACGCCGAGCTTCGCCCACGCGGTGCTCGACGTGCTGGCCGACGTCCCGCAGATGGTGAGCTACGGCAAGGTGACGCGCGTCGTCGGCCTCGTGATCGAGGCGACGGGGCTCGACGTCGGGCTCGGGGAGCTGTGCCGCGTGACCTCGCTGGCCGGCGACCGCTCGGTGCTCGCCGAGGTCGTGGGCTTCCACGAGAAGGGCGTGCTGCTCATGCCGCTCGGCGACATGGACGGGCTGCACCCGGGGAGCAGCGTCCGCGCCCTCGGCCGCTCGTTCGGCGTCGACGTCGGGCCGCAGCTGCTCGGCCGCATCCTGAACGGCCTCGGGCACCCGATCGACGGCAAGGGGAAGCTGGAGGCCGAGGAGCGCGTGCCGCTCTCCGCCGAGCCGCCCAACCCGCTGGTGCGCGAGATGGTGACCGAGACGCTGGAGACCGGCGTCCGCGCGATCGACGGCTGCCTGACCTTCGGGCGCGGGCAGCGCGTCGGGATCTTCGCCGGCTCGGGCGTCGGCAAGTCGACGCTGCTCGGCATGATCGCGCGCCAGGCGCGCGCCGACGTGAACGTGATCGCGCTGCTCGGCGAGCGCGGGCGCGAGGTGCGCGAGTTCATCGAGCACTCGCTCGGCCCCGAGGGGCTCGCGCGCAGCGTGCTGGTGGTGGCGACCGGCGACCAGGCCGCGCTCGTGCGCGCCCGCGGCGCCCTCGTCGCCACGGCGATCGCCGAGTACTTCCGCGACCAGGGGAAGCAGGTGCTGCTGATGGTCGACTCGGTCACGCGCGTGGCGATGGCGTGGCGCGAGATCGGGCTGGCCGTGGGCGAGCCGCCGACCACGAAGGGCTACCCGCCGTCGGTGTTCGCCGCGCTGCCGCGCCTCCTGGAGCGCGCGGGCAACGGCGAGAAGGGCGGGATCACCGGGATCTACACCGTCCTCGTGGACGGCGACGACTTCAACGAGCCGGTGGCCGACGCCGCCCGCTCGATCCTCGACGGGCACGTGGTGCTGACGCGCCGGCTGGCGGCGGCGGGCCACTTCCCGGCGATCGACGTGCTCGACTCCAAGAGCCGCGTGCGCGACAACATCATCTCCCCCGAGCACAAGGCGGCGGCGAACCTGCTGCTGCAGCTCGAGGGCGCGTACCGCGAGAAGGAGGACCTGATCCTCGTCGGCGCGTACCAGAAGGGGAGCGACGCGAAGGTCGACGCGGCGATCGCGCTGCGCGAGCAGGCGCTCGGCTTCCTGCAGCAGGCGCCCGACGAGGCGTCGCCGATGGGGATGACGCAGAACACGCTGTCGCATCTCGTGGCGCAGGTGCCCCGAAGACGGTGAGGCGAGCTCGGATGCGGCGAACTCGAGTCGAGCGAACTCGGGTACCGCGAGCTGACCTCTCGTTCGTCCCGGCTTCGCCCTTCCCGAGTTCGCCCGTCTCGATCTCGCCGTTCCCGACCTCGCCCCACCCGCCCCGATGTTCCGCTTCAAGCTCCAGCGAGTCCTCGACCTCCGCGCGCGCAAGGAACGCGACGCCGCCACCGCCCTCGCCGCCGCGCAGGCGGAGGCGGAGGCGGCGCGCGAGGCGCAGCGCCGACTCGAGGCGACGCGCGCCGAGCTGGCGCAGCAGGCGACGCCGGGCGCGGCGCCTTCGGTGGGCGCGCTGCGCAACCTGGGGTTCCTGCTGGAGCGGCTGGACGAGCAGGTGGCCGGCGCCGCGGAGGCGAGCGCCACGGCCGCCGGCGCGGTGAGCGCGCGCGAGGACGCGCTGCGCGCCGCGTTCCGCGACCGCCGCACGCTCGACCGGCTGAAGGAGAAGCACGAAGGCGCGTGGCGCGCCGGCGAGATCGCGCAGGACCGCGCGCTCATGGACGAGATCGCGCTCACCCGCTTCACCACCCAGGGCCAGGCCGCGCGCGCGGCGGGGCCCGACGCCGACGCCGAGGCCGCGTCCTGACATGCTGCGCCTGATCCTCTCCGCCGTGGTGGGGCTCCTCGTGGGCCTCGGCGGCTCGACCGCGGTCGTCGTGCAGCGCGCCATGGGCGCCGCCCACGCCGCGCCCGCCGACTCCGCCGCGAAGCCGGCCGCCGACAGCACGAAGGCGCACGCCGCCGACTCGTCGGCGCGCGGCGACACGACCCACGCGGCCGCCGCCGACCCGGCGCCCGCCGCGCCCCGCGTCGTCGTCGATTCCGCGCTCGCCGCCGCGCGCGCCACCGCCGTCGACTCGACGCCGGTGGCCGCGCCGGCGCCGACTCCCGCACCCGCGCC
>NZ_JARGEK010000276.1 GCF_029211165.1 Roseisolibacter sp. H3M3-2
CGGGCGCGGCGGCGGGCGGGGTCGCGCGCGCACAGGAGGCCGCACCCAGCGCGACGAGGAGCGCGGCGGCCAGGCGCGTCACGGCGCGGCGCACGCTACGCCGGCCGGTCGAGCGCCGCGAGCAGCTTCTTCGGCGCGGTGCGGCGGTACGCGTCCTCGAGCAGCCCGCCGACGTCGCGCCAGCGCGGCCGCCGGTCGAGCCACACGCCGACCCACCCGCTCTTCCCCACGTAGGGCGGCACGAAGTAGCGGTCGGGCGCGTCGGCCACCATCAGCGCCTGGTTCGCCGGCGTCGCCTTGATCCACGCCGCGGGGCGCCCCGCGCCGTGGTGGTTGTCGGCGGCGGCGTAGGTGCAGAACATCCGGTCGCGCACGCGGAAGGTCGGCTCGCCCCACGCGACCACCTCGTGCGCCTCGGGGAGCGCGAGGCAGAGCGCGCGCAGCCGCGCCAGCGGGTCGCCCGCCGCCACCTACAGGTTCTCCTGCACGAACGTCGGGTTGAGGTGCACGTCGAGCTGCACCAGCGGCCCGTCGCCGATCGCGGTGAAGCTGTGCACCTCGCCCGCCTTGATCACCAGGATGTCCCCCGCCGACGCCTCGAACGTCGCGCCCTCCACGACGTAGCGGCCGCGCCCCTCGCGGATGAACTGGATCTCGTCGTACGGATGCCGGTGCGGCCCCGGCCCGCTGCCGGGCTTCCCCTCGAACAGGAAGACGGACACGCCCGTGTCGCCCTGCTCGGCGCCGACGAACTGGTGGGAGCTGCCGCGGAAGGGGAGGTCCTGCTGGCGCAGTCGGAGCATGCGGGGCGGGGTGCGGCGGAGGGGGGTACTGCGTAAGGCCGGGATGGGGCGAAGAGCAGGGTGCGGCGAAGATCCGGGTAGGGCGAAGTGCGGGATGCGGCGAACGGGGGACCGGCGAAGGGCGGGGTACCGCGGACCTGCCGGCTCGAGTCTGTAGGTTCGTGGTACCCCGCTCTTCGCCCCACCCCTTGGTTCGGTTCACCCCGGTCTTCGCAGTACCCTGAGGTTCGCCCCTCCCCGATCTTCGCCGTCGAACGGCTCATGATACCGCGCCCCGCCCTCGCCGCCATCACCCTCGCCCTCGCCGCCCTCGGCTGCCGCGCCCCGCGCGCGACGCCGCACCGGCTGCCGCCCGGCGTCGTCCCGCACGCGCGCTGGGAGTCGCGTCCCGCGCTCGGCCACGCCGCCGATGCGACGCGGCGCAACAAGCGCGCGGGGGACTCGCTGGCGTTCCGCGACCTCACCGTGACCGTGCTCGCCACCGCGGTCGACTCGAGCGGCGCGCGGCCGGCGGACGTCGCGCGGCTGCGGCTGGCGCACGGCGACGCGCGCGAGGAGCGGATGGTGCGCGAGGGGGCGGCGTTCAACTGGCGCGGGCACCACGTCGCGGTGGTCGCGATCTACGGGCCCGGGGAGCTCGGCGCGGGGCTGGTGGCGCTCGAGGTCGCGGCCGCGGCGTCGCTGCCGCCCGAGGTCGCGGCGTCCGACTCGGCGGGCGGGGCGGCGATGCGGCTCCGCATCCCGCACCGCATCTCCCACGTCACGCTGCACCACACCGGCGACGCCCGCACGCTGCAGCCGCAGGACGACGTGCCGACCAAGCTGCGCGCGCTGCAGTCGTGGGGCGCGTCCGACCGCAACTGGTGGGACGTGCCGTACCACTTCCTGCTCGGCCTGCGCGGCGACGTGTACGAGGGGCGCGACTGGCGCTACCAGGGAGAGACCAACACCACGTACGACCCGGGCGGGCACTTCCTCATCAGCGTCGTCGGGAACTACGAGCGGCAGGAGCCGACGCCCGAGCAGCTGGACGCGATCGCCGACCTGATGGCGTGGGCGCTGCGCGAGTTCGACCTGCCCCTCGACCGGCTGGGCGGGCACTACCACTACGCGCAGACCGGCTGCCCGGGGCAGCACCTGCGCCGCCGGCTCGAGGACGGGACGCTGCGCCGCATGGTGGAGGAGCGGCTGCGGCGGTAGCGTAGGCGGACGCTCCCTCCCACGCGGACCCATGCCTCGCTCCCGACCGCTCGTCGCGCTCCTGCTGGCCGGCGTCCTCGCCGCGCCCGCGGCCGCGCGCGCGCAGGGCGACCCCTCGCCCCACCGCGCGGCGCGCGTCGTGGCCGACGGCGTGGGGCTCGAGGTGCTCGACTGGGGCGGCGCCGGCCCGGCGCTCGTCTTCGTCCCCGGCTTCGGCAACTCCGCGCACGTCTTCGACGACTTCGCGCCGCGCTTCGCCGACCGGCACCGCGTGGTCGGCGTGTCACGCGTCGGGTTCGGCGGCTCGGACCAGCCGGAGCGCGACGGCTACGCGCTCGACGCGCGCGTCGCGCAGCTGCGCGCGGTGCTCGACTCGCTCGGGTTGCGGCGGGCGGTGCTCGTCGGGCACTCGCTCGGCGGCGACGAGATCACGGCGTTCGCGACGCGGTTCCCCGAGCGGACGGCCGGCGTGGTCTACCTCGACGCCGCGCTCGACCACGTCGAGGCGATCGCCATGGAGGCGCGCCTCGACTCGGTGCTGACCGGCATGCCGCGGCCGGCGGCGCGCGACCGCGCGGACGCCGCGGGCTACCGCGCTTACCTGCGGCGGGCGATGGGGATGGAGTACCCGATCGGCGAGGTGCTGGCGACGACGCGCTTCGACGCCGCGGGGGCCGTGCTGGGCCGCCGGACGCCGGGGCGCGTCGCCGAGGCGATCTTCGCCGCCACGCGGCCGCTCGACTTCCGCGGCGTGCGCGCGCCCGCGCTCGCCCTCTACGCGGAGTGGACCCCGCTGACGGTGATGTTCCCCTTCCTGGCGGACGATCCCGCGCAGCGCGCCCGCGTCGCCACGGTCGTGGACACGGTGATGCGGCCCTGGGTCGCGCGCGAGCGCGCCCGCCTCGCCCGCGAGGTGCCGCACGCGCGCGTCGTCTCGTTCCCGTCGCACCACTACCAGTTCCTCAGCGACGCCGGCGAGACCGAGCGGCCGATGCGCGCGTTCCTGGCGGCCCTGCCGCCCGCCGCGCCGTGACGGGCGCGTCGCCGCTCCGCGTCCGCCCCGCCTCGGCTGCCGACGCCGAGGCGCTGAGCCGGCTCGCCGCCGAGACCTTCCGCGACACCTTCGCGGACGCGAACACGCCGGAGGACATGGCGCGCTACGTCGCCGGGGCGTTCTCCCCCGCGCGGCAGGCCGCCGAGATCGCCGACGCGTCGGGCGCGGTGCTGCTCGCCGAGGACCACGACGCGGCGGGCGCCCCGGCGCTCGTGGGCTACGCGCAGCTGGCGTCGGGGCCGGCGCCGGCGGCGGTGACGGGGCCCGAGCCGCTCGAGCTGAAGCGGCTGTACGTCGCGCGCGCGCGGCACGGGCAGGGCGTCGCGCAGGCGCTGATGGACGCCGTGCTCGACGCGGCGCGGGCGCGGGGCGCGCGCACGCTCTGGCTGGGCGTGTGGGAGCGGAACCCGCGCGCGGCGGCCTTCTACGCCAAGTACGGCTTCGGTCGCGTCGGCGCGCACACCTTCGTGCTCGGCGCCGACGCGCAGACCGACTGGCTGATGGCGCGCCCGCTCGCGCCGACGCGCTGAGCCGCCCCCGTCACTGCCGCACCGGCGCCGGGGCGTCGGCGTAGCGCGCGTAGCGGCCGAGCAGCGTGCCCAGCGCGACGACGAGCGGGAAGACGAAGCGCTGCACCGCGGCCGGGACGACGTGCATGGCGAACTCGCTGCGGTAGCGGCGCGTGAGGAACGCGGCGTCGAACGCCGGCGGGCGGGCGGCCCCGCCGCGCTGCATCGACGCGAAGACGTGCCCGAGGAAGTACTCGAAGTTGTGCGCCGGCTCGAGCCACCCCGTGCAGCGCAGCGGCGTGTCGCCCGCGTTCCAGAAGCGGTGCGCCTCGCCGCGCCGGAACACGGCGCTCTCGCCGGGCCCCGCGTACTCCACCGGGCCGCCGGCGCGCTGGTACGCCATGCGCCCCTCGACCACCGTGAACCCCTCGTCCTGCAGGTAGTGCGTGTGCATCGGCGGGCCCGAGCCGGGGGCGACCCAGTTCTCCGCCTCGAGGCGGTCGCCGTTCGGCGTGGGGACGCGGCGGAGGAAGGTCAGGCGCTCGCCGGCGCCGTTCTCGATCGTGTACGGATAGCTGCGCGACATGGGACGTGGGGTGCGGGGTGATGCCCCACGTTCGCGCCCCACGCCCCGGCCGGCGTGGGGCGTTTTACCCCATCGCCGGGATCGCACCCCGGTCAGCGCACCTCGACCCAGCCGTACATGCGCGTCGGCACGAAGTGGAACACGAGGGTGCAGAGCACGAGGTAGCGCCCCGGCCGGTCGAACGTCGCCGCGTCGGGCGTCCACGTGATCCGCTCGAACGACAGCGGGCTCACCGCGAGGCGGCTCGCGGGGTCGTCGATCAGCACGTCGGGGAAGGTCCCCCACGGCGTCTCGGCGTCGGCCAGGTGCTCGGCGTCGAGGCGCACGTCCTCGGGGCGCGTGCCCGGGGCGTAGACGGCGACCTGGTGGACCGGGAACGACTCGAACGCGACCGTCTGCCCGCGGGCGATGACGACGGTCCCCGGATACACGCGGTCCACCGCGTGGCCGGCCTGCGCGTGCGCCATCGCGTTCTGCGCCATGTGCGCGAAGGCGTTCATGTCGGGGCGTCCGAAGCGCATGGTCGCGCCGATCGGGGCGATGCCGGCGCCGGCGGCGCGGCGGCGGGCGCCGGGGGCGGTGGGCGCGACCGCCGGCGCGGCGCAGGCGGCGAGGGCGAGGGCGGCGGCGGCGGCGGCGGAGCGACGGAGGGCGGAGGACGGCATCGGAGGCTCGGAAGTCGGAGGGAAGTCGGAGGAGAGGACGGGACGGTCAGGCGGGGAGCGCGTCGGCAGACGCCGTGGCGGATGCGGCCCGGCGGTCGGCGGCCGGCGCGCGCCCGGCCCACCAGAGCGCGACGCCCTGCGCGATCCACCACAGGATCATGGCCAGCCAGGCGAAGCCGCCGGCGTCGTGCACGCGGTCGCCGCCGACGAACACCCACGTCCCCGACAGCATCATCGCGGCGCCGGCGGGGATCCCCGCCGCGGCGACCCAGCGCGCCCCCAGGCGGACCTGCAGCAGCGCGGCGCCGGCGGCGATCATGAACGCGCCCAGCGGCAGCACCGAGAGGTGGGCGAACATGTGGCCGATCTCGTCGAACGCCCGCGGCAGGGCGGCGTCGGCGGCGTGGTGCCCGACGACGGCGGTCGCGGCGGCGCCGGCCTGCGCGGCGACCAGCATCCCGACCGCGGCGGCGCCGGTGAGCAGCGTCAGCGCCGCGAGCAGCCCGGCGTCGCGCCCGCGCGCCTTCCCGGCCCGGCGGGCGGCGTTGGCCACGGCGGCGGCGAAGACGAGGAGCGCCATCGCGGCGAGCATCAGCGCGAAGACGCCCCGCATCGTCCCGTCGTGGTGCGTGCGGAAGTGGGCGAGCAGCACGGCGTCGGTGCCGTGGGTCGGCGGGTTGGGCGCGAACGCCCCGGAGAAGAACGCCAGCAGGCTCGCGGCGACGCCGCTCAGCGCCGCCCACCGCTCGGCGGGGGCGATGCGCGGGGCGGCCGCGTCGGAGGCGAGGACGGTCGGGGTCATGGGGTCCTGATGGGTGATCGTCGCCCTAGATTCGGACGGCAGCGGTCGGCAGCCGGCCGTCGGGCGGCGGGTGTGGCGACACGATCCGCCGGCCGCGTCACGACCCCATCACCAGCAGCGTCAACTCGTTTCCGTGTCGACACTTGACGGGCGCGTCCCGCACCGCCTCCGGACGCTCGGGACGCTCGAGCTGACGGGCCCGGACGGCGCGCCCGTCCCCGCCCACCGGCGCGAGCTGCTCCTGCTGGCCTACCTGGCCGGGCGGCGCGGGCGCGCGGAGTCACGGGGGACGCTGGCGACGCTGCTCTGGGAGGATCGCGAGGAGGCCCGCGCCCGCGGCTCGCTCCGGCAGGCGCTCTTCCGGCTGCGGAAGGCGATCCCCGACGCGCTGACGCTCGACGGCGAGACGGTCGCCCTGCGCCCGGACGGCCTCCACACCGACGTGGAGGAGATGGAGCGGCACGCCGCGGCCGGCGCGCTCGACGCGGCGATCGCCGCCTGGGGCGGGGAGTTCCTGGGCGGCGAGGAGCCGGGCGAGGGGTCGGCGCTGCGCGAGTGGGCCGACGGCGAGCGCGCCCGCGTGCGCGCGGCCTTCGCGCGCGTGCTGGAGCGCCGGCTGGCGCTGCTGGAGGCGTCCGGCGACGCCGCGACGGCGATCCCGGACGCGGAGCGGCTGGTGGCGCTCGACCCGCTCGATGCTGGCGCGACGGAGCGGCTGGCGAGCGCGCTGCGTCGCGCTGGCGACCCGGCGGCGGCGCTGCGCGCGCTCGACGCGCTGGCCGCCCGGCGGCGGGCGGAGCTGGGGAGCGGGCTCCCGCCCCGGCTCACCGCGCTCGCCGAGTCGGTGCGGGGGGAGGTCGCGGCGCGCGAGGCGGAGGGGGCGCGAGCGGCGCTCCGCCAGTCCGCGGCGGGGAACGCCGTGCCGGCCGACGCGCGCGGGCGGGTGCTCGCCGCCTGGCGGCACGTCGCCGACGGGGCCGACCCCGTCCTGCTGGTGGAGGCGCGCGACGGCGACGCGGCCGACGTGCTCGACGCGCTGCTCGACGCCGCGGCGGCCGACGACGCGGTCGTGCTGGCGGCGCGCGGCTACCCGGCCGACCGC
>NZ_JARGEK010000277.1 GCF_029211165.1 Roseisolibacter sp. H3M3-2
GCGCCGCGCAACGCCGGGCGCCCGGCGCCGGTCACCAGCGACAGCACGCTGAAGGAGTGGGCGAGCCGCGGCGCGCGCCCGGGCGGCCGCGCGGTCGGGCGCGACACGCTCCCCGTCTCGCGCGCGCCGGTGCGGTGCGCCGGGCAGCCGATCAGCGACGTGGTGGTGATCACGCAGCCGCCGTACGCGAACGGGCTGCTGGGGCGCTTCCAGTTCGTCGCCCGCGTCGTGCGCGAGCTGCACTCGACGACGCGCACGGAGCTGGTGCGCCGCTTCATGATCCTGAACCCCGGCGAGCCGTGCGACGAGCTGCGGCGCGCCGAGTCGGAGCGCATCCTGCGCGCGCAGCCGTACCTCGTGGACGCCCGCGTGATGGCGTACGACGACGGGGAGGGGGGCGTGCGGCTGGAGGTCGAGACGCGCGACGAGTTCTCGGGGATCATCGCGCTCGCCGCCGGCTCGGGGTCGCCGCCGGTGCGCCGCGTGCGCGTGGGCGAGGCGAACCTGATGGGCGCCGGCGTCCACGCGATGGTCGACTGGTACGACGGCGGCGTCGGCTACCGCGACGGGGTCGGCGGGCGCCTGACGCACTACCAGTTCCTCGGGCGCCCCTGGCAGCTGGACATGCGCGGGCTGCGCCGCGACGTCGGCGGCAACTGGACGCTCGACGTCAGCCACCCCTTCTACACCGACCTGCAGCGCGTCGCCTGGCGCGCGTCGATGGGCGGCGCCGACGAGTTCCTCGAGATGCGGCGCGGCGGCGAGCAGCGCAACACGCTCTTCTACGACCGCCGCTTCGCCGACGTCGGCGGGATCCTGCGCGTCGGCGTGCCCGGGCGGCTTTCGCTGTTCGGCGTCTCGGTCTCGTCCGAGCGCGCGTCGACGCTCGACCGCGTCGCGGTCCTCTCCGACTCGGGGCCGGTCACGGTCGCCGACCCGGAGCTCGGCTACGCGCCCAGCGCGCGCTTCGCCGGGCAGCGCTCGGCTCGCGTCAACGCGCTGTGGGGGGTGCGCAGCGTGCGCTTCGTGCGCGTCACCGGGTTCGACGCCCTCACCGGCGCGCAGGACGTCCGCCGCGGCTTCCAGCTCGGCACGATGATCGGGCGCAGCATGGGGCTCCTCGGCTCGCGCGACGACGACGTCTTCCTCGCCGGCGACCTGTACCTCGGCGTCGGCGGCGGGCGCTCGTTCGCGGCGCTGGAGATGAAGGGCGAGGGGCGCCAGGACAACGACCGCGACGAGTGGAACGGGATCGTCGGCAGCGGCCGCGCGGCGTGGTACGCGGTCCCCGACGACCGCAACCGGTTCGTGCTCGACGTCCAGTACACGGGCGTCTGGCGCCCGCGCGTGCCCGTGCAGCTCTCGCTGGGCGCCAAGGAGGGGGGCGCGCGCGGCTTCGGCGACGCCGAGGTGGCCGGCGCGCGCCGCCTGGTCGCGCGCGTCGAGCACCGCCTCGTCGTCGGCCGCCCGTTCAACCTCGGCGACCTGGGGTTCGCGACCTTCGCCGACGCGGGGCGCGTGTGGGCCGGCGACGCACCGTACGGCGTCACCACCCCGGTCCGCGCCTCGGTCGGCGTCGGCGTCCTCGCCGCCGTGCCGCCCAACTCCCGCCGCCTCTGGCGCGTCGACCTCGCCTACCCGGTCACCAAGGTCCCGGGCGCCGGCCTGCAGGTCATCGTCTCCAACCGCGACCTCACGCGCAACTTCTGGCGCGAGCCGGTGGACGTGAAGATGGCGAGGGAGCGGGCGGTGCCGGCGTCGGTGTTCACCTGGCCGTAACTCGATACGGCGGGAGTCGACACTGCGGGAGTCATGAAAGCGGGAGTCGAAAGAGCGCAGTGCGCCGTCACGACTCCCGCTCTTTCGACTCCCGTGGTAACGACTCCCGTCGTATCAGGTAGTCGTTCTCGCCATCATCCGCCGGATCGGGATCGCCAGCAGCGCGAGCACGACCGCCGAGGCGACGAGGGCGCCGGTCGTCGCGGTGAACAGCGCCGGCGTCTGCTCCAGCTTCTCGGGATCGACCTCGCCGCCGACCAGGCCGGCGATCAGGTTGCCGACCGACGTCGCCATGAACCAGATGCCCATCATCTGCCCGACGAAGCGCGGCGGGGAGAGCTTGGTCATGGACGAGAGGCCGACGGGGCTCAGGCAGAGCTCACCCGCGGTCTGGAAGAAGTACGAGGCGACCAGCCACCACGGCGAGACCTTGAGCGAGCCGCCGCTGGCGACGATCGCGTTGGCGGCCGGGATCATCAGGGCGAAACCGATCGCGGCCAGCGCGAGCCCCCACGCGAACTTCCCGGGGCTCGACAGCTCCTGGTTCCGCTTCGCCATGCGCACCCAGAGCGCGGCGAACACGGGCGCGAGCACGATGATGAAGAACGAGTTCACCGACTGGAACCAGGTCGCCGGGATCTCGAAGCCGCCGAGCTGGCGGTCGGTGAAGTCGCGGGCGAACAGGTTGAGCGACGTCGGGGCCTGCTCGAAGGCCGCCCAGAAGATGGCGGCGAAGACGAACAGCACCGCGATCACCGCCACGCGCTTCTTCTCGTCGCCGTTCAGCCCGCCGGCGGCGAAGATGTAGGCGAAGTACACGACGGCCAGCGCGACGATCGTCCCCGTCATCGCGCCGGCGATCGACTGCGCGTCGAGCGTGACGGCGCCGGTGGCCGCCGCGACCACCACGGCCGCGAGCACCGCGAGCCCGGCGCCGATCCCGACCTTCACCGTGCGCTCCTGGCGCGCCTGCACCGCCGGGTCGGGGTGCCGCGTCGGCTGCGTGCCGATGTCGCCGAGCGTGGGGCGCGCGCGCACCGCGAAGGTGATGAGCCCCGCGAGCATGCCGACGCCGGCGGCGCCGAAGCCCCAGTGCCAGCCGACCGACTCGCCGAGGATGCCGGTGATCAGCTGCCCGAAGAAGGCGCCGACGTTGATCCCCATGTAGAAGATCGAGAAGCCGGCGTCGCGCCGCGCCCCGCCTTCGGGGTACAGCTCGCCCACGATCGCCGAGATGTTCGGCTTGAGCAGCCCGGTCCCGAGCACGATCAGGATCAGCCCGAGGAAGAACGGCAGCTTCCCGGCCGCGAACGCCGACAGGCCGATCGAGAGGTGGCCGAGCGAGATCAGCCCCGCGCCGTACAGGATCGCCTTGCGCAGCCCGAGCAGCCGGTCGGCGACCCACCCGCCGGGGAGCGAGGCGAGGTAGACGCAGGCGGCGTAGATGCCGACGATCGACGAGGCCTGCGCGCGCTCGAAGCCGAAGCCGCCGTCGGCGAGCGCCGCCGACATGAAGAGGACGAGCAGCGGGCGCAGCCCGTAGTACGAGAACCGCTCCCACATCTCCGTGAAGAAGAGCGTGGAGAGCCCCCGCGGGTGGCCGAGGAAGCCGCCGCCCGTCGGCGTGGGCGGGGTGCTGTCGGTGGCGACGCCGGTGGCGGCCGCCTGCGTGCGCGACCGTTCGGAGACGGGTGCGGACACGGGGGGAGGGGTTGGGGGGAGAACCAGAGGCCTGCGCAGCTGCGCGGCTGCGCAGCGATTACGGCGTGCCGGTCAGGACCGGGAGGTACCGCGACGGCGGGTTCGTACCCCCCGCCGCCTGCTGCTGTGCCCAGTCCACGGTCGTGGGCGCCTGCTTGATGCATGCCGCCCAGTGTCCCGGCGCCTTCTCCTCCAGCGGCGGGACGAGGCGGGCGCAGGCGGCGTCCTTCGCGGGATGGTGGCAGCGCGGGTGGAAGACGCACCCGCTGGGCGGGTTGGCAGGGGAGGGGACGTCCCCCTGCAGCACGATCCGCCGCCGCGCGCCGCCGGGCGACGGGACGGGGATCGCCGACAGCAGCGCCTGCGTGTACGGCATCAGCGGCTCGCGGTACAGCGCCTCGCTCGGCGCCAGCTCCACGATGCGGCCGAGGTACATGACCGCCACGCGGCTCGCCATGTGCTCGACCACGCTCAGGTCGTGCGCGATGAACAGGTACGCGAGCCCGCGCTGCCGCTGCAGGTCCTGCAGCAGGTTCACCACCTGCGCCTGCACCGACACGTCGAGCGCCGACACCGGCTCGTCGCACACGATGAGCTTTGGCTCGACGGCGAGCGCGCGCGCGATCCCGATGCGCTGCCGCTGCCCGCCGGAGAACTCGTGCGGGTAGCGCGACGCGTACTCGGGGCGGAGCCCGACCTCGTCGAGCAGCGCGCGCACGCGCTGCTCCGCCTGCGCGCCCTCGGCGAGGCGGTGGATCGTCAGCCCCTCGCGGATCGTCGCCCCCACCGTCATGCGCGGGTTGAGCGACGAGAACGGGTCCTGGAAGACGATCTGCAGGTGGCGCCGCAGCGCGCGCAGCTGCTTCGGCGACTGCGCCAGCAGGTCCACGCCGTCGAAGCGCACCGCGCCCGACGTCGGCTCGATCAGGCGCAGGATCGCGCGCCCGGTCGTCGTCTTCCCGCACCCGCTCTCGCCCACGAGGCCGAGCGTCTCGCCGGCGGCGACGTCGAAGGACACGCCGTCGACGGCGCGCACGTGGCCGACGGTCTTGCCGAACAGCCCCTTCGTGATGGGATAGTGCTTCTTGAGGTCGCGGACGCTCAGCAGCGGGGCAACCGGAGCGCCGAGCGCGGAGCGCCGAGCGGACGTCGGCTCGTTCACGGGAGCACCTCGGAGCGCACGCTGCCCGCCGCGTCGTCCCCGCTCGCGGGTGCGCCCGGCGCTCCGCGCTCGGCGCTCGCGATGCCGCCCGTGCCGTGGGTGGCCTCGCTGCGCGGCGCGTGGGGGTGCGCGCGGCGCTCCGGCTCCTCCGCCAGGTGGCAGCGGCTCACCCGGCCGTCCCCGATGCGATAGAGCGGCGGGTGCTCGCGCGCGCACCGCTCCCACGCGTACGGGCACCGGTCGCGGAAGCGGCAGCCGCTCGGCCACGCGGTCGCCGGCGGGACGGTGCCGGGGATCGTCGCCAGGCGGTCGCGCCGGTCGCCGAGGCGCGGCACCGCGGCCAGCAGCCCCTCGGCGTACGGGTGGTGCGGGGCGGCGAACAGCGGGCCGACCGGCGACTCCTCGACCACCTCGCCGGCGTACATGACCACCACGCGGCGCGCCACTTCGGCGATCACCCCGAGGTCGTGCGTGATCATCACGATCGCCGTGCCGAGGCGCCGCTGCAGGTCGGAGAGCAGCTCGAGGATCTGCGCCTGGATGGTGACGTCGAGCGCGGTCGTCGGCTCGTCGGCGATGACGACGGCGGGGCTGAGCACGAGCGCCATCGCGATCATCACGCGCTGCCGCATCCCGCCCGACAGCTGGTGCGGGTACTCCTTCGCGCGCCGCTCGGGGTCGGGGATGCCGACGGCGGCGAGCATCTCGACCGCGCGCGCCCAGGCCGCCTTCCGCGACGCCTTCTCGTGCACCCGCACCACCTCGGCGATCTGGTCGCCGACGGTGAATACGGGGTTGAGCGCGGTCATCGGCTCCTGGAAGATCATCGCGATCCGGTTGCCGCGGATCGCGCGCAGCTCGTGCTCGGGGAGGGCCAGCAGGTCGCGCCCCTCGAACAGGACCCGGCTCCCGGCCTCGACGCGCCCCGGCGGGCGGATGAGGCGGAGCACCGACAGCGCCGTCACCGACTTGCCGCACCCGCTCTCGCCGACCACGCCGAGCGTCTCGCCGGCGTGCACGTCGAGCGACACGCCGTCCACCGAGCGGGCGACGCCGGCGTCGGTGTGGAAGTACGCCCGCAGGTCGCGCAGCGACAGGACGGGCGGGGCGGGGGCGGCTGGGGCGGTCACGCGCGGAAGGTAGGGCGCGAACGGGGGGGCGAGAAGATGGCCGCCCCCACGCTCTCACCGGACGCTGTCACCGCGGGGCGCCGTCGCGCGGGTCGAACCGGTCGCGCAGCGCGTCGCCGAGCGTGCTGGCGGCCAGCACCGTGACCCCGACGCAGGCGATGGCCACCCCGGCCGTCCACGGCGCCACCAGGAGCACCGGCTGGCCGTCCATGATCATGCTCCCCCAGCTCGCGGTCGGCGGCCGTACGCCGAGCCCCATGAACGAGAGCCCGGCCTCGATGGCGATGACCTCGCCGAAGATCAGCGAGCCGCTCACCGCCAGCGTGCCCAGCGCGTGCGGGGCGACGTGGCGCGCCAGCACCCGCAGCGGCGAGGCGCCGAGCGCCGTCGCGGCGAGGGCGAAGTCGCGGGCGTGCGCGGCGCGCACCCGCTCGCGCACCAGGCGGCTCGTCCCGAGCCAGCTGAGCGCGCCCACGACGACCGCGAGCACCGACGGCGGCAGGCTCCCCCACAGCGCGACCACGACCAGGAGCAGGAGCACGCGCGGCACCCCGAGCCCGACGTCGACGAGGCGCATCATGAACGCGTCGAGACGCCGGCCGGCGGCGCCGGCGACCGCGCCCCACGCCGCGCCGAGGGTGACCGCGACCAGCGCGGCCAGCAGCCCGACCTGCAGCGACACGCGCGCCGCGTACACGGTCCGGCTCAGCAGGTCGCGCGCGAACGGGTCGGTCCCCAGCGGGTGCTCGGCCGACGGTCCCTGGTTGGCCATCGTGACGAGGTCGAACTGGCGCGCCGGGTCGTAGGGCGCGAGCGCCGGCGCGGCCAGCGCCAGCAGCGCCAGGATCGCCAGCGCCCCCGCGGGGACCGCGACCGCGGCGCGCACCGCGGCGCGGCGCGGCGACGGCGGGACGATCGCCACCGACGCGCGGATCGGCGTCGCG
>NZ_JARGEK010000278.1 GCF_029211165.1 Roseisolibacter sp. H3M3-2
CGCCGGCTCGGCCGCCATCGTGACCGCGGGCGCGCCGGTCGCGCTCCGCGCGCCGCCCGCCGCGTCCGCGGCCGCCTCCGCCGCGACCTCCGGCTCCGGCTCGGGCGGGTCGGGGTCGAGGCGCAGCTTCTCGGCGAGCATCTGCGACGCGACCTGCTGCACCGCCTCGACCGCCGTGCGCAGCGGCACGAGGCTCGGCGGGTCGTCGGCGAAGCGCTCGTCGGCGACCCGGTCGAGCGTCGCGATGGCGCCCAGCACCGCGGCGGCGTCGGCGACGAGCGCCTTGTAGAACGCCTTCGGCGTCTGCTCGACCAGCTTCTCGGCGACGTCGCGCGGGCGCTTGCCCTCCGCGACGCGCGCCTCGCGGAACTCGCGCTTCTCGCGGTCCGCCTTGGCCTCGGCCTCGGTGGGGATCGTCTGCGCGTCCTGCCACTGGATCCACGTCAGCCCCTCGCCGGCGACGGCGACCTGCCGCACGGCCACGTCCAGCTTCGCGCCCACCCACTCGACGGGGCCGAGCCGCAGCTCGACGTCGCCGTCCTCGAGCTCGGGGAAGCAGACGTCCCAGTAGTCCTGCAGCAGGCCGGTGAGGACCGTCAGGCCGTCGCCCAGCCCGCCCAGCCCGTGGCGCTTGAGCAGCGCCTCGGTGAGCCAGGCGGCGAGCTGCAGGTCCTTGCTCCCCGTCGTGAGGAGCGCCGTCGTGTCCTTCTGCACGCGCGGCCAGTCGGCGAGCTTCCGCTCGGCGACGAAGGCGCCCTGCGGGAGGTCCGCGTCCTCGCGGCGGGCCTCGCGGATCGCGTCGTAGCGCGGGTCGTAGCGCAGGTCGCGTCCGCCGGGCGCGTCGCCGGGAATGGGGGCGAGGAGCGCGGCGAGGACGTCGGGGGGCAGGACGGGCACGCGTGGGGTGAGACGAGGGCGGGTGGCCGGGTCAGGCCGGGAGGGCGGGCGCGGCCGGGAGGGGGGCGGCGACGGTCAGCTCGCGCACGTCGAGCAGCGGCACGTGGGTGCCGTCGTCGCCGCCGAACTCGGGGCCCGCGACCCACAGCACCTTCTGCCCGGCCGGGGCCCACTGGCCGTCGGCGAGTTCCTCCCAGTCGGTGGCGCGCCCGAGGCGGAGCTCGGGATCGTCGAGGCGCCAGGCGGCGGGGGAGAGCGCGGGGAGCACGACCTCGCCGAGGTCGAGGTCGCGCACCGACGGGCCGGTGCCGAGGCGCGCGGTGGGCCACCGCACGTCGCGCAGGTGGACGGGCGGCGTCACGCGCAGCCAGGCGAGGTGCGCGAACGGGAGCCAGAGATAGCGCCCGCCGGCGAACACCTCGAGGCGCGCGCCGACGCGCGGGTCGGCGTCCGCGATGGCGGTGAAGGCGCGCCCGTTCAGCGTCCCGGCGACGGGCGTCGGGGCGGGCGCGGTGGGGAAGTCGCCGGTGGCGAACATGTGCTCGCGCACGCGCTCCGCGGTGATCGCGGCGCGGTAGAGCAGCGTCCCCGCCTCGGCCATCTGCCCGCCCGAGGCGAGCACGTCGAGCTGCTTGAGGGCGCGGTCCCAGGTGCCCGCGAAGCTCGCCAGCTCGAAGAGGAAGGTGCGCTGCGCGACGTCGGTGGGGCGGGCGCGCAGCGACTGGCTGACGACGTCCATCGCCGCCTGCAGCTGGCCAGCGCGGAGGAGATCCTGGGCGGACGACATGGCGCGGGGACGGGACGGCGGGGTGCGGCGGGCGCGGCGGGCGCGGCGGGGAGTGGGACGGGCGCGGCGACCGCACGCGGATGCGCGCGGTCGCCGCCCTGCCGTCCGGTCGGATCAGGCGTAGGACTTCTGGGTCGTGAGGTCCCAGCCGAACCCGAGCCCCTTCGTCAGGTTGCCGCTGACGTCGCTCATGTGGTACTCGGCCTTGATCTTCGCGTAGTTGAGCGAGATCGAGACGCTCGGCTCGTCGCCGCCCGACGACATGCTCACGCCCGAGATGAACACGTTCTCGATCGTGATGATGAGGTACTTGTCGTTCCCCGCCGCGTTCTTGCTCGACGCCTTGGTGAACGAGATGGTGATCTTGTCCGCCGCCTTGCCCGCGGCCAGCTGGTCCAGCATCGGGCCGGTCGCGTTGTCGAGCGACGACGTCACCGTGATCTCGGAGAACGACGCGTCGGTGGCGGAGCGCTTGCCGGCGTTGCCCTGGGCCGACGACACGGCGATGCCGGCGCCGAACTGGAAGCTGTGCAGCGCGATCTGGTCCTTGAAGCCCTCGGCGGTGACCTCACCCTTGATCTCGGGCTCGATCTTCATGTAGATGGGCATGCGCGAATCCTGGGGGGTGCGGGGGTGGGGCGGGCGGCGCGGGCGCGCCGCCCGGTCGGCGTCACTTGGCCGGTGCGGGGAGGTCGGACACGAGGCGCATCGAGACCGCGAGCTCGTCGAGCTGGTAGTGCGGCTTGAGGAACGCGACGGCCCGGTACGCGCCGGGCTTGCCGGGCATCTCCACGACGTCGATGCGCGCCTCGGAGAGCGGGCACTTCTGCATCACGGCCGGGTTCGAGCCCGCCGGCGCGACGTAGTTCTGGATCCAGCGGTTGAGGAAGTAGTCGATCTGGTCCTTCGACGTGTAGCCGCCGATCTTGTCGCGCATCATCACCTTCAGGTAGTGCGCGAAGCGCGACGTCGCGAAGATGTACGGGAGCTGCGCCGACATGCGGGCGCTCGCCGTCGCCGACGGCGTGTCGTAGGTCTTCGCCTTCTGGCACGACTGCACCGAGAAGAACGCCGCCTGGTCGGTCCCCTTCTGGTGCACGAGGGCCGCGAAGCCGAGGTCGGCCAGCTCCTTCTCGCGCCGGTCGGTGACCTGCACCTCGGTCGGGGACTTCATCGCCAGCTCGCCGGCCTCGGTGCGGAAGTTGTGCACCGGCAGCCCCTCGACCAGCCCGCCGCTCTCGACGCCGCGGATCGAGGCGCACCAGCCGTACATCGCGAACGCCTTGTTGATGTTCGCCGCCAGCGCGTACGTCGAGTTCCCCCAGAGGTAGGCGCCGTGGTCCGTGCCGTCGACGCGCTCCTCGTAGTTGAACGCCTCGATCGGCACCGTCGCGCTGCCGTAGGGCTCGCGCATGAGCATGCGCGGCGCCGTGAGGGCCACGTAGCGCGCGTCCTCGGTCTGGCGGAAGCCCTTCCACTTCGCGTACTCGGTGCTGTCGAAGATCTTCGCCAGGTCGCGCGGCTGGTCGAGCTCCGTGAAGCTCTCCAGGTTGAACATCCCGGGCGCGGCCGCCGAGAGGAACGGGGCGTGCGCCGAGGCGGCGACGTTCGAGATCTTCTCCAGCAGCTCGATGTCCTGCCCCGTCTTGTCGAACTCGTAGTCGCCGACGAGGCAGCCGAACGGCGTGCCGCCGAAGACGCCGTACTCCTCCTCGTAGACCTTCTTGAAGAGGGCCGACTGGTCGAACTCGGGGGCGCGCTGCAGGTCGCGCAGCAGGTCCTTCTTGTTGACGTTGAGGACCTTGATCTTGAGCTGCGTGCCCGTCTCGCTCTGCGAGAGCAGGTACTTCAGCCCGCGCCAGCTGGCCTCGAGCTTCTGGTACTCGGGGTGGTGCAGGATCTCGTTGAGCTGCAGCGAGAGCAGGTGGTCGATCTGCGCGATGCGCGCGTTGATCATGCTCTCGGTGTCGCGCGAGACGGTCATCGCGCCCTCGAGCACCTGCGCCACGAACTGCTTCACGAGGTCCTTGCCGCGCGCCGCGCTCTCCGCGTCGCGCCCGACCTTCCCGTCGCTGACGATCTGGTCGAGCAGCGAGCCGGTCGCGTCGGCCGTGTAGCTCGCCGCCGCGCCGCCGGTGGTCTGCGCCTCAGCCATTGTCGGTGCCTCCGCCGAGGCCGAGCTCGGTCTTCAGCTGGTCCATCTTGGCCTGGTCGCCGAGCGTGGCCTGCAGCACCTCGTCGAGCCGCTCGTTGGTCTGCAGCGAGCCGCGCAGGTCGGCCAGCTGCGTGCGCAGGTCGAGGAGCTCGCGCAACGGCTTGACCTGGCGCGCCACGGCGTCGGGGCTGAAGTCGTCCATGGAGCGGAAGTCCAGGTCGACGGCGAGCTTCGGCGCGTCCGCGTCCTCGCTGAGCTTGTTCTCGACGCTGAAGGCGAGGTGCGGCTTCATGCTCGCCAGCACGTCGTCGAAGTTGTCGGGGGTGACCTCGACGAACTTGCGGTCCTTGAGCTTCGGGAGCGGCTCGCTCGGCTGCCCGGTGAAGTCCCCGAGCACCCCCATGAGGAAGGGGAGCTCCTTCATCTCGATCGCTCCGCCCGTCTCGACCTCGTACGAGATCTGGATGCGTGGCGGGCGCACGCGCTCAAGCTTCTTCTGAGTACTGTCGGCCATGAAGGACTCCTGCGGGGGAGAGCACGGGACTTGCACGAAGCGGGAACGGCGACGAGTGCCGAGCGACCCGCCGCGCCAGGACGCGCCACGACGCGCGTGCCCAAGGGACACGCGTCGAATGTGACGCACGTGGCAAACGGCCGGTTGCGGCGCCCCAGTGTGTAGCTCCCGCTGGGGGAAGTCAAGCGAACGGTGTCCGGCGACGCGAGTGTTTCCGACGGCGTGACGCGACACCTGCCATGGTCGTTATCTCCGCCGCCGCGCGCCGCGGGTCGAACGACCCCGACATGCAACGTCGCGCGCGCGACGCGCTGTCTCGCCGACGCAACGCCGGCGCGACGCCGACACACCGCCGACACACCGACGCCCCCCCGACGACGCCGCGCGCGATCGCGGCGGTCCCGTCCGTCCCGCGCGGCGCGGCGCGGCTGGCATCGCGGGAGGCGCCGGGTAGGTTGTCCCACCATGCCATCCCTCCACCCGGTGCTCTGGACGAAGGGCACCCTCCTGACGCCGCAGCACCTGCAGGCGCAGGACCGCTACCACGACGACCTGCTGCGGGCGCAGCTGGGCGCGCTGACCTTCTGCCCCTGGGGGCTGACGCGCCTCGACGTCGACCGCGAGGCGCTGGCCGGCGGGACGCTCGTGGTGCGCGCGGTGGCGGGGCGGATGTCCGACGGCCTGCTGTTCGACGCGCCGGCGGCCGACCCCACGCCCCCGCCGCGCCCGCTCGAGGGGGCGTGGGCGCAGGACCAGCGCGCGATGCTGGTCTCGCTCGCGGTCCCCGAGTACCGGCCGGGCGCGCGCAACATCGCCGCCGACGCGCGCGCCGGCGGCGCGTCGACGGCGCGCTGGCGCGCCGAGGAGCAGCTCTCGCGCGACGAGACGACGGGGCTCGCCGAGCGGCCGATCCAGGTCGCGCGCACCAACCTGCGCCTGCTGCTCGACGGCGACGCGGTCGAGGGGTACACGACGCTGCCGGTGGCGCGGCTGCTGCGCGCGCCCACCGGCGAGGTGACGCTCGACCCGGCGTTCATCCCGCCGCTGCTCGACGTCGCGGCCAGCGACGCGCTGACGGCGATCGGGCGCCGCGTGCTGGAGCGCGTGGCGGCCAAGGGGGCGGCGCTCGCCGGGTCGCGGCGGCAGCGCAACCAGGGGCTGGCCGACTTCTCGATCACCGACGTCGCGGCGTTCTGGCTGCTCTACACGCTGAACACGCACCTGCCGGCGCTGCGCCACCTGACGGAGGTGCGCGGCGGCCACCCGGAGCCGCTGTGGGACGCGCTGACGGCGCTCGCCGGCGCGCTGACGACGTTCGCGCCGCCGGGGCGCCCGCTGCCGGTCTACGACCACGCGCGGCTCGGCGACTGCTTCACGCAGCTGGAGGCGCGGCTGCTGGAGCTGCTCGAGACGGCGGTGCCGGAGTCGGCGATCGCGATCCCGCTGCGCGCGGTGGCGCCCGCGGTGCAGGCGGCGGCGATCGAGCAGGAGCGGTGGCTCACGGCGCCGCAGTGGTACCTCGCGGTGAGCGCGCCGGTGCGGCAGGCGGAGCTCGTGTCCCGCGTGGTGCACGGCTGCAAGGTCGGCTCGGCGGACGTGGTCGACACGCTGATCCGCCAGGCGCTCCCGGGGCTGGAGCTGGTGCACGTGCCGCAGCCGCCGGCGGCGGTGCCGGTGAAGCTCGACTACCTCTACTTCGCGGTCGGGCGCGCGGGGCCGGCGTGGGACGCGGTGGCGCGGGCGCGCAACCTCGCGGTGTACGTGCCGGCGGAGCTGCCGGGGGCGCGGCTGGAGCTGGTGATCGTGCTGCAGTGACCGCAGCCGTTCAACAGCCGGGAATCGGATGAGACGGATCCGATCCGATCCGTCTCATCCGTTCTCCTGGCCGTTGAAGTGGAACCGTCACTTCGGCGCCGGTACGCCCTGGGAGTCGGCGGCCGCGGGCGCCGGGGTCGGCGCCGGCGCGGGGGGCTTGGGGCGGAGCGCGAAGTAGAGGACCAGCGCGACCGTCAGCAGCAGCACGACGTTGATCACGATGATCAGCGGCATCGGGATCGGGCGGCGCGGGGCGGCCGGCGCGGCGGCGGCGGGCGCGGGGGCCGGGGCGGCCGGGGGCGGGGCCGGGGTGACGCTCTGCCGGATCATCCGCGTGTACTCGCTCCCCCCCGACGGCTGCGACGCGACGCCGAACGGCGACGGCGCGCTCGGCGGCGGCAGCGGCGGCAGGGGCGGGAGCGACGGGGCGACCGGTGACGGGGCCATCGGCGGCGGGGCCATCGGCGCCGCGGCGACCGGCGGCGGGAGGGGCGGGAGCGCGGGCAGCGCGCTCCCCCCGCCGAACAG
>NZ_JARGEK010000279.1 GCF_029211165.1 Roseisolibacter sp. H3M3-2
GTCTTGGGCGGGACGGCGGGGGGCTCGGCGGGGCGCACGCCGGCGCGGGCGTCGCCGTGGACGGCGGCAGCGGCAGCGCGAGCCGCGTCGCCGGCGGCCACGCCGGCGGCGAGGGCGGCGCGTCCGAGCGCGCGCGCCACAGGGCGCCGATCGGGAACCTCGGGATGCGCACACAGGCGACGCGCCACGCCGACCGCACAGCTCACCTCCACGTTGCGATGGGTCCCGCCCTTCTCCACCGTGATCACCGCCCGCTGCACCGCGCTCCACGTCCCCCCCGGCTCGACGCGCCATCGCCGGTGGGGCGGGCGCTCCCCGTCGGCGGCGCCGCCGCCGGCGGCGGCGTTGGTCGGGCGCAGCCGCAGCCGCAGCGCGCCCCCCAGGTCGCTCGCCCGCGTCCCCGCGCCCACCAGCACCAGCGGCCCGTCGGCGTCGCGCGCCAGCTGGAGGAGGCGGAGCGTCGCCGCGCGCGAGCGCGGCGTCGCGCCGTCGGCCGCCACCAGCCCGAAGCCGCCGCTGCGCAGCAGGACGTCGGCGCACCACGCGGCGCGCGCGGGATCCGGGGGGCGCACCACCCACAGCCGGCTGGCGCCGTCGGCCGGCTCCGCGCCCGCCCAGTCGCGCGGGGCGAGGGTGCGCGTGGCGTCGACGTAGGCCACCCACGCCCCCGCCGCGAGCGCCTGCCCGACGAGGCGCCGCGCCAGCGACGTCGCGCCGCTGCCGGCCGTGCCGAGCAGCTCGGTGAGGCGCCCGCGCGGGATCCCGCCGGCGCCCGCCAGCGCCGCGTCGAGCGGCCCGACCCCGGTGCGGAACCCCGCGGCCGGCGGGGCGTCGCCGGCGACGACGTCGGCGATGCGGCGGCGGAGGGTGTCGAGCGGATCGCTCGTGGCGAGGGCATGCAGGGCGGCGCTCACGCCCGATCAAACACCGAAAGGTCAGGGCGCGCGACGACGCGGCGGGGGGCCATGCGTCAGCGCGCGAACAGCGACAGCTGCGTGCGGTCGGGGACCGGCCGCTCGACCCCCTCGCCGCCGGCGGGCGCGGCGTCGAAGCCGGCGAGCGCGGCGTAGGCGGCGGCGACCAGCCGGCCGTCGCGGGCGCGCAGGGCGAGGGCGAGCTGGAGGCGCGACGGATCGACGGGGGTCGCGGGGGGCAGCGGATCCCGCGACGACATGGACGGCAGGGGCATCGGCTCTCTCCGGGCTCGTGTGTGGGTGTCGTATTTACCGAACAAAGACCGAAACAGCAAGTCGAGTTCCGCGGCATCGCGCGGTGCATAAACACATGACGTCTCCCACGGCTGGCGGGGCGCGTTATCATGCGCGCATGTCGAACCCCGAGCGCCTGTCCGACATCGCCATCCAGCGCGAGCTGTCGTCGCGACTCCCCGGGTGGAGCCGCCGCGGCGACGCGCTGACGAAGACCTACCAGTTCCCCGCGTTCCTCGACGGGATCGCCTTCGTGCAGCGCGTCGCGCAGGCCGCGGAGGCGATGGACCACCACCCCGACGTGGACATCCGCTACACGAAGGTCACGTGCGCGCTGAGCACGCACAGCGCGGGCGGGATCACCGCGCTCGACCTCGAGCTGGCGGCGCGGATCGAGGCGGCGGCGGTAGGCTGATCGACCGCAGACACGGAGGACACGGAAACCGGGGGAGGGACTGCAGGCTCCAGTCCCTCCCCCGGTTTCCGTGTCCTCCGTGTCGAGGGCCGTTCACCGCCGCCCGTAGACGCCGGCCTCCTGGTGCGTGCGGCGCCACACGTCGTCGAGCGCGCCCTCGCGCAGCATCTTCGCGACCCACACCATCTGGCCGACGTGCGTCGACATGTGGATCGTCACGTTGAGCACGTCCTCGAGCACCGTCGGGTAGAACGTCGGGTCGCTCGACGGCTGGGCGAGGCGCTCGGACGAGAGCGACGACAGCACCGCGTCGGCCTCGGCGATCGCGGCGTCGAACTCCGCCAGCAGCTCGGCGCGCGGCAGCGGGGGGCCGGCGAACTCGCCGTCGCGGTCGCGCACGTACGCGGAGCCGCCGATCCCGCGCCCGACGAGGGTGCGCACGTTCCCCGACAGGTGGCGCACCAGGGTGCCGACCGAGTTGGCGTGCGCGTTGGGGCGCCACCAGAGCTGCGCGTCGTCGAGCGACTCGACGGCGGCGTGGATCTGCCGCGGGAAGGCGCGCGCGATGCGCAGGCGGCAGTGCTCGAGCGCGGCGAGCGCGGGGTCGACGGGGACCTGCGGGACGGCGGGACCGGTCATGCGCAGCCCTCCTCCGGGAAGTGGCGGGGCGCCCGGCCCCGGAGGGATACGGGCGAGCCCCGCCGGGCGTTCCGTCAGAGGCGGCCGAGCGTCACGCTGCCGTTGACCGTCTCGAGCGCGACGCGCGCCTGCCCGCCGTTGAGCGTGCCGCGCAGCGAGCGGCGGTCGCCGTGCGAGACCTGCACGGGGAACTCGCTCTTCACGCGCCCGTTCACGGTCTTCAGCGCCACCTCGGCGCTCGCGGCCTCGGGGAGGAGCGCGGTGACCGAGCCGTTGACCGTCCTGAGCGCGACCCGCGCGCCGGCCGGCAGCCCGTCGAGGCGCGCGCGCACGGAGCCGTTGACGGTCTGCGCGTCCACGCGGCCGCCGGCGGCGCCGAGGACGATGCTGCCGTTGGTGGTGCGGGCGACGACCTCGGAGGCGACGTCGGCGACGATGACGCGGCCGTTGACGGTGCGGGCGTCGACGCCCACGCCGGCGGGGAGCGCGACGAGGTAGTCGACGCTGACGCTGGCGCGCCGGTCGAACAGCCGCTGGAACCAGCCCCGCCGACGCTCGCCGCCCCCGTAGTGCTCCGCCGAGCACTCGCCGCGGCCGCCCCAGAGCGCGCACGCGGTGACGTTGCCGCCGTCGCGCTCCGCCACGAAGCGGACCTCCTGCGGGCGCCGGCCGCGCCAGCGGCGGGTGGCGGTGATGACGACCTCGCGGCCGGGGGCGCGGGCGACGCGCACCGAGCCGTTGAGGTCGCGCACCCGCACCCAGCCGCCGGCGGGGACCTCGCCGGCCCAGCGGAACGCCTGCTCGGTGCGCGACGGGCCGGAGTCGGCGTCGCAGCCGGCGAGGGCGACGAGGGCCAGCGCGATCGGGAGGGACGCGAGACGCGGGCTGGGCATGGCCGGGAGGGTGAGGGGAGGCGACGGGGTCCGTACGCGGGGGCCGGGGAGAGCGTTTCGTGTCGGGAGCGCAACGAAGTGGAGCCCGAAAAGCGATCCAACGTTGCGTTCATGATGTACTCGTCACAATATGGCCCCGCTCGTCGGACGATGCCGTCCGGCGGCACCGCAGCCCACGTCCGGCCCGACCACCACCATGAACGTCCGCACCACCCCGCTCGCCGCCGCCGCCGCGCTCGCCCTCGCCGCGTGCGCCACCGATCCCGCCTCGCCGGTCGCCGGGTCGACACTGAAGCCGACTGGTCGGCTTGCACTGGCCATGAACGAGGCCGGAAGCGTCGTCGTGACGGAAGACGACATCGCCCGACAGGCGGAGAACACGCCGCCGACCAACAACTGGGTCCTCTACACGCGCGCCGCCGGCAACGCGACGTTCAGGAGCGGGCCCGCGACGCCGCCAGCCGGCGTGGGAAGCCTCGAGTTCGTCACACCTACGGGCGCCGACAAGGTCTACCTCTTCAACTACGACCATGTCCAAGCGACGCTCGCGAGCATCACGGGCATGGGTTACTCGACGTACCGCGCAGCGGGAGAGGCACAGCAGGTCGCGGCGCTCAACCTTCAGGTCGACGTGAATGGTGCGGCGGCGGGCGGCTTCACGACGCTGGTGTTCGAACCCGTCTACAACACGCTGCAGGGGGCCGTGGTGAGCGGGCAGTGGCAGTCGTGGGACGCGTACTCGGGCGGGAACGCGATCTGGTGGTCGAGCAACCCGATCCCCGGCGCACCGAACCGAGACACGTTCGTCTCGTGGAACACCATCAAGCAGAACAACCCCGATGCGGTGATCGTCGGTGGCGTCGGGGTCAATCAGGGAAGCGGCAACAACGCTCTGACGACTGCCGTGGATAATTTCACGCTGGCGCGCAGCGGCGAGACGGTGACCTACAACTTCGAGCCGTATCGAGTCGCCGCAAACGTCGAGAGCTGCAAGAACGGCGGCTGGATGTCGCTGAAGGATTCCGAGGGCGACTCGTTCAAGAATCAGGGAGACTGCGTCTCGTACGTCGCGAGCAAGCGCTAATCATCGAAGCGAACGGGCGCCCGGCGGAGCTCTCCGCCGGGCGCCCGTCGCGCGTTCAGCGGTCGAGGCGCCGCAGCTCCACGCTCCCGTTCACCGTGTGCAGCCGGACGCGCCGCGCCCCGTCGCCGATCGTCGCGCGCAGCCGCCGCGGGTCGATGCGCCCGGACACCGTGACCGGGAACTCCGTGTTCACGCGCCCGTTCACCGTCGACATCTCGAGCTCGGCGCCGAGGTTGGACGGCATCTCGACCGTCACCGAGCCGTTGGTCGTGCGGAAGTCGAGGTCGCGCGCGCTGCCGACGCTGCGCATGCTGGCGAAGATGCTGCCGTTGGTCGTGCGCGCGTCGACGGGGCCGCCGAGCGTCTCCGCCCGCACGCCGCCGTTGGTGGTGCGCGCCACCACCTCGGCGGTCGCGCCGCGCACCTCGAGGCCGCCGTTGACCGTCTGCACGTCGACCTTCACGCCCTCGGGGACGCGCACCACGAAGTCGACGCTCTCCCAGCGGTCGCCCTCGTCGTCCGACCAGCGGCGGCGGCCGGTGTCGTAGCCGTCCTCGTCGCAGCGCGTGCCCTCGGTCCAGATCGCGCAGATCACCATCCCCTGCCCGTCGCGCGCCTTCTCGGCGGTGAAGCGCACCCGCTTCGGGTCGCCATCGCGCCCCCAGCGGCGGTCGGCGCGGACCTCGACGCGGTCGCCGCCGCGCTCGACGCGGATCGGGCCGTTCAGGTTGCGGACGTGGATCCAGCGGCCGGACGGGACGCTCCCCTGCCAGGTGAAGGCGTCGGTCTCGCGGCGCCCGTCCTGGGCGGCGAGCGCGGCGGGGGCGAGCAGGAGCGCGGCGAGGCGGCGCACGGCACGGGGGGACGCGAAGGACGCGACGGACACGATGGGATCTCCGCTCGGTCAGCGCCGCGAGCCGGCGCGCCCGATGTTGATGGTGCCGCTGAAGGTCTCGGCGACGATCCGCGCGCCGCCGTCGCCCAGGGTGAAGTCCATGCGCCGCTCGCGCGGGCCGTAGCCGCGGCGCGAGTCGTCGCGCGCGTCGCCCCGCATGGTGAGCGGGAACTCGCTGTCGATCGACCCGCTGAACGTCCGCAGCGACAGCTCGGCGCCGACGTCCGACGGGAGCAGCAGGTGGATCTCGCCGGAGTGCGTGTTCAGCTCGTAGCGGCCGTCGCGGGCGATCGATCCATCGTACGTGAGCTCCCCGCTCACGGATTCCATCCGGAGGCGCGAGCTGCGGGCGCGGCGGATCTCGACCTCGCCGCTGACGGACTGGGCGTCGATCTCCCCCTCGACCTGGTCGAGCGTCACCTCGCCGCTGACCGAGTGCGCGCGGACCTCGCCCTGCACGTTGGTGCCGCGCACGGACCCGCTGACCGAGTTGAGCGCGACCCGCCGCACGCCGTCGGAGGCGTCGACGTCGCCGCTGACGGTGCCGGCCTCGAGCTCGCCGCGGACGCCGCTGACGCGCACGTTGCCGGAGACCGACTGCGCGGCGACGCGCGTGCCGACGGGGACGACGACCTCGAGCCGCTGGTCGCCGCTGCGGCGGTTGCGCAGGTTGGTGTTGGGGACCCAGACGCGCACCCGGCCGCCGACGTGCTCGAAGCGCAGCGGGAGGCGCTCGCTGTAGCCGCGCACCTGCACGTCGCCGCGCCCCCAGGCGGTCACGGTGATGTTGCCGCTCACCAGCGAGAGGTCGACCGAGCCGTCGCGCCCGACCGAGACGGTGGTGTCGAGGCGCGTCGGCTCCTGCGTCGCCTCCTGGGCGTCGCCGCGGTCGCGGTCCATGCGCTCGCGCGCCCGCTCCCGGTCGCGCTCCGCCCGCTCGCGGGCCCGCTCGCGCACCCGCTCCGCGAACGCCAGCTCGCGCTCGCGGTCGCGCGTCAGGAGCTCGCGCTCCTGCTCGGCGCGCTCGCGGGCGCGCTCGCGCGCCTCCTCGGAGGACTGCGCCAGGACGGCGCGGGCCGGGCGCGGCGCCAGCGCGCCGGCGGTGGCCAGCAGCGCGAGCGCGAGGGGGAGGAGTCGGTTCGGGGCAGGCATATGGCTACTCGTGGGACGGAGGTCGCGGCGGGTCGGGTGCGTCGGCGGCGTCAGGAGCGCGGGAGCAGCGCGGCGGTCCGCAGCAGCTCGACCTTGCGGTCGAGCGCCTTGGTGAGGGCGCGCTCCAGCATCGGGCTGGCGGGGGCGGCCTCCAGCGCCTCGCGGCTCTGGCGGATCGCCTCGTCGATGATGCGGAGGTTCCGCTCGAGCACCGCGACGGTGCCCGAGTCGAGGTCGGCCCGCCGATCGCGCACGGCGGTGCGCAGCGACGCGATGGCGCGGTCGTAGTCGCGGACGCCGGGGACGGCCGCCGCCGGGTCGGGGCGCCGGGCCACCAGCCGCGGCGTCGCGGCCGCGGGCGCGGCCGGGGCC
>NZ_JARGEK010000028.1 GCF_029211165.1 Roseisolibacter sp. H3M3-2
CGCGCGGCGGGCGCGGATGGGTCGGCGCCGTCGGCCACCGCGCGCGACGCGCGCCACTCGTCGAAGCTCGGGACGGCAGGCGTGGGCGCCGCGGGCGCGACGGCGCGGATCGGGGCGCCCGCCTCGCCCCCGGCGACGGGACCCGTACGCAGCGACCACCGCCCGTCCTCCGCCAGGTGGAACTCGCGGTGCGGGGCCAGCAGCTCGAGCGCGACCCGCTCCGCCATCTCCCGGCGGATCCCCGGCAGCTGGCAGACCCGCCGCACCAGCGTGGTGGCGTCCGCCGGCCCCCCGGCGAGGAAGTCGCGCGCCCGCTCGACCAGCAGGCTGTCGCCCGCGCGCGTCTGGATGCCGCCGCTCTGGGGGGAAGGCTGTGTCACGGCAGGCAAACTAGCGCGCGCACGCCGCGCGTCGGCAACCCGGGCGACGCGCCGCGGTCCGCCGTGCTACCGGGCCCGGCGCGCGAAGGTCCGTCGGGTTCCGTGCGCCCGACCCGTCCGCTATCTTGTGAAGGATTTCACAAAGTCCGCCCCTCGCCTGTTCACACCGCCGCCGACGAGCTCGGACGCCGTGACCGGAGCTGCAACCGGAGCCGTGAAGCGCATCGCCGATTCGACCGTCCGCCGGCTCTCCGTCTACCTGCGGTACCTCGAGGAGCTGGAGGCGCGGAGCATCGCCACGACCTCCAGCGACGAGCTCGCCGCGCACAGCGGCACCACGTCGGCGCAGGTCCGGAAGGACCTCTCCTTCTTCGGGTCGTTCGGGAAGCGCGGGCTCGGCTACTCGGTCCCCGAGCTGACCGACCGGATCCGCCAGATCCTCGGCCTCGGCCGCGAGTGGCGCGTGGTCATCGTCGGGGCCGGCAAGATCGGCTCGGCGCTCAGCAACTACCGCGGCTTCGCGCAGCGCGGCTTCACGGTGGTCGGCGTCTACGACAACGACCCGCGGAAGATCGGCAAGCGCTGGGACGCGCAGACGGTGCGCGACATCGTCGAGCTCGAGGACGACGCGCGCCGCGACCGCCCCGACATCGCCGTGCTGGCGATCCCCGCCGACGACGTGCAGGGGGAGGTCGACCGCATCGTGCGAGCGGGGATCCGCGCGATCCTGAATTTCGCCCCCGCCCAGGTGAACGCGCCGCCGGGCGTCACGATCAAGAACGTGAACATGGCGATGGAGCTCGAGGGGCTCTCCTACGCGCTGAGCCACCGCGAGTAGCGGTGCGCCCGCTCGTGGTGGTGCTCACGGGCCCCGAGAGCACCGGCAAGACGACGCTCGCCGCGCACCTCGCCGCCCGCTTCGACGCCCCCTGGTCGGCCGAGGGCGCGCGCGCCTGGTACGCCGAGCGGCTGGCGGCCGACCCGGCGGCGACGCTGAGCTACGAGACGGTGACGCCGATCGCCGAGCGGCAGATCGCGCTCGAGGAAGGCGCGCTGGCCGACGCGACGCGACGCGGATCGCCGCTCGTGCTGCGCGACACGGACCTCCTGAGCACGGTCACCTACGCGCGCATGCTGTACGGGTCCGCGCCGCCCTGGGTCGAGGAGGCTGCCTGGGCGCGCCGCGGAGACCACTACCTGCTCGGCGACGTCGACGCGCCGTGGGTCGAGGACCCGGTGCGGGCCGACGCGCTCGACCGCGACGTCGCGCGGGCGACGTTCGAGGCCGTGCTGCGCGAGTTCGGCTGCGCGTACGAGGTGCTCGGCGGGGCGGACTGGGAGGCGCGGCTCGATCTCGCCGAGTCTCTCGTTGGACGATGGCTCAGCAAGAGCATTGGACAGGATTGACAGGAAACCGGGGGAAAGACTCTAGCCTGAAGTCTTTCCCCCGGTTTCCTGTCAATCCTGTCTCCCGTTGATCAGAACCGGAGCCTGGCGTTCACCTCGACGCTGCGCGGCGCGAGGATGAAGTAGCGCGGCACGCCCGAGCTGCTGATGTCGCCCGCGGTCAGCGCGAAACGGTCGAGCAGGTTGCGCCCCTGCACGAGGATCTCGTGCCGGCCGACGTGCAGCAGCGCGCCGCCGTCGAGCGCGAAGAAGGCGGGCGCGGTGCGGGCGAGGTCGCCGGTCGGGTCGAGGTGCTGGCGCGACTGGTAGCGGCCGTCGAGGGTGAGCGACAGCGGGCGCGCGACGCGCCACGTCGCCTGCTGCGTCGTCACCAGCGACGGGGTGAGCACGGTCGGGACGTCGCGGTACTCGGCGCCGGTGGATTCGTCGCGGTAGCTGCGGATCCGGTTCCGGCTCAGCGCCGCCGACGCGGCCAGGGCGAGCGGGCCGGCCGGGCGCCACGAGGCCTCGAGCTCGACGCCGCGGCGGTAGCTGCGCCCCACGTTGCGGCGCACGTCGTAGCCCAGCGGCGTCGTGAGGCCGACGAGGGCGATCTCGTCGCGGAACTCCATCGCGTAGCCGTTGGCGCGCACCGTCCCCGCGCCGCGCGTCCACGCGGCGCCCAGCTCGAAGTCGCGCACGCGCTCCGGCTTCACGCGCGTCAGGGGGAAGAGCGCGTCGACGTCGTCGAGCCCCACGTCGTCGGCGCCGGCGAGGAGGTCGGCGCGCGTCGGCTCGCGCCCCGTCGACCCGACCGACGCGAAGGCCTGCAGCGTCGGCGACGCCTGCCACCGCATGCCGACCCGCGGGTTGACGAAGCCCCACCAGGCGTCGGCCGACGGCACGGGCGAGCCCTCGGTCGGGCGGTAGCCGAAGCGCGCGGCGCGCAGCTGGAGATCCGCGTAGCCGGTGAAGGCGCCGGCGGTGCGCGACAGCTTGGCGAAGGCGCTCCCCTCCTGCTTCGTCCCGCGATTGGAGTAGCCCGGGCTCTCGAGGTCGGGGCGGTCGTCGAACATGTGGTCGCGCTTGTACGTCAGCGCGTGCACGCCCGCGTCGAAGGTCGTCCGCCCGCGCGCCGCGTGCAGCGCGCTCAGGAAGCCGCCCCAGCGCGACGCGAGCTCCCACCGCGGCGCCGGCGTCCCCTCGACCCACGTCGGGTACTCGTACCAGCCGCCGGCGTCGAAGCCGTAGAGCGTCGTAGCCAGCGAGGCGGACTCCGACAGGAGGCGCGTGTACGTCAGCGCCGCCATCGACTGGCGGAAGCGGTCCCCCACCCCGTCGATCGGGTTCGCGCGCGGGTCGCGACGCAGCGTCTCCAGCGGCACCGCGGTGTACGCCTGCCCGTTGGACTCCGCGCCCGTGAGCAGCGTGAGCTTCAGCAGGTCGCGGTCGCCGAACCAGCCGGCGCTCGCCATCGCGCTGTTCCCCGCGTGGCTGGAGCCGCGGCGGTAGCCGTCCGCGCGCTGGTTGCTGAACCGCGCGTAGTACGCGGTGCGGTCGTCGCGCAGCCCGCTGGCCCACTGCCCGGTGCCGCGCAGCGCGCCGAACGAGCCGCCGCCGAGCTGCACCTCGCCGCCCGGCGCGGTCGCGGCCAGCGGCACGGTCTCGAAGTTCACCGAGCCGGCGAACGACGACTGCCCGTAGGTGCTCGTCCCCACGCCGCGCTGGATCTGCACCGAGCGGATCGAGCTCGCCAGGTCGGCGAAGTTCGAGAAGTAGAGCTGCTGGTCCTCGGGCTCGTTCAGCGGGATGCCGTCGAGCGTGAGGTTGATGCGCGACTGGTCCATGCCGCGCAGCCGGAAGTACGAGTAGTTCCACTGCGAGCCGCTCTGCGCGAACGTCGTCACGCCCGGCGCCTGCTGCAGCAGGAGCGGCACGTCCTGGCCGGTGTAGCCGCGGCGCAGCTGCGGGGCGCCGAGGGTCGTCCGCGCGGCCGCGGCGTCGCCGCCGCGCACGGCCTGCACGGTCACGGTCTCGAGCGAGCGGGCGCGCGCGGTGTCGCGCGGCGTGCGGGGCACGGTGTCCTGCACGACGGCGGCGGCGAGGGCCGCCACGAGGAGCGAGGGGGTCACGGGTCCGTCCGAAGATGGATGCCGGCGCCGTCATGCGACGGCGCCCCTCGGCCAGAATGCCCGGGCGCGCGCGGGCCTCCGGCCGCACGCACGCTCCGCCACTCGCGACTCCCTACGCCGGTACGAACCGGATCAGGTTCTGCGGGACTCTCTCAGCCCGCGCATGGCGCGGGCACCCCGGTCGAGTGCCCGGAAGCTAATCGGCCGCGGCGGCGCCCGGGAGCGCCCGGACCAGCCGCGCGAAGTCGCCGGGAGACAGCGTCTCGGGGCGCGCCTCGGGGTCGAGGCCGGCCGCCGCCAGCACCGCCTCCGCGCGCTCGGCGTCGAGCCGCGCGATCGTGCGCACCACGCGCCGCAGCTGCTTCCGCCGCAGCCCGAACGCCTCCTGCACCACGGTGCGGTAGCGCGCCTCCTCGGCAGGTGTCACGGCCGGGTCGTCGCGCGGCGTCACGCGGATGACCGCCGAGTCGACCTGCGGCGGCGGCTGGAAGGCGCCGGGGGGCACGCGCGCGACCAGCTCGACGCGCGCCAGCGCCTGCAGGTTCACGCCGAGGGCGCCGTACTCCTTGCCGCCCGGCGCCGCGGCGGCGCGCTCGGCGACCTCCTTCTGCACGAGGTACACGGCGCGGCGGGGGCGCGGCGCGCGCAGCGCGTGGAAGAGGATCGGCGTCGTGATGTAGTACGGCACGTTGCCGGCGAGCACGTAGTCGTCGCTCCCCGCGACCGCCGCCAGCCCCACGGTCAGCACGTCCGCCTCGACGATCTCGACGTGCGGGCGGTCGGCGTAGCGCGCGCGCAGGTGCGCGGCGAGGTCGCGGTCCACCTCCACCGCGACCAGCCGCCGCGCGCGCTCCGCCAGGATGTCGGTCAGCGCGCCGCGCCCGGGGCCGATCTCGACCACCGTCTCGGCCCCGGTGAGCTGCAGCGCGTCGGCGATGCGCGCCAGCACGCCGCGGTCGCGCAGGAAGTGCTGGCCGAAGCGCTTGCGGGGGCGCGGCAGCCCGCGCTCGCCGCCGTCGCCGCGCTCCGTCACGCCTCGCTCCGCAGCACCAGCAGCGTGAGGTCGTCGCGCGGGCGGGCGCCGCCCTGGAAGGCGTCGAGCTGGCGGAACACCGACGCGACGATCGCCTCGGGATCGTCGCCGCGCTCGGCGCGGATCGCCTCCAGCACCGGCTCCTCGCCCAGCCGCCGCCCCGTGAGGTCGACGGCGTCGCTGATCCCGTCGGTGAACAGGACCAGCAGGTCGCGCCCCGCGCGCCACGGGCGCGCCTCGGTGCTCGGCGGCTCGTCGACCATCCCCAGCGGCGGCGTGGTGGCGCCGAGCCGCTCCGCCGTGCCGTCCTCGCGCACGATGAAGGCGTGCGGGTGCCCGGCATTGGCGTACCGCAGCTCGCCGCGCGCCGGGTCCACCACGGCGTAGAACGTCGTGATGTACATCTCGGTGCTCTCCAGCTCCTCGTGCAGCGAGCGGAGCACCGCGCCCAGCGTCTCCGACGGGTCGCTCGACGCCTGCGCGTGGATGGCCGTCGCGCTCATCGCCAGCGCCATGATGAGCGCGGCGCGGTAGCCGTGGCTCGACACGTCGCCGATCATCACCCCGGTCCGCCCCTCGCCCAGGCGGAACAGGTTGTAGAAGTCGCCGCCGACGCTCTCCGCGGGGGCGACCCGCGCGGCCACGCGGGCGTGCGGCGCCGCCACGTTCACGCGCGGCAGGAGGCGCATCTGCAGGTCGTGCGCGAGCGCCATCTCGTCGGCCATGCGCTGCTGCTGCAGCGAGGCGCGCACGAGCCGCGCGTTCTGCACGGCCGCGGCGATCTGCGTGGCGATCGCGGTGACCAGCTTCAGGTCCCCGGCGGTGAACGGGCCGGCGCGGCGCCCCGACAGGTGCACCACGCCGAGCGGCTCGCCGCCCTGCGGCGTGCTCCAGACGAGCGGCACCGACAGCATCGGCCCCGCGCGGTACGGCTGCTCGGCGGCGCTGACCGGCGTCTGCGCGTCGACGATGGTCGGGTGCAGCGTGCGGAACACGCGCCCGCTCGCGCTCTCCGCGTCGTCGGCGGCGATCGGGAGCAGCTCCGACACGCGCGGGCCGACGGCGGCGACCGCCTGCAGCGTGTCGGTCACCCGGTCGTGCAGGAGCAGCGCGGCGCGCCCCGCCCCCACCGTCTCGGCGAGCTCGGTGAGGATCGTCGCCGCCGTCTCCTCGAGCGTGACGGCGCGGCCGAGGATCTCGCTGATGGCGTAGAGGAGGTTGATCTCCTCGTAGCGCTCGCTCAGCTCGTGCGCCGCGTGCTCCGCCTCGACGGCGGCCTGCAGCTGCTCCTGCACCGCGGTGCGCAGGAAGCCGGCGTGGCGGGCCAGCTCGGCGCCGTCGCCCGGGCACGGCCCGACGACGAGCCAAGTCCCGGGGATGCCGGCCAGTGCGACGACGAGCGCGTCGCCGTCGGGCGCGCGCCAGGCGACCGGCGGCTGCGACGCGGCGGGGCGCGGAAGCCCGTCGAGCGGCGGCGGCCGGCGGCGGCGCGACGAGCTGCGGCAGTGCGCGGGACCGGTCGGGTCGCCGGTCCACAGCGCGGCGTGGCAGCGGCTGGTGGCGTGGTACGCGCCGAGGAGGGCGTCGAGCTCCCCGGCCGCGCGCCGCACCGCCCGCGCGCCCGCGTCGGACAGGGTGCTGCTCACGGGCGCCTCACGCGCGGCGCAGCGTCAGCCGGACGACGTTGCCGCGGGGGATGCCGGGGAGCCGCTCCACGGCGTCCATGAGCCGCCGCATCAGGAAGATCCCGCGCCCGTCCTCGCGCAGCAGCCCCTCGGGGGTCAGCGGGTCCTGCGCGCTGGCGTCGAGGTCGAACGGCTCGCCCTCGTCCTGCACGTCGACCACCAGGCGCGCGTCGTCGACCACGGCGCGCACGTGCACGCGCTTGTCGTCCGCCTGCCGGTTCCCCTTCACCACCGCGTTGGCCAGCGCCTCGAGGAGGGCGACGCGGACGTTCAGCGAGCACGCCTGGCGCGAGAAGCGGTGCGCCGTGCACCGCTCCACCACGGCGTCGACGACGCCCGGGATCTCGGCGACGTCGCTGGGGATCGACAGGTCGAGGACCGACGCGCCGGCGCCCGGCCCGCGATCCGGGCCGGGCGCCGGCACGCCCCCGACGGCTCCGCGCGGGCTCAGAAGCTGTCGAGCGCGCGCTCGCGCGTCTCCGCGATCTGGAACAGCGTGTCGAGCTTCGTCAGCTCGAACAGCGTCTTGAGGTCGTCGTTGAGGTTGGCGAGGCGCAGCTCGCCCCCCTGCTCGCGGATCTTCTTCGACAGCGACACGAGCACGCCGAGCCCCGAGCTGTCGATGTAGCCGGTCTGGCTGAAGTCGATCAGGAACTTCCGCTCGCCGCGCTCCAGCTCGTCGAGGACCTTCTGCTTCAGCTCCTGGCGGTTGCCGACGATGAGCTGCCCCTCCACGTCCACCACCGTGATCTCGCCCTCGCGATGCATCTGGAAGCTCATGAGTCGGTACCGTGTGTGCGGGCTGCGTTGTCGTCAGGGTGCGGCCGCGGGCCGGCGCCCGCGGGGGGCTCTCCCGCCTGGAGCGCGGTGATCGCGGCGACGTTCATAATGTCATCCGGCACGGCGCCGCGGGAGAGATCGCTGCACGGCCGGGCCAGCCCCTGCACGATCGGGCCGATCGCCGCCGCCCCGGCCAGCCGCTGCACCAGCTTGTAGGCGATGTTGCCGGCGTCGAGCGAGGGGAAGACGAGGACGTTCGCCCCCCCACCGACCGGACTCCCGGGCGCCTTCCGCTCGGCGACCGTGCGGATGAGCGCGGCGTCGCCTTGCAATTCTCCGTCCACGGCGAGGGTCGGCGCCAGCGCCCGCACCCGGGCCAGCGCCTCGCGCACGAGGCCGATGCTCGCCCCCTCCCCGCCGCTCCCGCGGGTCGAGAAGGAGAGGAGGGCGACCCGCGGCTCGTCGCCGACGATCTTCCGACGGTCCGCCGCCGCGGCCACCGCGATGTCGGCCAGCTGCTCGGCGGTCGGGTACGGGACCACCGCGCAGTCGGTGAAGGTCAGCACCTCCGCCGCCTCGCCGCGGAACGGCGGCACCACCATGTAGAACGCGCTGGAGACGGTGCGCACCCCGGGCGCCGCGCCGACGTGCCAGAGGGCGGCGCGGATCACGTCGCCGGTCGTGTGCACGGCGCCCGCGACGCACCCATCCACCTCGCCCAGCGCCACCAGCGCGTCGGCGACGTGCAGCGGCTCCGCGGCGTGGGCGGCGGCCCGCTCGGCGGTCATCCCCTTCGCGCCGCGCCGCGCCAGCAGGTGCGCGGTCACCCGCGCCCGCACGTCGGGGTCGCGCACGTCGACCAGCTCCGCGCCGGCGGCCACCAGGGCGGCGATCCCGTCGTGCTCCGCGTCGACCACCAGCACCGGACGCACCACGTCCTCGGCGAGGAGCGCGCGCAGCGCCTCGCGCGTCAGCTCGACGTCCGCCTCGGAGAAGGCGACGCGCCGACGGGCGAGCGCCGCCCGCCGCCGCACCCCCGCGAGGAACTCGCCGGCGCCGCTCACCGCGGGAACCGCGCGCGCAGCGCGGCGGCGACGGGCGGCGGGACCAGCGCGTCGACGGTGCCGCCCAGCCTCGCGACCTCGCGCACCAGCGTCGAGCTGATGAAGGTCGTCTCGACCGAGGGGACGAGGAACAGCGTCTCGAAGGTCGGCGCGAGGTGCCGGTTCATGAGCGCCATCTGGAACTCGTACTCGAAGTCGGCGACCGCGCGCAGCCCGCGCACGGACAGCGTCGCCCCGGCGTCGCGCGCGAAGTCGACGAGCAGCCCCTGGAAGTGGCGCACCTCGACACGCGGTGCGTCTCCGGTCGCCAGCTCGCCGAGCGACGCGCGGATCAGCGACGCCCGCTCCTCCAGCGTGAACATCGGCGTCTTGGTCGAGTTGACCGCGACGCCGACGACGAGCCGGTCGACGAACTCCAGGCTCCGACGCATCAGGTCGAGGTGCCCGAGCGTCACCGGGTCGAAGCTGCCGGCGTAGATGGCGGTGCGCATGTGGAGGTGTGTTCGTCCGGAGAGGCTCGCTGAGCTGCGGGCTGCGGGCTGCGGATTCGACCTCACCCGCAGCCCGCAGCCCGCCGCGCCCGTCGTGGTGATGCTAGTCGGGTACCCGGTAGATCGTCACCGCCGTGTCGCCGTACGTCCGCGTGTCGCCGCCGGCGGGGAGCGTGACGCGCGAGGAGTGCTCGACGCCGAGCACGCGCGCGAAGGGGACCACGAGCCACCGCTCGGCGACGCGGAGGGCCGCGTCGTGCGCGTAGGGCGGGTCGGCGAAGGCGAGGTCGTAGGCGTCGGCCTCCAGCGCGTCGACGAAGCGCAGGGCGTCGCCGCGCCGCACGTGGGCCTGGGCGTCGGCGCCGAGCCTGGCGATGTTGGCGCCGAGGGCGCGGAGCGACGGCGGGTTGAGCTCGACGAAGTCGGCCGACGCCGCGCCGCGCGACAGCGCCTCGAGCCCCAGGGCGCCCGAGCCGGCGAACAGGTCGAGGACCCGCGCGCCGTCGACGTCGGCGGCGACGATGCTGAGCCAGGCCTCGCGCACCCGGTCGGCGGTGGGACGCACGCGCGCGTCCTTGGGCGCGTCGATGGTGCGGCCGCGCCAGCGGCCGGCGACGATCCGCACGCCCGCTACGCGTGCGTGGCCGGGCGGACGGGCGCGCCGCCCGCCGGCACGACGTCGGCGAGCTTGGCCTGCAGCCGGCTCACGCCGCGGAACTCGTCGCGCTCCAGGCGGAAGGCCACGTCGACGCGCTGCCCCGCGACCAGCCCGGGCGCGCGCGCCGCCAGCCCCCACCCGATCGCCCCCAGCTCGCCGTCGCCGCGCCGCAGCGCCAGCCGGATGCCGTCGTCGCCGACGCGGCGCGGCGGCGCGGCCAGCTCGACACCCCGCGACATCAGCACGGGCGCGGCGTTGCCGAGGCCGTGCGGCTCGAAGTGGCGCAGCATCGCCTCCAGCTCGTCGGTCACCTCCTCGACCGGCAGCTCGAGGTCGACGCGCAGCTCGGGGACGAGGTCGTCGACCGTCAGCCGCTCGCGCGCGACCTCGTCGAAGCGGCGCGCGAACGCCGGGAGCTTCGCGGCGTCGAGCGTGACGCCGGCCGCCGCACGGTGGCCGCCGAATCGCTGGAACAGCCCGTCGGCGTCGCAGACGCTGAGCGCCGCGTGCAGGTCGAAGCGCGGGATCGAGCGCCCGCTCCCCTTCCCGACCCCGTCCTCGACCGCGACCATCACCGTGGGCCGCGCGAACTCCTCGACGATGCGCGAGGCGACGATGCCGATCACCCCCGGGTGCCACCCCTCGCCCGACAGCACGAGCCCGAACGTGCGGTCGAGGTCGAGCCGGTCGGCCTGCCGCCGCGCGGCGTCGAGCGTGGCGCGGTCGAGCTCCTGCCGCTGCCGGTTCAGCTCCTCCAGCTCGCGCGCGATCGCGTTGGCGGTGCGGTCGTCGTCGGTCGTCAGCAGCTCGACGCCGCGCAGCGCGCTGCCGAGGCGCCCGACCGCGTTCAGCCGCGGCGCGAGGATGAAGCCCACGCGCCCCGCGGTGAGCGGCTTCCCCTCGAGCCCCGACGCCCGCACCAGCGCGCGCACCCCGGCGTTCCCGGACTCGCCGAGCAGCTTCAGCCCGTAGCGCGCCAGTACGCGGTTCTCGCCGCGCAGCGGCGCGATGTCGGCGATGGTCGCCAGCGCCACGAGGTCGAGCTGCCGCCAGACGATCGCGTCGTTCTGCCCGAGCGCCTGCACGGTGGCCAGCGCGAGCTTGAACGCGACGCCGGCGGCGCAGAGCCCGCGGTCGGCCTCGGGGTAGTCGCCGTCGGGGAGGTTCGGGTTCAGCACCGCGAAGCACGACGGCGCGCCGCGCCCGTGCCCCGGCAGGTGGTGGTCGCTGACGATGACGTCGATCCCCGCCGCGCACAGCGACGCGACCGGGCCGTGGGCGCTGGTCCCGCAGTCGCAGGTGAGCACCACGGCGGCGCCCGCGTCGGCCGCCGCGCGCACCCCCGCGTCGGTCAGGTCGTAGCCGTCGCGCAGGCGGTGCGGGATGAAGGGCACCACCTTGCCGCCGAGCGCGCGCAGCACGCGCGTCATGAGCGCCGTCGAGCACATCCCGTCGACGTCGTAGTCGCCGTGGACGAGCACCGTCTCGCCGGCGCGCACCGCGCGGGCCAGCCGCTCCGCCGCCACCGCGACGCCGTCGAGGCGGCTCGGGGCGTGCAGCTGCTCGAGCCGCGGGCGCAGGTAGCGTCGGACGGCGTCGCCGGCGTCGTGGCCGCGCGTCGCCAGCAGGCGGCAGACGGCGTCGGGGAGACGCAGGTCGTGGGCGAGCCCGGCCACGACGGCCGGGCCGGCGGCGGGGCCGAGCACCCAGCGGGCGGCGGGGCGCGCCCGGGGGAGGGCGGGGGCGCCGGGGGCGCCGAGGGCGACGGTCACGCGCCCAATCTAGGCCGCGCCGGGAGGGGCGGACAGGCGCGCCCGGGGGCGCCCCCGTCCGTCGTGCCGCCGCTCAGCCGGCGTGCCCCGCGGTCGCCGGCGCCGGCGCCGCGTACAGCAGCACCCCGCACGACTCGCACACCTCGATGTTCCCCGCGGTCATCCCCGCCCGGCGCTGCGTGGGGATGGCCGTGTCGCAGTTCCCGCAGGTGAAGTGGTGCAGCGGGAAGACGGCCGGCCCGCGGCGGCGGCTGCGCACCCGGTCGTAGCGGGCCAGCAGGCGCGTCTCGACGTGCCGGGCCAGCGCGGCGCGCGCTGTCCGGGCGTCGCCCAGCTCGCGCTCGATCTCGCTCCGCTCGGACTCGACCGCCTCGCGCGCCGGCGCCTGCTCCGACTCCATCGCCCCGATGCGCTGCTCGGCGCCCTCGAGCGCGGTCTGCAGGCTCGCGAGCCGGACCCCGCTGGCGTGCAGCTCGGCCTCGGCGTCGGCCAGGGCGCGGCGCGAGATGTCGACCTGCGCGCCGGCGGCCGACGCGTGGTGCGCCTTGCGCACCTGGTCGAGCTGCGAGACCGCGCGGTCGTTCATCCGGCGGAACTCGCCGGCGCGCTCGCTAAGATGCGTGTGGCGCTCGCTCTCGCGCTCCAGCGCCTGCCGCGCGCCCGCCGCCGCCTTCTCCGCCGCCTGCCGCTCGGCGTCGAGCGTGGCGAGCCTGGGGGCGAGGGCGGCGAGTCGCGTCTCGAGGGCCTGCAGGCCGTCGTCGGCCGTCTGCAGGGCGAGCAGCGCGTCGAGCTGGTCGGTCACGGCTGGTCCTCCGTCGGTTCGGTCGGCGTGGTGGGCGCGGGCCCCACGGGAAGATGCGTTCCGTCACGCCGCGCGCCAACCGTCGCGCCCACCGCGGCCGTCAGGATCGCAGCCGCGGCCCCACCCGCCGCAGCACCGGCTTGAGCGCGACCCGCTCGCGCTTCACCGCCGCGATCTGCTGCAACAGCCGGTCCTTCTCCGCCTCGTCGGCCGTGGCCTGCAGCATCGCGAACAGCCGGTCGTTCTCCTCGTCGAGCGCCAGCGACTGCAGCGTGCCGAGCGTGCCCGCCACCGTCCCCTCCGGGTCCGGGTCGGGGATCTCCATCGCCGCGTCGACGTCGCGCACCAGCGTCTCGGGCATCGCGTCGGTCAGCACGTCGAGCGGGACCTCGGGCTCCTCGACCAGCCGCTCGAACAGCAGCCGCAGGTCGGTGCGCGTGAAGCTCTCCGGCGGCCACTTCTCGGCGACGACCTCCACCAGCGTGCGCTGCTGCAGCATGGCGCGCGTGAGCAGCATCTCCGCGTTCGCCACGGCGGCGCTCGGCGACACGCGCGGCACCGCGAACGAGCTCTTCCAGTCCTCCTCGCGGCGCCCCTTCCGCCGCCGGCGGTCGCTGTCCCACCGGCGCTGGAAGCGGTCGTCGTCCTGCCGCGGCGGCTCCACGAAGATCACGCCGTTGTGCGAGTCGGCCGGGCGCATCGAGGGCGCCTGCGGCTCGTGGCGCCACCGGCCGTCGCGGCGCCCCTCCGGCGCGCCCGCGGGGGGCGGCTCGGCGACGCGCGCCGCCGGCCGCCGCTCCTCCTGCTCGACCTCGCGCAGGATCGTCGCGCGGTCCACGCCCGAGACCTCCGCCAGCCGCGCGACGTACAGCTCGCGCGTCACCGGGTCGGCGGTCGCGCGCAGCGTGGGGAGCAGCTTGTCGATCGCGCGCCGCTTCTTGTGCAGCTCCGCGAACCAGCCGCGGCGCTCCAGCAGCTGGATCTGCCGGTCGAGGATGTCGACGCCCTGCGCGAGCGCGTGCTCCATCCGGTCCGGCCCCTGCGCGCGCACGTACGTGTCGGGGTCCTCGCCGTCGGGGAGCGTGACCACCCGCGCCGAGATCCCGAGCCGGAGCAGCTCGAGCCCCGCGCGGAAGGTCGCCTTGAGCCCCGCGTCGTCGCTGTCGTACAGGAGAAACACGCTCTTCGTGAGCTTGGCGAGCAGCCCCGCCTGCGACTCGGTGAGCGCGGTCCCCAGCGGCGCCACCGCCTCCTCGATCCCCGCCAGCGCGAGCCGGATCGCGTCGAAGTACCCCTCGACGACCAGCACGCGCTCCTGCTTGCGGATCGGGTGCTTGGCCCAGGAGAGGCCGTAGAGGCTGCGCCCCTTGTCGAACAGCGTCCCCTGCGGCGAGTTGAGGTACTTGGGCTCCCCCTCGCCGAGCACGCGCCCGCCGAAGGCGATCGTGCGCCCCGACTGGTCGAGGATCGGGAACATGAGCCGCCCGCGGAACCGTGGGCGCGGCGGGCTCCCGTCCTCGCGCGCGACCAGCAGCCCGACCTCGAGCAGCCGCGCGTCGTCGTGCCCGAGCGCGCGCAGCCGTTCGATCCAGGCGCCGTCGCGCGGCGCGTAGCCGAGGGCGAAGCGGTCCGCCTGCTCGCGCGACAGCTCGCGCGACGCGAGGTACGCGCGCGCCGCCTGCGCCTCCGCGCCCTCCCACAGCGCCTCGCGGAAGATCTCGGCGGCCGCGGCCATGCACTCCCACAGCGGCTCGCGCGGGTCCTTCTCCCCGGGCTCGCGCTGCGCCCGCGACTCCTGCACCTCGACCCCCGCCCGCGCCGCCACGTAGCGCACGGCCTCGACGAAGTCCATGCCGAGGTGCTCGCGCACGAACCCGATCGAGTCGCCGCTCGCGTGGCACTTGAAGCAGTAGTACGCGTTGCGCTTCGGCGAGACCGAGAAGTTCGGGTTCTTCCCGCCGTGGAACGGGCACGGCCCGCGGTAGTCGCTGCCCGAGCGCTTGAGCTTCACGTGCTCGCCGACGATCTCGAGGATGTCGGCGGCCTCGCGGACGCGGTCGATGGATTCGGGAGTGATCACGGCCGCGCCTCCTCGACGCTCGACGCTCCACGCTCGACGCTGGGGCTGCCGGGGCGGACAGTCCGAGCGTCGAGCGTCGAGCGTCGAGCGCGGGAGGGAGACGTCATTCCAGCTCCACCACCGTCACCCCCGCCCCCCCCTCGTTCCACAGCCCCATGCGGAACGACTTGGCGCGCGTCTCCTTCCGCAGCAGCTCGACGACGCGCTCGCGCAGCGCGCCCGTCCCCTTGCCGTGGATGATGCGCAGCTCGCGGCGGTCGGCGCGGATCGCCTGGTCGATCTCCGACAGCAGGTGCGAGTCCACCTCGTCGGCGCGCATCCCGCGCAGGTCCACCTCGCCGTTGTGGTAGACGTCGGCCGCGTCGAGCATGGCCGGGACGAAGACCTCGGGCTTGGGCATCTGCTGGCGCGAGCGGACCAGCGTCTTGAGCGGCACCGTGAGCTTGAGCGCGCCGACCGTGACGACGGCGTCCTTGCCACGGCGCTCGACGACGCGCCCGAGCTTCCCGCCGAGCGTCCCCACCTCGACCGTGTCGCCGGCGGCGATCTCCTGGCGCGGCGCCGGGGCGCCGGCGACGGCGCGCTTCGCCTGCGCGTCGCGCACCGCGAGGTTGCGCTCCTCGCGGTCGAGCCGGTCGAGGTGGTCGCCCTGCCGGGCGGCCATCTCCTCGACCTTGCGGCGCGCGTCCTTCGCCTGCGCCTCGGCCGCGTCGCCGGCGCTCTGGCGCAGCTCCTTCAGCGTGCGGTCGATCTCCTTGCGGGCGTCGAGCAGGTAGCGGCGCGCGTCCTGGCGCGCCTGCTTCTCGGCCAGCCGCTCGCGCTCGCGCACCGCCTTCTCGCGCTCGGCGAGCCGCTGCGCGCGCGCCCTCCCCGTCTCGACCAGCTCGTCGGCCAGCTTCTCGCGGTCGGCGAGCGCGGTCTCGCGCTTCTCCAGCTCGGCCAGCAGCGCGTCGACGTCGCGCTCGCCCTTGGGGATCCGCTCGACCGCGCGCTCGACGATGTGCTCCGGCATGGCCAGCCGGCGCGCGATCGACAGGCCGTACGAGCGCCCGGGGACGCCCTTGATGAGCCGGTACGTCGGGGCCAGCGCCACGGCGTCGAACTGGAGCGACGCGTTGACCACGCCGCGCACCTCGGTGGCCAGCTCCTTCAGCGCGCCGAGGTGGGTCGTGGCGATCGTCGTCGTGCCGCGCGCGGTCAGCGCCTCCAGGATCGCGCCGCCGAGCGCCGCCCCCTCGACCGGGTCGGTGCCGGAGCCCAGCTCGTCGATGAGCACGAGCGAGGCGTGCGTCGCCGCGCCGACGATCTCGGTGAGGTTCTTGAGGTGCGCGCTGAAGGTGGAGAGCGACGCCTGGATCGACTGCTCGTCGCCGACGTCCGCGAACACGTCGTCGTAGAGCGGGACGCGGCTCTCCTCGCCGACGGGCGCCGGGATCCCGCTCTGCACGAGCAGCGAGATGAGCGCGACCGCCTTGAGCAGCACCGTCTTGCCGCCCGTGTTCGGCCCGGAGACGAGGAGCGTGTGCTCGCCGGGCTCCATCGCAAGGTCGAACGGCACGACCGCGACGCCCTGCGCGAGCAGCAGCGGGTGGCGCCCGTCGCGGATCGCGAACCCGTCGCCGGCGGGCGCGAGGTCGCACGGGCTGCACGCGAACTCCGCCGCCCAGCGCGCGCGCGCGTAGAGCGTGTCGAGGGCGACGAGCGCGTCGAGCGCGTCGAGCATCGGCTCGCGCAGGGGGCGCAGCTCGTCGGTCAGCTCGGCGAGGATGCGCTGCACCTCCTCGTGCTCGTTGGCCTCGAGCTCGCGGATCCGGTTGCCGAACTCGATCGCGGCCGGCGGCTCGACGAACAGCGTCGCGCCGGTGCTGGAGGCGTCGTGCACGATCCCGCCGAGCGCGTTGCGCCCGCCGGCGCGCACGGGGATCACGTAGCGCCCGTTGCGCACCGTCACCGACATGTCGGGCACCTGGTGGTGCGACTCGAGGCCGCCCATCATCCGCTCCAGCAGCGCCACGAGCTGGCCCTGGGCCCCGCGCAGCTCGCGCCGGATCCCGCGCAGGCGCGGGCTGGCGTCGTCGCGCACCGTCCCGTCCTCGGCGATCGTGCGCTCGACCTGCTGCTCCAGCCGCGACTGGCTCAGGAGGCGGTCGCCGAGGGGGGCGAGCACCGCCAGGACGACGGCCGGGCGCTTGGGATCGGAGAGCGTCTCGCGCGTGCGGCGCGCCGACCGCAGGAGCGTCCCTCCCGCCAGCAGCTCGGGGGCGCTCCACACGGTGCCGATGACGCGGAGGCGCGCCAGCGGCTCGGTGAGGTCGGGGACGGGCTCAGGCGACCACCCGCCCTCGCTGGCGACGAGCGCGCGCGTGGCGGCGACGCGCCGGTGCTCGGACTCAAGCCAGGCGACGTTGGTGGACGGCTGCGCCCCCCGGAGGCGGCGGGCGCCGAGCGCGGAGGTGGCGCGCTCGGCCACCACGGCGAGGACGCGCGGGAACTCGAGGACGGACAGGGCGTGCTGGTTCATCACCCCGGAATGTACCCCGAAAGCGGCGTCCCCGTTTCGGCCGCTGCCGGCGGGGCGAGCGGGGCGCCGACTGCGGACTGCGGGCTGCGGGTTCTGAATCCGCAGGCCGCAGCCCGCAGCCCGCAGCCCGCAGCCGACCGCTACTTCGCCAGCTCCTCGCGCGCCATCGCGTTGATCGCGCTCCCGTCGACGCGCCCCTTGAACTGGGGCATCACCTTCCCCATCACGGCGCCGATGTTCGCCGCGCCGCCCGCGATGGCCGCCCGCACCGCCGCGCGCAGCTCCTCGGGGTCGACGGCCGGCGGGAGGTAGCGCTCCAGCACCGCGAGCTCCTCGCGCTCCTTCGCGGCGAGCTCCTCGCGGTTCCCCTTCTCGTACATCTCCACCGACTCGCGCCGCCGCTTGATCCCCTTGCGGATCACCTCGACCACGTCGTCGTCGGTGGGGTCGCGGCGCAGCTCGATCTTCTTGTTCTTGACGTCCGAGATCAGCGTGCCGAGGACGAGCGTCAGCGGCTTGTCCTGCGCCTTGCGGGCGGCGTTGAGGTCGGTCTGGAGGCGGGCGGAGAGGGCGGACACGGGCGGGGCGGGTTCGGGAAGGGCGAGTTCGGGAGAGGCGAGTTCGGGAACTGCGAACTCGGGAGGTGCGAACTCGGGCAGAGCGAGTTCGGATGGGGCGAACGCGTGACCGGCGAGGTGCGCGACTGCGAACCGGAAGCACAACGAGCTCGCGGTACCCGAGTTCGTAGCACCCGAGTTCGCAGTCCCCGAGTTCGCAGTACCCGGGTTCGTTGTCTCCGAGCTCGCCGTACCCGCATTCGCCTCACCGTGCCCTCACCCCGGCGGCCACCGCAGCTCCCGCCCCGCCAGCAGGTGCAGGTGGACGTGGAAGACCGTCTGCCCCGCCGCCGCGCCCGTGTTCACGACGGTCCGGTACCCCGACTCGGCGTGGCCCTCGCGGCGCGCGATCTCGGCGGCCAGCAGCGACAGCTTCCCGATCTGCGCCGCGTCGGCGGCCTCGTTCAGGGAGGCGACGTGCGCGCGCGGGATCACCAGCACGTGCAGCGGCGCCTGCGGGTTGACGTCGCGGAAGGCGACGCAGTCGTCGGTCTCGGCGACCAGCGTGGCCGGGATCTCGCCGCGGACGATGCGGCAGAAGAGGCAGTCGTCCATGGGCGTCGGGCGGGTCAGGGAGGCGGTCCGGCGCGCTCGACGAGCGCGCGGGCGAGCGCGGCGGCGACGACGGCGGCCGTCTCGAACCGCAGGATGTTGCCCGGGAGCGCCGCCGATCGGAAGCCCGCGGCGTGGAACGCCGCCAGCTCGTCCGGCTCGATCCCGCCCTCGGGGCCGACCGCGATCGTGACCGGCGCCCCGGCCGGCGCCGCCGCGTCGAGGAGCGCGCCGCCGTCGGGGTCGCAGATCCAGCGCGGGCCGGCCGGCGCGGCCGCCAGCGCGCGGTCGAGCGGCGCTTCGGGATGCAGGTCGGGGACCCAGGCCGCCTCGCTCTGCGCCAGCGCGCTCAGCATCCGGGCGCGCACCTTCTGCTGGAAGGCCGGCCCCTCGCCGCGCGCGCCGACGCTCCGCGACCGGCGGAACAGCACCGGCCGCCAGCTCGCGACCCCGATCTCGACCGCCTTCTCGGCGAGCCAGAGCATCCGGTCCTTGTCGGCCACCGGCACCAGCAGGTGCACGGGAGGCGGCGGCGGGTGGTCGCGCACCGCCGTCAGCTCGACCACCGCGTGGTTCTTGGCCAGGCGCGCGAGCCGCCCCTCGCCGCTGCGGCCGGCGCCGTCGCGCAGCGCCACGCGGTCGTTCACGTCGAGGCGGCGCACCCGCATGTGGTGCGCCGCCTCCTCCCCCAGCGTCACCGCGCCCCCGGCCTCCAGCGGGGCGTCGGCGACGAACGTCGCGACGGTGGCCTGCTCGACGCGCGGGCGCACGCGGCGCTCAGTTCGCGCGGCGCGCGCAGCGCACGCTCCACCAGACGTCCTCGTGGTCCTCGGCGACGGCGCGCCAGCCGTGCGCCTCGATCGCGCGCAGCATCGTCTCGCGCTCGTCCCACAGGATGCCGCTGAGGATCGCCTCGCCGTCGGGGGCCAGCGCCGCGTCGATCGCGTCCATCAGCTCCAGCAGGATGCTCGAGATGATGTTGGCCAGCACGAGGCGCACCGGCGCCACGAGGGGGAGGAGCACCCGCGCGTCCCCCTCGATCACCGTCACGCGCCCCGTCGCGCCGTTCCGCGCCACGTTCTCCTCGGCGTTGGCAATGGCGTCGGGGTCGAACTCGATCGCCGCGCAGCGGGCCGCCCCCAGCTTCACCGCCGCGATCGACAGCACCGCGCTGCCGGCGCCGAGGTCCGCGACGACGTCGCCGGGGCGCACGACGCCCTGCATCAGCCGGACGACGCCGCGCGTCGTCGGGTGGTCGCCGGTGCCGAACGCCATTCCCGGGTCGATCACGATGGTCGCCGCCGGGTCGCGCCCCTCGGCGAGCCACGGCGGCACCACGGCGAGCCCGCCCAGGTCGTGGGCGCCGATGAGTGCCTTCCACCCCTCGGTCCAGTCGACCGGCGCGGTCAGCGAGATCGCGACGTCGGCCGTCGGGTCGGCGGCGAGCAGCGCGGCGCGCAGCGTCTCGACGTCGGTGTCCGGCGGGAACTGCGTCAGCACGGCGTCGCCCTGCTCCTGCACGCCCTGCGAGCCGGCGGCGAACAGCGCGGCCACCACCGCCTCCACGGCGGCGGCGCCGCCGCGCGGGCGGGCGCGGACCGAGACCCAGGGGCGCTTGTCGGCGGCGGTGCTCACGCGCGCAGCGCCTCCTTCATCTTCGACCAGAAGCCCTTGCTGCGCCCGGCCTCGGGCGCCTGCGTCACCTCGGCGAGCTCGCGGATCAGCTGCTCCTCGCGCCCCGACACCTTCTCGGGCGTCCAGAGCTGCACGCGCACGTGCAGGTCGCCGACGCCGCTGGCGTTCACGCGCGGCAGCCCGCGCCCCTTGAGGTGGAAGACCTGGCCGCTCTGCGTCCCGCCGGGGACGCGCAGCGACAGCTCGCCGCTGACGGCCGGCACGGCGACGTCGGCGCCGAGGACGAGCTGCGCGTAGTTGACCAGCACCTCGCAGTAGAGGTCCTCGCCGTCGCGCTCGAAGCGCTGGTCCTCCTCGACCTCGAACAGCACGATCACGTCGCCGCGCGGGCCGCCGCGCGGGCCGACGTTCCCCTGGCCGCGCAGCGTCATGTACTGCCCCGTCGCGACGCCGGCCGGGATGTTGACCTTGACCGTCTTCTCGGCGCGCACCCGCCCGTCGCCCTTGCACTTCTTGCACGGAGTGGCGATCACCGTCCCCTCGCCGGCGCAGGTCGGGCACGGCGCGACGCTCACGAACTGCCCGAAGAAGGAGCGCTGCGCGCGCCGCACCTCCCCCGACCCGCCGCACGTCCCGCAGCGCTGCGGCTGCGACCCCGGCTCGGCGCCGGTCGCCTCGCACTTGTCGCAGGCGTCGAGCAGCTTGGCGACGACGGTCTTCTCGACGCCCGTCGCGACCTCGGCGAGCGTGAGCGGGATCCCGATCTTCACGTCGCCGCCCGTGCGCGGCCCCGCGCCGCGGCCGCCCTGCTGGCCGAACAGGTCCCCGAGCCCGGAGAAGCCGCCGAAGTCGCGCATGAAGATGTTCAGCGCCTCGGACAGGTCGACGTGGTGCATGCCGCCCATCCCGCCGCCGCCCATCCCGCCGCGCTGGAACGCCGCCTCGCCGTAGCGGTCGTACGCGGCGCGCTTCTGCGGGTCGCGCAGCACGTCGTACGCCTCGGTGATCCCCTTGAACTTCTCCTCGGCGTCCTTCGACCCGTTGTTGCGGTCGGGGTGCCACTGCATCGCCAGCTTGCGGTACGCCTTCTTGATGTCGTCGTCGGACGCGTCGCGCGCGACGCCGAGCTGCTCGTAGAGGTCGGGCATGGATCGATCTATGGGATCCCGCGGACGGGAGGAGGTGTCGTGGCGGCCAGCCGCCGTCGAGCGGGAACGGGAGCGTCGAGCGTCGAGCGTCGAGCGTGATCGCTCTCTCGACGCTCGACGCTCGTCGCTCTCAGTGGAGAAGATCCGAGACGAGCCGCGACGTGTGGCTCACCAGCGAGACGACCTTCTCGTACGGCATGCGCGTCGGCCCGATGACGCCGATCACGCCGCTCAGCCCCCCCGCATGATACTCGGCCGTCACCACCGTGAACGGGTCGAGGCGGGGATCGCCGTGCTCGCTGCCGATCGTGATCGACAGCCCCGCCGAGTTGTCGCGGGCCCGCAGCAGCGAGGCGAGCTCGTCGCGCGTCTCGGTCAGCTCCAGCAGGCGGCGCATACGCTCCCCGCTGGCGAACTCCGGCTGCTCGGCGAGCAGCGAGGGCTGGCCGAGCAGGACGGGCGACTCGTCGGCGGTCGCCCGGTCGAACAGCTGCCCCCCGCCGGCGATGAAGATGTTGAGCAGCTCCTCCGCCCCGGGGCGCGGCGCCGCGTCGCGCAGCCGCTCCTCCAGCGACGCGCACACCGCGCGCAGCGTCAGCCCGGCCAGCCGCTCGGAGAGGACGCGCGCGACCTCCTGCACCGCGTCCTCCGCGATCTCGCCCGGCACCTCGACGAAGATCGTGCGGATCGCGCCCCGGTCGAGCGTGAGCACCATCAGCACGCGGTCGCTCGACAGCCGGACGAGGTCGATCCGCCGCAGCGTCGCCTCGTCGAAGCGCGGACTGACGGCGACGCCGAGCTCCTGGGTCAGCACGCCCAGCGACTGGGCCGCGCGCCGCAGGATCGTCTCGATGGTCGACGCGCCGGCGAGCTCCTCCTTGAGGCGCGTCTGCCCGGCCACGTCGAGCGGCTCGACGCGCATCAGCGAGTCGACGTAGAGCCGATACGCCTTGTGCGTCGGGACGCGCCCGGCGGAGGTGTGGGGGTGGTAGAGGAACCCCTTGGCCTCGAGGTCGCTCATCGTGTTGCGGATCGTCGCCGGCGACACGCCCAGCCCGAACAGGCGGGCGAGGGTGCGCGATCCGGCGGGTTCCGCGGTGGCGACGTAGCTCTGGATGACGGCCTCGAGCACGCGGCGCTCGCGCTCGGTGAGCTCGTGAGACGACATAAGTACAATCCTATGAACGACTTCGGGCGACCGTCAAGTCCGCGGCCAGGGCGTCCAGCCGGAGCCAGCCCGGCGCGGTGAGGCGGAGCCGGTCCCCGACCCGCTCCGCCCACCCCTCGGACTCCCAGCGGGCGGTCCGCGCCACGTCGGCGTCGACCAGCGTCAGGCCGTCGACGGTCCGCAGCCCCAGGTACACCGATTCCGCGCTCCGCATCGCCGGGTCGAGCGCCTCCGCGCCCTCCACCGGATCGCGCCCCTCGGCGACGGCGCGCACCCAGGCCGCGTACGCCGACACGTTCCAGCGCCGCTCCGCGCCGTCGTAGCCGTGCGCCGAAGGGCCGAGGCCCAGGTACGGGGCGCCGCTCCAGTAGGCGGAGTTGTGGCGCGCGCGGTGGCCGGGGCGCGCGAAGTTCGAGACCTCGTAGTGCTCGAAGCCCGCCGAGGTGAGGGCGTCGTGCGCGTGGAGGAACTCCGCCGCGTAGCGGTCCTCGTCGGCCTCCGTGACGTCGCCGCGCTCCGCCCACCGCCCGAGCGGCGTCCCCGGCTCGACCGTCAGGCCGTAGAGCGAGAGGTGGGTCGGCGCGAGCGCGAGCGCCCGCGCTACGTCGGCCGCCCAGTCGCGCGGCACCGAGGCCGGGAGCGCGAAGATCAGGTCCAGCGACAGGTCGTCGATCCCGCCGGCGCGCAGCGTCGCCACCGCCCGCTCGATCTGCCCGGCGTCGTGCGTGCGGTGCATCCAGGCCAGCGCCGCCGGGTCGAACGTCTGCCCCCCGAGCGACACGCGGTTGATGCCTCCGGCGCGCCACGCCGCCACGGCCTCGTCCGTCACGTCGTCCGGATTGACCTCCAGCGTCACCTCGGCGCCGTCGGCCAGGCGGAACCAGCGCCCGACGAGCCCGACGGCTGCCGCGGCCCCGGCGCCGCCCAGGCGCGACGGCGTCCCGCCGCCCAGGTACAGGGTGTCGACGGAGGGCCGCCGCTCGGGCGTCGGCGCCGCGCCCAGGCGCAGCGTCAGCTCCCCCTCGAGCGCGCGCAGGTACTCCTCGACCGGCACGCGCGGGCGGACCGCGATCGCGAAGTCGCAGTACGCGCAGCGCCGCGCGCAGAAGGGGACGTGGACGTAGACGTGGCGGTAGGGCATGTCGGTCGGCCGACTCGTACCCCGCAGGGTCAGCGGCGGACCAGCTCCCCGCCCCACCGCGACTCGACCAGCCCCGCCAGCTCCAGCGCGGTCAGCGCCGCGACGCAGCGGGCGGCGGGGAGCCCCGTGCGCGCCACCAGCACGTCGGCGCCGCCGGCGGGGTGCGCGAGAGCCTCCCACAACGCCCGCTCGTCCGCCCCGAGACCGGCGGGGAGGGTGATCCCCTCGTCCGCCCGGGCCGGGGCGGCCAGCCCCGCCAGCGCCAGCACGTCCTCGACGGTCGTGACGACCTGCGCGCCGTCGCGCAGCAGGGCGTTGGTCCCGGCCGCGCCGGGCTGATCGATCGGCCCCGGGAGCGCGGCCACCGAGCGTCCGAGCTCGGCGGCGCACGACGCGGTGATGAGCGCGCCGCTGCGCACCCCCGCCTCGACGACGACCGTGAGCCGGGCGAGCGCGGCGATGAGGCGGTTCCGCCGGGGGAAGGCGCCCGCCGTCACCCCGGTCCCGGGAAGCGCCTCGGACACCACCGCCCCGTCGACGGCCAGCCGCGCGTGCAGCGCCCGGTGCGCCGTCGGGTAGGCGACGTCGGCGCCCGTGCCGAGCACGGCGACCGACGCGCCGCCGGCGTCGAGCGCGGCGGCGTGCGCCTCGCCGTCGATCCCGCGCGCCATCCCGCTGACGACCACCGCGCCCGCCCGCGCCAGCGCGGCCGCGCG